>PNJO01000362.1 GCA_013821905.1 Sphingopyxis sp. | reverse complement strand
GCAGCGCATGGCCGAGCATCGCTTCCAGCCGCTTCACGCGCGTGCTGACCAGCGACTGTGTCGTGCCGAGCGCCTGCGCCGCTCGCGTGAAGCTGCGGAACTCCGAAGCGTTGAGGAAAGCCGCCACGGCTTCGATATCGAGCGAGCGATTGCCAATCATCGTATATCCGTATCATTGATATCATATTTGATACAGTATCACGATTTATGGCATGCGACTAGGTTATTGCTGCCGGGGACATTCAATCCCGCGCCCCGCAGGAGACAACCATGCCCCTCATCCGCATTTCCATGAGGCGAGGCCGCCCCGCCTCGCATCCCGCAGCTATCGTCGATGGCGTCTATCGCGCCTTGCGCGAAACATTCGAGGTGCCGGAGGACGACCTCTTCGCCGTGATCCATCAGCACGAGGCCGAGGAATTCATCTTCAACGCCAACTATTTCGGCTTCGAGCGCTCGGCCGGGCTGGTCTATATCCAGCTCACCGTGTCGAATACGCGCGGCGTCGCGCAGAAGAAGGCGCTGTTTGCCTGCATCGCCGAGAATCTCGGCCGCGAGCCCGGTCTGAGACCGGACGACATCTTCATCAATCTGGTTGAAGCCGCGCGCGAAAACTGGTCCTTCGGCGCGGGGCTTGCGCAATACGCGTGAGATCGAGCCGCCGGGAGCGCGGAGCGTCGGCGTCTTGTCAGCGTGGCCCCTCTGCGGGTAGCTGTCACGGACAGCAATAATCCGACACCGAGCAGAAACATGCGGCGTCGGATGCGCCGCATGAGAGCCCGAGCCATGACTGGCCTGCCCGCCGCCTGCCGGCCCGCGCGCCCCGCCCCGGCGGCCGCGCCATCTGCCACGACCATCGTCGCGAGCGATCGGCGATGAGCGAAGTCGCAGGCAAATCCGGCCTCGATCTCGCTATCGGCGCGAACGCGGACGCAGCGACGGCGGCCGCGCCCGCGCTCGCCGGGCAGCGCAACATCCGCCTGCAGTATCTGCGCGCGGCCGCCGCGATCGCGGT
>PNJO01000361.1 GCA_013821905.1 Sphingopyxis sp. | reverse complement strand
GCCCCTTTGGTCACGAGATAACACGCCGGTCAGCCGGATCGAGCGGGGGGACCAATGCTGTACAATTGGCACATCGACCTTCGCGATCGTATCGATCGCAGCAGCAGCCGCGACGCGGTCCATTTCCAGATCGTCAAAGCGATCATCCACGACATCGAGAATGGGCGGCTCGCCCCGGGAGCCTGGCTGCCGAGCAGCCGCTACTTGGCGGAGACCCTGGGGTTCAATCGGAAGGCCGTGGTGTTCGCCTATGAACATCTGATTGCGCAGGGCTGGCTTACCAGCCTCGGTACACGCGGTACGGCGGTTGCAGCGGCGCCGCACCGGGTCCCGGCGACGGCGCCGTCGCCCGATCCGGGGCCCTGCGGGGTCGGCTATCGCTTTCGCAAGCCTCGCCGAGGCCGCGCCGCTTTCCGCCTTGCGCCTGCCGCGCCCGGCGCTTCTTTAGAACGTCCAGAGAAGGACCTGGGATGACCGATTCGCCGCCGGCCAACGGCACAACGCGCAAGAATTTGCTGGAATTGCACCGCTGGCTGGGCCTCAGCGCCGCCGCGATCTGGCTGGTGCAGGCGATCACGGGCATCCTGCTGACCTTTCATTTCGAGGCCGAGGACGCGATGCTGTCGGCCCGCCACGTACCGGCCAATCCCGCGGCGATCGAACGGAGGATCGACGCGCTCGCGGGCGCGGGGGGCACGGCGAAGGTCGACTGGATCTGGACGACCGCGGGACTGTCCGATCGCTATATCATCCTGCACAATGATTCGGCGGGCGTCAGCCGCAATGCCTATATCGACGGCGCCGGAACGATCCTCCGCAACGCTCGTGCCGACGATTACAGCTTCCTCGGGCTGATACGCGAAATCCACTTGACGCTCGTCGCGGGAACCGTCGGCCACTGGATCCTCGCGGTCAGCGGCGTGCTGCTCTTCACCAACATGGTCTTTGGTCTGATCGTGGCATGGCCGAAGCGCGGGCAGTGGCGCCATGCCCTGCGTCCGCGCGGGCGGCGCGGGTCGA
>PNJO01000360.1 GCA_013821905.1 Sphingopyxis sp. | reverse complement strand
GCAAGGCAGGCGTCGTGACGCAGATCGCAAAAACGGGGACGACGAAACCCTGAACCCGGGAAGATCGCGGTGCCGGGCGACAGGCTTCTTACGCCGCCCGGTCTCAACCGGCGGCCTCGCCCCGGCACGATAATCTCCGACGGTCAGAGCGCGGAAGCGCTATGCCAGAGCATGTAAGCTGCGACCGTGAAAATCAGGCACGCGAACACCGTGGTAAGCATGCCCTTGCCCGAGAGGATCCGGGCATAGCGTGTTCCGGCCACCCCGCCGAGCATGCCACCCGCGATGAAGACGCCCGCCAGCGTCCAGTCGACCAGCCCAGACACCGCATAGTTGAGCGCAGTGGTCAGCCCGAAGGCGGTCACTGCGACGAGACTCGTGCCGACCGCATTGAGGATCGGCATATTCGTCGAAGCGATCAGCCCCGGCACGATCAGGAAGCCGCCGCCGATGCCGAAGAAACCGGAAAAGCCACCGGTGCCGAGCCCGAACCCAAGCACCTTGGGAGCATTGTGGCGATTGCAGGCGGCACCTTCGATGCCCGGATTGTTTCGCCCGCGCAGCATAAACCCGCCGACGACAAGCATCAGCAGCGCGAAGAGGAAGAGCAATTTCTGCCCGTCGATCGCCTTTCCAAGCGTCGAGCCTGCCAGCGCACCGACGATGCCGCTTCCCGCATAGAGAAAGCCGCAGCGCCATTTGACGGTCCCGGCGCGTGCATGCTGTGCAAGACCCGAGGCGGCATTGGCGGCGACCGCGAGCGCGCTCGTCCCGATCGCGACATGCGGGCTCCCGACCCCGACGAGATAGACCATCAGCGGCACCGCGAGAATCGACCCGCCGCGGCCGACGAGCCCGAGCGTGAAGCCGACGATCCCGCCCGACAGCGCGCCAAGCAGATATTGGGCAGTGTCGAGGCTCACCCGCCCTCGCCGATCCGCGCGGGCGCAGCGAGCCATTCGCGGCCGCGAAGCATGCCGTGCCAATAGAGTGGCGGCAGGATCTTCGCCTTGAGCAACC
>PNJO01000359.1 GCA_013821905.1 Sphingopyxis sp. | reverse complement strand
GGACCGGGCAGTGTCAGCGTCGCGATCACGCCGCCACCGGCATGACTCGCGACCTCGATGCGGCCCTTGTGGAGCTGGGCGATCTCGCGCACCAACGCAAGACCCAGCCCGGAGCCACGACCGCCGTGCGGACGGGCCAGCGAATAGAAGCGCTCGAAAATCCGCGGCTGCGCGTAGTCGGGAATGCCCGGCCCGCAATCGCGCACGGTCAGAACGACTTCGCGACCGCTACCGGTCAGCGTCACCGTCACGCGCGAGGACGTCGGCGCGAAATCGATGGCGTTGTCGAGCAGACTGCCGACAGCCAGTTCGAACAGGCCGCTGTCGCCAAGCAGCGTGAGCGGTGCATCCGGCAGGTCGAGGTCGAGCGCGACGTCCCGTCCCGATGCGAGTACGCCCCGCTTGGCGCAAGCCTGGCGCACCGCGATGACGGTATCGAATGGCGCTGTCGCCGACCGGCTGTCGGCCGCCTCCAGCCGGCTCAACTGCAGCATGCGGTCGATCAGCGCCTGCATGCGGGCGCTCTGCTCGGTCACATTACGCGCGAACTGCATGCGCGGGCCGACCGGCAGATCGGCTTCGCCAAGCAGCTCGGCCGCCCCCCGCACGCCAGCCAGCGGGCTTTTCAGTTCGTGCGCGAGCGCCTGCACATAGCGTTCGACATAGTGCTTGCCTTCCAGCTTCTGCCGCATGAGCGCCATGGCCTGGGCAAGGTCGTTCAGCTCGCGGGCACCGGATTCCGGTACCTCGGCCGGCCGCCCTTCCGACACCTCTCGCGCGTAGTGCTGCAGTCGCCCCACCGATGCCGACAGTCTCATCGTCATGAACAGTCCGACCGCCAGCGACACCGCGACCAGCAGCAGGCCGTAGCGCGCGATGCTGCGTTCGGCCCGGCCGATGATGGGATCGACGCTGGCAACCGGCTTGGCGACGGTGAGCGAGCCGATGATGCGGCCGGCGTCGTCGAATACCGGCGCAGCGACGTGGAACACCGACGAAGCGTCCTTCCCCGGTTCAAGC
>PNJO01000358.1 GCA_013821905.1 Sphingopyxis sp. | reverse complement strand
CGGCAAAGGTGCGACGATCCGCAACGGCCAACCCGGCTGGCAGTCGGATGGCAGCTTCCTGACCCCCGAAGGCGACCGGCTGACCGAC
This sequence comes from Sphingopyxis sp., assembly GCA_013821905.1. GTDB lineage: Bacteria > Pseudomonadota > Alphaproteobacteria > Sphingomonadales > Sphingomonadaceae > Sphingopyxis. The sequence goes on along the minus strand of PNJO01000358.1, from coordinate 932 downwards.
GACGTCTCACGCGCGGCGTATTTGCGCACCGTCCAGGACTGGATCATCCGACCGCAGCTACGCACCGTCCAGGGTGTCGCCGGCATCGATTCGATCGGCGGGTTCGAAAAAACCTACGTCGTCGAGCCCGATCCGGTAAAGCTGAGTGCGTTCGGGGTTTCTTATTCGGAACTCGCCAAGGCGCTGGAAGCGACGAACCTTGCGGTCGGCGCCAATTATTTCAACCGCGGTGGCGAAGCGTTCCTCGTCCGCGCCGATGCGCGCATCCGCGACCTGGATGAGATCGCCGACGCGATCATCGCGACGCGCGGCGGCGTCCCGGTCGCCGTCAAGAACGTCGCCACGGTACGGATCGGCGGCGATCTGCGCACGGGTGCCGCCAGCATGAACGGCCATGAGGTCGTTGTCGGCACAGCGCTAATGTTGATCGGCGAGAATAGCCGCGTTGTCGCCCGCAATGTCGGCGAGAAAGTCGTCGCGATCACGAAGTCCTTGCCGCCGGGCATCAAGGTGACGCCGACGCTCGACCGCTCGAAGCTGGTCAATGCCACCGTCGAAACCGTGCAGAAAAACCTGACCGAAGGCGCGGTTCTCGTTGCGGTCGCGCTGTTCCTCCTGCTCGGCAACGTCCGCGCGGCGATCATCGCGGTCCTTATCATCCCCTTTTCGTTCCTGATGATGGCGATCGGGATGAACGCGTTCCGTGTGCCGGGCAATTTAATGAGCCTCGGCGCACTGGACTTCGGGCTGATCGTCGACGGCGCGGTGATCATCATCGAAAACTGCCTGCGGCGCCTCGCCGAGCGGCAGCACCGGGAAGGACGTCTGCTGCTCTTACGCGAGCGGCTCGAGGAGACCATGCGGGCGAGCCAGGAGATGATCAAGCCGACCGTTTTCGGTCAGGCCATCATCTTTCTCGCTTTTGCCCCGCT
>PNJO01000357.1 GCA_013821905.1 Sphingopyxis sp. | reverse complement strand
CGCCGCGCGCTGCTGATGCTCGTCGCCGCGCTGGTGATGTTCGCCAATGTCGCGATCTGGCTGGTGCCCACGAAATAGCGCACCGTCATTGCGAGCGAAGCGAAGCAATCTCCAGCTAACGATCGTCAATACCGATCGCTGGAGATTGCCGCGTCGCCTTCGGCTCCTCGCAATGACGAAGATGGCTGGATCAGCAGGTCAGCGGATCGGCGAATCGGGCGCGAGCCGCATATCCAGATAGTTATCGAGCGACTTCATCAACTGGTCGAGTTCATGTTCGAAGAAGTGATTGGCGCGCGGGATTTCGTCGTGATGGATGGTGATGCCCTTTTGGGTGCGCAGCTTGTCGACGAGCTTCTGCACGGCGTTCGGCGGCACGATCTCGTCGGCGCCGCCCGCGACGATGATGCCCGACGACGGGCAGGGCGCGAGGAAGCTGAAGTCGTACATGTTCGCCGGCGGCGCGACCGACAGGAAGCCGCGGATCTCGGGACGGCGCATCAGCAGCTGCATGCCGATCCAGGCGCCGAAGCTGAAGCCCGCGACCCAGGTGGTCTGCGCCTCGGGATGGATCGACTGGACCCAGTCGAGCGCCGATGCGGCATCGCTGAGTTCGCCGATGCCGTTGTCGAACGTGCCCTGGCTGCGGCCGACGCCGCGGAAGTTGAAGCGCAGCACCGCGAAACCGCGCGCGACGAAGCTCTTGTACATCGCCTGCGTGATGCGGTCGTTCATCGTGCCGCCGCCCTGCGGGTGCGGGTGGAGGATCAGCGCGACCGGTGCGCGCGGGCGCGGCGGCGGCGAGAAACGGCCTTCGATGCGGCCCTCGGGGCCGGGGAAAATGACGTCGGGCATGGGAGCACCTTTATGTTTCGGGGCTTGCCACCGAGTCGCCGGACAGCGGGGTGGCGGAGCGAAGACACGCGCCTATATAGAAAATAGGTATCAACATGCAACTTTTGCGAATCGCTCGCAACAAGGACTCTCTCGCCGGATGATTTACCTCGATTACCAAGCCACGACGCCGCTCGCACCCG
>PNJO01000356.1 GCA_013821905.1 Sphingopyxis sp. | reverse complement strand
TGGTGTTGGCGAGCGTGAAGCCGTCTTCCGCCGTTAGCGCCCCTGCACAGGCCAATGCAGAATACCATCCCATCGAATTGCCGGTGACCGCGACCACCTCGACATCCTTGATCGCGCGAAAATCGGCCAGCGTCGCGGCAAAGATCAGGCCTGCAGCATTGTCGCCGCGCGTATGCGCAGCCGCCGACCAGCGCTCCGCCCCGTCGAGCTCGCTCAATGTCGGCTGGCCGTTGGCGCGGCGCAGCGCATCGAAACGCTCCATCAGCGCATGGTCGCCGAAATGCCGCCCAAGCACACCAAGCTCGCCCTTGTTGTAGGTGCCGCGCCCTGGGCAGACGACGACTGCGGTTCGCGTGCGGCTCATCTTGCGCTCCCGACCAACGCTTTCGCCGCTGCAACAATGCTCTCGCGTGATGGCATGGTGGCGGCATAGGCGGGCCCGGTGGCGATGAAGCTGTCCTCCGCCGCGATCCGCGCGAGCGGAACGTCGGTTGTTTCGTGGAAATGCGCCATCAGCGCCTCTGCCACGCCGCCTGACCGGCGCGTTTCATCGACCACCAGGATATGCCGCGCGCCCTTGACCGCCTCGGTCAGTGCGGATGTGGGCAGCGGAGAGAGCCAGCGCATGTCGATCACGCGCACGGCGACCCCCGACCGCTCGAGCTCGGCCTGCGCCTGACACGAAAGGTAGAAGCCGTTGGCGAAACTGACGATCGCAAGGTCCGCTCCTGCATCCGGGCCCCCATCCGAGCCGGCACCGCGCACGCCCACTTCGCCCAGCGCGATCCGCTCGCCGCGATCGGGGTAAAGGTGCATCCAGCCGCCATCTTTCTCCTCGTGCAGGTCGCGCATCGGGTAGAGCGCAATCGGTTCGAGGAATACCACCAGCCGCTGCTCCTCGCGCGCCAGCCGCACACACTCGCGCAGCATCCTCGCCGCATCCGCCCCGTTCGAAGGGCAGGCGAGGACGAGGCCGGGAATATCGCGCAGCACCGCCACCGAATTGTCGTTATGGAAATGCCCGCCGAAGCCCTTCTGGTACCCGAG
>PNJO01000355.1 GCA_013821905.1 Sphingopyxis sp. | reverse complement strand
ATCACCGACGGTCTGCTTGATCATGTCGAGCGGACGGCTCGCACCGATGTCGATGCCTTGTCCGGGCGCCGCCTTTTTCAGCGTGAGCGACATCCCCGGTATCACATCATCGACGATGTTGCTCGCACGGCTGAACGCCACGCCGTCGATGGTGAATTCGGCGTTGGCGGCGGTCTGGCCGACGGTCATGCCGCCGCCGGTGGAAAAGGCGGCGAGGCCCGGATCGGCGCCGGCGTCGGCGGTGAGGGTGAAGGCACCGACCTCGCCCGTCGGACCTTTGACGATCAGGCGGTGGCCGCCCTCATCGGCGATGATCGACGCGGTCACGCCGCCGCCGCTCGCGTTGATCGCATTGGCCAGCCCGTCGAGGCTGTTGTTCGCGGTGCCGATGGTGATCGTCTTGGCGACGCCGCCGACGGTCAGCGTCATCGTGCCCGCGCCGACCGCGGCGGTGCGGTCGGCGACGACGCCCGAATAATTGGTCTGCGCGCGCGCGAGCTGGTTCACGACGACGGTCGCGGCGAAGCTGTCGGCGGAGAGGCCCGCGCGGCTGGTGGCGCCGAGCACGCTTTCGTCGGAAACGGTCGGCGTGCTGCGCAGCGTGCCGTCGCTGACCATCTGGCCCAGCGAATTGGCAAAGCCTTCGAGGTCCGATCGCGCCTGCGCCAGCGCGCTGATCCGCGTCTGGTTCGCCTGGTTGAGCGAGTTCATGCGCGCAATCTTCGGGTCGCGCGACGCGTTCGACAGGTCGGTGACGAGCTGTTTGACGTCGAGCCCCGATCCGAAGCCGAGGCTGTTGGCGATTGAACTGACCATGGCAAAATATCCTTCGAACCCCTTAACGGCGGCGCGCGGACAAGTTTAAGCCTGACGGCGCCCTTCGGGATCGAAACGATGCGAAGGCGGCACGTCGATCGCGGGCGGCGCCGTGCCTTCGGCGGCTGCGCGTTCGAGCTGAAAGACGAAGGCGAGCACCGTGGCGACCGCGACGAACAATTCCTCGGGGATCACGCGGCCGGCGCGCGCGGTGAAATAGATGGCGCGCGTGAG
>PNJO01000354.1 GCA_013821905.1 Sphingopyxis sp. | reverse complement strand
CCGCTCTTCGCCTGTTCGGCGATTAGGCGGTTCGAGAGGTTTGCGAGATAGGGCGACTCGAGCCGATCAGCGATCGTGACGACCATGAGCCGGCGTCGTCGATCCGCCTGAGCCGTTCCCCCCGCTTTACCCGCCTTACGCGACCACTTTGGCTCGCCGCCGATCATTTTGCCCCGGAAAAATCACGACACCGCCCCAGCACTGTCATAGATTCTCGCGCGGCTGCCAAGGGCAATTCGGGAATTTTTGCCAGTTTATTAGACTTTGCCTGCTTGCGCTTTGCGGCGCGGCATCCGAAGCAAGGCTGTGGCTCGACAAGCGCGGAAGGCAGGACAGGATGCCGCCCCCGGTCGCGCGCCGGGCCTTTCACGCTGCTTTTGCGAAGAGCGAGAGCGGTGAGCGCGCTTCACGACGGGACAGAAAGCGAGAGAAAGGCTCCCGCGCGCTCGTCGCGGAGATTTCGCTCATGACCGACAATTACGGTGAGACGATCGCCAAGGCCCTCGCCACCCAAGGCGGGCATCTCTTTATCGGGAGGGGCGGGTTTTCATTGCATTACGAGACCGGATGGCTGAGCGGTGGTTATGACTGCGAGCCAGTCAAAGCCGCGCCGATCGCGGCGGGCTTGCCCGGGATCGATAGCCGCAAGGTCAATGTCGGCAAAGTCGCGGACCTCGCGCTTCGCGGTCCGATGATCGCGGTCGGTAAGCCGCCAGATCCGCCGCCCTGGCGCGCGCTGTCCTATGCGCCACTTGCCGCGGGTGCCGAGGCTTATGCGCGCGCCGGCGCCGATGTGCTGAACATGCCCGGGTGCGGCGGCGAGGACTCGGCAGCCCGAGAGTGAGAGGGCCCTTTGGGCTTTTCGACGGAGAAGAGGGTGAGAGAGAGGTTCTCGCCCATCCGTCGCGGAGTTCAGGGATATGGCGAAGATTGTTTTGACGGCGGCGCGGGATATCGCGCTCGACAAGCTTGTGGCGTCCGACGCGAATGTGCGGCGGATCACGGCGGGGGTGAGCGTCGAGGATCTGGCCGAGGATATTTCGCGGCGGGGAC
>PNJO01000353.1 GCA_013821905.1 Sphingopyxis sp. | reverse complement strand
CACGGAGGATCGCCCGCCCTCGATGCGCTTCGCGCCGCTCGCGTCGGACGCGGCCTCGCCGTGGGCAAGGACGGCGTCCTGCTGATCCTGCGCCGTCCGTGGCTCGCGCTCGACATCCCCGTCACGCCGCCGATCGCCGCGCACCTTCCTTATGGCAGCGTCGGCGGGCCCAAGGCAGACCTGCGCTGCGGATTCATCCCCGGCGCACATCTCGGATCGATCCTCGACCATCTGCGGGCCGCGCTGCCCAATGAGGCAGCGGCATTCGTTCTCTGGAACGAGGCTACGCGAGGGTTCGCCGTCGAGTTCCCCGTCATCGACGAAGCCACGCCCTCGCGCCTCGTCTATCGCACGCCGGTCCTGCCGCCCGATTGGCACATCGTCTGCGATATCCATAGCCATGGCACCGGAGCGGCCTTTTTCAGCGCCACCGACGATGCCGACGACGCGCACGCGACCAAGATATCGCTTGTGTTCGGCCGGTTGGATCAGCCTGACGGCCCCACGAGAGCGTCGCGTCTCTGCGCCGGCGGCATGTTTCTTCCGCTGCCGCGCAGCCCATTCGCAGGAGATCCTCATGCCCCCTGACACCAGCGACCGCCATTATCTTCCCGCCGAATTCGGCGACCGCGCACTCAAGGTTCTGCTCGTAGGCTGCGGCGGCAACGGCGCGCAGATGCTGATGGGGCTAGCTTCGCTCGACACCGCATTGCGCGCGATCTCCTCGCGATCGCTTCATGTCACCGTGGTCGACGACGATATTGTCACCGAAGCCAACCTCGGCCGCCAGCCCTTCTTTCGCTGCGACATCGGCAATTCGAAGGCGCGCACGCTGACCGAGCGGATCAACCTCGCGCACGGCCTCGCCTGGAAGGCGGTTCACGGGCGCGCGCCCGGGAAGGTCGGTGTCGAAGGCGCCGATATCCTCATCACCTGTGTCGACACGGCGTCTGCCCGCCGCGCGATCGGAGCGGCGCTGGCCGAGGAACGGAACAGTCCCGCCTACTGGATGGATCTCGGCAATCGTGCGAGCGACGGTCAGTATCTGATCGGCTGTCCCGGCAGGGCCGCGAGCAGGGA
>PNJO01000352.1 GCA_013821905.1 Sphingopyxis sp. | reverse complement strand
GGCATCGGCCGAAAGCCCGCGTACGTTTTCGATGAAGCGCGCCAAATGGAACGCGATCTGCGGATCCGAAGGCGTGAACCCGGCATCGGCGGGGGCGACGGCCTGAGCTTCGCCGAGCTTGTCGACCTGGACGACCCAGGGAATGATCGTGCCGCGTGCGCCCTGCCAGATGATCCCGGCGGTCAGGCAGGTCGAAAGGCCGAGCGCGCCGAAGAAGGCGAGCCGCCAGCTGCGCGCCTGGACACGGGCGGAGCCGATCCGGTCATCCCAGACTTGGCTCGCGCGCTGGTAGGGCGTTTCGGGTTCGGGGGTCTTGCCGTAGCGGATAGAGGGTCGTCGGAACATGGATCAGTCCTTTTCGGAGGTGTCGATGGAAGCCCCGCCGCCATGGCTGTCGCCGGACTTGAGGGTGTGGGCAGCGATCGTCGCGCCGTGTGCAATGGTCTGCCGGTCCTTCAGCGCCTTGGCCCAAGCGGGCTGGCCCTGGTCGGGATCGGATGGCGACGCGGGTGGTGTGCTGGGGCCGGGCGTAATCGTGCCGCCGGTATTGGTGATCGCAGCCCGACTGCCCTCACGGAACGATTGGCGCATCGAATCGCCTGCCTTGCGCAGTGGCGAAGTCGCGGCGCCGACGGCGGCATCGCCGACCGCGGCCATGCCAGAGCCAACTGCTGTTGCACCCGACTTGCCTGCCGAGCCGAGCGCATAGGCCATGGTCGCGCCGCCCGCGGCGCGCGATGTGCCGTGCGCGACATTGGACGCTGCCGATGCGACCGCGCCGCCTGCCATGCGCGCACCTGCCACGGCGCCTGCCGCAGCACCGCCTGCGAGGAGCGCGGTTCCAGCGGCAGCCCCTGCCCCCAGCTGAGGTCCGCCCGAGACGATGCCATTGGCAATGCCGGGACCGAAGATGCCGAGCCCGAGCAGCGACAGGCTCGCCAGCACAACCGAAAGCGCGTCCTCGATGGTGGGTTCAGGCCCGATCGCGCTGGTGAACTCGGTGAATATGGTCGAGCCGATGCCGACGATCACCGCGAGTACCAGCACCTTGATGCCCGACGACACAACATTGCCGAGCACGCGTTCAGCCATGAACGAGATCGGAAGAGC
>PNJO01000351.1 GCA_013821905.1 Sphingopyxis sp. | reverse complement strand
ATCGGTCATTCTCGCCGACATCGATGGCGCCGGTGCCGATGCCGCGGCCGAAGCCCTGCGCAGCGAAGGCGCGAACGCACTCGGCCTCCAGCTCGACGTCACGAGCGAGGACAGCTGGGCCGCCGCAGGGGAACAAGCGCGCGCGTTCGGACCGGTGCGCATCCTGTTCAGCAACGCCGGGGTCGGCGGCGGATCGGGGCCGTTCGAGCAATATGACACCGACGTCTGGCGCTGGAACTATGCGGTCAACGCGCACGCGCATCTCTATGCCTGTCGCACGTTCCTCGGCGACATGAAGGCGTCGGGTGAGCCGAGCCACCTCATCCTCACCGCATCGATGGTCGCGATCGTGCCGCCGCCGATCTCGGTTGCGTACATCAGCTCCAAATATGCCACGCTCGGCATCGCGATGGCGCTGCGCAACGAGCTCGCCGCGACCTGCGTCGATATTTCGGTGCTGATGCCCGGCATGTCGGCGACGCGGATCGTCGAGACGACACGCGACCTGCGTCCCGCCGAGGTCGAGGTCGGCAAGGCCGCCGCAACGAGCCAGGCAATGCAGGGCGTGCTCGCCGGCGGCATGTCCCCTGACAAGATCGGCGCACGCGTCGTGCAGGCGATCGAGGCGGGCGAATACTGGATCTTCACCCACCCCGAATGGAAGGCGATGGCCGAACTGGTGACGCAGGACATGCTGGCGTCCTTCGGTCCGTCGGCCGATCCCACATACAAGGGCGACGACATCGACGGGCTGATCGCCGCCAACGGCGGCCGCATGTTCGGCGCGAAAGCTTAAGGAGAGCATCATGGCAGAGCAGGACGACATCCGCGCAATGGCGCAGCGTTTCTTCGACGCGATCGAGGCGGGCGACATTGCGACGATGCAGGGCAGCTTCACCCCCGATGCCGAGATCTGGCACAATACCGACGAACTGATCGTCACCCCGGCGCAGACCGCGCAGACACTGACCGGCATGGTCGCACGGATCAAGGACCGCGAATATGCCGAGCGCCGGCTGACCACCTTCCCCGGCGGCTTCGTCCAGCAGCATGTGCTGAAGGGCAAGCGCGTCCACGACGATGGCGCGGTCCGCCTGCCCTGCGCGATCA
>PNJO01000350.1 GCA_013821905.1 Sphingopyxis sp. | reverse complement strand
TCGGCCGGCGACGCTGCGCAGTTGCGGCGTTTCGCGCGCGAACTCGCCGTGCTCGCGCCCGACGCGATCCTGGCGAGCGCGACCACCGCGCTCGTCGAACTCAGGGAAGCGACCTCGACGGTGCCCATCGTCTTCGCGCAGGTGACCGACCCGGTGGGGCTCGGCGTCGGCGCCAGCCTGGCGCGGCCGGGCGGCAACATCACCGGCGTGACCCAGCATGATTTCTCGGTCGGCGCGAAATGGCTCGAATTGCTGCGCCAACTCAGCCCGGCCGTCGAACGCGTCGGCATCTTCTTCGACCCCAGCAACCCCGCCAACGAGGGCTATGTCGAGGCGGCCGAATCCGTGGCGGCGAGCTTCGGCATGCGCGTCACGCCGATCCCCGCACGCACGCGAGAGGCACTGCGCGACGAGACGCGCGCCTTCGGCGCCGCGCCCGGTGGCGGCGTGATCCTGCTGCCGGGCCCGCTCGGCGCGGCCAATCGCGATGTCTTCATCGCCGAAGCGAATGCGGCGCGGATGCCCAGCGTTTTCGCTTTTCGCTATCATGTGCTGAGTGGGGGGCTGGCCTCTTACGGCGTCGAGAACATCGCGCTCTACCGCCAGGCGGCGCGTCTGGCGGACCGCGTCCTGCGCGGCGAGCGCCCGGCGGTACTGCCCGTCGAGAACGGCGATGCTTTCCGGCTGGTGCTGAACCTGCGCACCGCCAGGCTTCTGGGTCTCGATCTCCCGTCGGTGATCCTCTCCCGAGCCGACGAGGTGATCGAATGAACATCGTACGCTTGCAGAACGGAGGACGGTTATGGTCATAGCCCGGCGTCAACTCATCCTGCTCACCTGTCTTATGCCTTTTGCCACTCGGTCCGAAACACGTCGCCCCCTGCGGATCGGCTACATCGTGAACGGCCCACAGCGCACTATCTTTGAAGAGCAGTTCGAGCAAGGCTTGCGCGAGAACGGCTATGAGCCGGGCCGCAATGCGGTCATCGACTACCGTCACCATTTGAGACCGGATCAGGACATATCCGGCCAGGTCAAGGCGCTGGTCGCTGCGAATGTCGACGCGATCGTCGTCTCCACCACGACCGCTGCGCGGGCTGCCAAAGCGGCCACCACGACGATACCGATCGTGTTCGGAGC
>PNJO01000349.1 GCA_013821905.1 Sphingopyxis sp. | reverse complement strand
ATGCAGCCGAACGCCAGATCCTCATGCGCGTCGCCGCGATGCGCGAGCTCCCAGTCGAGCACCGCCGCCAGACCCGCGCTATCCACCATGATATTGCCCATGCGGTAGTCGCCGTGGACAAGCACCGGGTCGGCGGGCGCGGGCAGGTGCTCTTCGCACCATTTGATCGCGAGCGCGATCACCGGACGATCGCCGCCGTACGACCCGAAGCGCGACCGAAGCTCCGCCAGCGCCGCCGCCGTGTCCATCAGCGGGATCGCCGCCGGGATCGCCTCCAGCGGGATACCGTGGATGCACGCCAGCTCGCGGCCGAGGTCGCCGAGCAAGGACGCCGGCGGATCGGCCAAGATCTTCGCTGGCGACACCTCGGCGATCACGCGCCGCATCACATAACCCGTGCCCATGCCGTCGCCCGGCTCGAGCACCCCCACCACCTCGGGCGCCATCACCCCGGCATCAAACGCCGCCATCACCAGCGCCGCCTCGTCACCATGCCCGAACGGCCGGTCCGCCATATAGTCCGCCGACGGCGCGCGGCGCAGGACATAACCTTCCCCCGCCCAGTCGAACGCAAAACTCTCCATGTTCGCACCCCCCGACAATCGCGTCAGGCTCGACAACACGCCGGGGCCGACAACGCGGGTCATCAAGGCAGGGAGCATCGCGGCAACGTCGGTCATGCGAACAGCGTCCTGCAGACGGCAAATCTGAAGATATTCGGCATTCCACCCCGCATTGCCCGCGCTTTCTCGTTCATCATGTTACTTAGTATACTAACTATATGCGATGAATTCTTTTGCGGCAAGTAACCTTCGGGGCCGCGACGGCGAAACCCTCCCCAAGCAACCGGAAACGCCATCCCACCCACGCTAAAGGAGGCCATCATGGCCCGACACATCCGCACCCTGTTCACCGCCGCACTCCTGCTCGCGAGCCCCGCGATCGCAGCGATGCCCGTGCCCGAGGGCGTCAGCCGGACCGACCTGCAACGCCACGACCTCTCGGCGCCCGGCCGCGAGACGATCCAGGCGCGTATCGACATCGCGCCCGGCGCTGTCGCTCCGTGGCACCGCCATCCCGGCGAAGAGGTGATCTACGTCATCGAAGGAACGCTCGAATATCAACTCAAAGGACAGGCGCCCGTGACGCTGAAAGCCGGCGAAGTGCTGT
>PNJO01000348.1 GCA_013821905.1 Sphingopyxis sp. | reverse complement strand
GCGGCGCGACCATCGTGTCGCGCGACAGGATCGCGAGTCGCTGGACGACATTGCCAAGCTCGCGAACATTGCCCGGCCAGTCATAGCGCTCGAGCAGTTGCATCGCGGCGGGGGCGAATTGCCGGTCGGGAAGCCCCGAATGGCGCCCCGCGTCGACGAAATGGCGGACGAGCGCGGCGATGTCGCTGCGCCGGTCGCGGAGCGGCGGCAGCGTCACCGGGATGACGTTGAGCCGGTAGAAAAGATCCTCGCGGAAGCGACCGTCGGCAACGAGGTTGCGCATGTCGCGGTGCGTCGCGGCGATCACGCGAACGTCGGCGCGTAGCGCCTGGCTGCCCCCGACGGTCGAATATTCGTTGCTCTGGAGCACGCGGAGCAGCCGCGTCTGTGCCTCCAGCGGCATGTCGCCGATCTCGTCGAGGAACAATGTGCCGCCCGCCGCCTGCTCGAAACGCCCGGCGTTGCGGCTGTGCGCGCCGGTGAAGGCGCCCTTTTCGTGGCCGAACAGCTCGGCCTCGATCAGTTCGCGCGGGATCGCCGCCATGTTGATCGCGACGAACGGCCCCGCGCGGCGCAGCCCCGTGGCATGGATCGCGCGCGCCACGACCTCCTTGCCGGTGCCCGATTCGCCGAGGATCAGCACGGCAAGGTCGTTGGTCGCGAGCCGCGCGATCGTCCGATAAACCGCCTGCATCGCCGGCGCGCGGCCGACAAGGCCGTGGCTGTCGGCCTGCGCCGGATCGGCGCGTGTCGCTGGCTCGGTCCGGCTCCGCCGGAGCGCGGCGCGGACGCTGGCGGTCAATTCTTCGAGGTCGAAGGGCTTGGGCAGATAGTCGTAACTTCCGATCCCGGTCGCGCGCACCGCTGTGTCGAGCGTATTCTGCGCCGACAGCACGATCACCGGCGTCTGCGGATCGACACCCACGCCGGGCAGCGAGTCGATACCGTCTCCATCGGGCAGCACGACGTCGGTGATGATCAGATCGGGATTATTCTCCGCCAGCCAGGCGTTGCGCTCGGCGACGCTGGCGACCGATGCGAACAGCCCGCATTCGTCGACCAGCGTCTCGCGGATGATCATCGCGATCGCCGGATCATCCTCGACCAGCAGGATCGTCTTGGCCTTCGTCATCGAGTCGCCTTGCGCGCAGGGCCCGGCGCCGCGGGCAG
>PNJO01000347.1 GCA_013821905.1 Sphingopyxis sp. | reverse complement strand
CGAGGCGACCAAATTCACCGAGGTCGGCTATGTCGGCCGCGACGTCGAACAGATCGCCCGCGACCTCGTCGAGGAAGCCGTGCGGCTTGAGAAGGACCGCCGCCGCGAAGCCGTGCGCGGTGCGGCCGAGGAAGCCGCGATGGAGCGGCTGCTCGACGCGCTCACCGGCAAGGGCGCGAGCGAGGCGACGCGCGAAAGCTTCCGCCAGCGTTTCCGTGACGGCCATCTCGAGCAGAGCGAGGTCGAGATCGAGGTTTCGGACGCCCCGTCGCTCCCCTTCGAGCTTCCCGGTCAGCCCGGCCAGACGAGCATGATCAACCTCTCCGACATGCTCGGCAAGGCGCTCGGCGGCGGACCGAAGAAGCGCCGCCGCATGAAGGCGATGGACGCGTGGAAACGCCTGCTCGAAGAGGAACAGGACAAGCGGCTCGATCAGGACGATGTCGCGCGCGTTGCGCTCGCCGACGCCGAAGCGAACGGCATCGTCTTCCTCGACGAAATCGACAAGATCGCGGTCAGCGACGTGCGCGGCGGTTCGGTCAGCCGCGAGGGCGTCCAGCGCGACTTGCTGCCGCTGATCGAGGGCACGACCGTCGCGACGAAATATGGTCCGATGAAGACCGATCATATCCTCTTCATCGCCTCGGGCGCCTTTCATGTGGCGAAGCCGAGCGACCTGCTTCCCGAACTGCAGGGCCGCCTGCCGATCCGCGTCGAACTCGGCGCACTGACCGAGGAGGATTTCGTCCGTATCCTCAGCGAAACCAAGGCGGGCCTTCCCGAACAATATGCGGCGCTGCTCGGCACCGAGGGCGTGACGCTGAACTTCAAGCCCGAGGCGATCGCGCGCGTCGCCAGACTGGCCGCCGACGTGAACGAAAAGGTCGAGAATATCGGCGCGCGCCGCCTCCAGACGATCATGGAGCGGCTGGTCGAGGAAATCAGCTTCACCGCCGAGGACGCTCCCGGCACGACGCTCGATATCGACGCCGCCTATGTCGACAAGCAGCTGGCCGATGTGGTGGGCGACACCGACCTCAGCAAATATGTGCTCTAGGGAGTGACGGCCGGTTGCGGCCGTAGGTGATCCCCGGCGGAAGCCGGGGCCCAGATGGCGAGCACGTTCTTCCCTTCATGGGCCCCGGCTTCCGCCGGGGATCGCGGAAGTACGGCTAACGG
>PNJO01000346.1 GCA_013821905.1 Sphingopyxis sp. | reverse complement strand
CGGTGCCGGCGCCGATCAGCGCGCCCGCGCCGGCGCGCTCCTCACGAGGAGTGCAGGCGCCGATGGTCGCGGCGGCGGCTGCGATGATCAGAAGTTTCTTCATTGTCGATCTCCCGGGGTCGGAATATGGCCAGTGGAGCGGCCGGTTGGCAGTGCATCGGCGCCTCGGCCGATTCGCGGACGCGGTTCGGATGAACCGCCTGATTCTGTTTATTTTCCGGATGGAAAGTATTCCGGAGCGCTCTGCAGAGCGCTTTTCGCGACATCGAGCACGAGCCGGATGTCGTCGTCGCCGCGTTCGCGGGCGATGCGAAAGCTCTTGAACGAAATCGCGACGTCCTTTTCGCCCAGCCCGAGGAAGCCGCCGACGCTGATGATGACCGCGGATACGCGTCCGTCGTTGTCGATCAGCAGTTCCTCGACCTCGCCGATCTTCTCGCTCTGGCCGTTGTAGACGTTCGCGTCGTCGAGATCCGACGCGTTCCATCGCAGCGCCAGCGCGGTCGCCGGCACGAACATCCCGGGCGACGGCGCGGTCGGGTCAGCCGGCGCCGGATCCGGCGCGCTCTGGGCGACCGCGATCGACAGTGACGCGGCCAGCAGGCCAGTCGTGACGAGTGAGCGGATGGGCATGGACGTTTTCCTTCGAACTCTCTGTCCGGCGACCCGGAGATGCGCCGGATCGAGAACATCAGGCCCTCGCGCCGACGGGTCGCCGACCCTTTCAGCGGTTCCAAACGGGTCGAGATCGCAAAAGTTCCGTCGGGCCGTCGCGCGGCGGCGGCCGGCGGGGCTGACGCATGGTGCGCGGAAGGGCGGCGCATGAGCGCGGGACGTTCCGGGCGACCGAATCGCGACTTCGTCGGCCGCAGCCTCGGCGGCGAGACGATCGCCTGAACAGGCGATCATGATCAAACGGCCAGGAACAATTCGTCGACGGTCACGTTGTCCCGGCATGCTGTCAACGGCGCAGCCTCAGCAATCGATCGCAGGAGAATCAGATGACGGCGCAAAGCATGGTTCGGTCGCCAAATCCGTTGATCGCCGGCGCCCGTGTCGCGGGAACCGACGTCTACAACGTCGGCGGCGACCATCTCGGAGAAATCTATGACGTGATGCTCGACAAGCAGACCGGAAAGGTCGCCTACGCGATCATGTCGTTCGGCGGCTTCCTCGGGCTTGGGGAAAAGTATCATCCCA
>PNJO01000345.1 GCA_013821905.1 Sphingopyxis sp. | reverse complement strand
TAATGGCCTTCACGGCGACCGTTCGAGAGATAGTGACGGCACACCGCCTCGGCATTTTCACCGAGACGGCGCGCGAGTTCACGGGCTGGACTTTCCATGCGGGGCTCCTTCAGGCGGCCTTGCGGTCGCTGACCCGTTCAATCGGAAACCGATCGACGAGCTTCGCGAACACATCGGCGCCAGCAGCCCCTGCCGGCACGTAGAGCTTCAATTTCTGTGCGCCGATGACCAAAATCAAGCCCATCGCCCCGATCAGGCGACGGCGATACCATCGAAATGGCGCAATTCGGTGGGCGCGCGTCGATAGGGCGCACGATTTGCCCGTCGGCGGCAGGGGCCGCAGGTTAGGCATCAGGACGCCATCAGCGGACGATAACCTCCATCCTCGTCCATCTCCTCGGCCCACAGCGCCATCTGGAAATCATCGTAGGAGACGCCGCATTGCTCAAGCATCCAGGCCGCAAGGTCCGGATGATCGGCAACCGCTTCGGCGAAACTGTCGCAGCGACCGCGACCCCGGTCGAACCACCAGCGATCATCGTCCTCCCGGACGGCAGGATCGCGTTCGATCACCAGCCGCGACGCATCGAGCTCGAGCATCGCGGCGAGCAGCTTCTCGCAATGAACGACATCGAGCGTCTCACGCGGTCCGTGCTGGCGTTCATAGCCGACCGACAGGTTGGTGCATTCGGGGATGATGCCCGCATATTCATTGGTGTCGGTATAGACCCCCGTGTCGTCGGGCGCGTAACGGAAGTCCGCGTTCTGCTGGTTGAGTGCCGACGCGAGGCTCGTCGCAAAGGCGTCGGAGCAGGTCCGGCCATAGCTTTGATGGGTGATGACATCGCCGAGCCCGGCGCGGTCGAAGGCGATCGCCGCATCGATATTCGCGAGCAGTTCGGGCGTATGGCGCTCGATCCAGCGCGACCCGAGACAGCCCTGCTCCTCGCCGCGATGGAAGAGGTAGAGGCCAGGACACGCGGCCGCGATCATGCCGAGCATGATCCACAGCCCCGCGCCGTCGTCGGCGCCGAGCGACATGCCAGCCTTGCCGTCGCAGAGATGCGCGACGCCATGCGCGTCGATGCCCACCGCCTGCGCTCCGCCCACCGCTGCGACCGTGTCGACATGGCAGCTCCACAGGGTGCGGGGACGACCCCCAATGGTGATCATCCGGTTGCCGAAGGCATCGGAACGCAT
>PNJO01000344.1 GCA_013821905.1 Sphingopyxis sp. | reverse complement strand
ACAGCTTCGGAAATCCGACCTTGCTCGGCGCAATCGACGGCGCTGGCTTCCTTGTCGGCGCGGCGGCACTGATCGTCGCATGGCGGCGGAGCCGGTCGGACGGCGCCGCGCTCGCGATGCGCGGGCCGCTCGGGCTTGCGGGGCGCGCGATCGGCGTCTCGACCGCGGCGAGCCTGCTGCGCGCGCTCCCGGCGCTCGGCGGACAGGACGGCGGACTGATTCTCGCGACGGGCCTGGTGCAGCTCTCCCTGCTGCTGCTCCTCGTGCAACGGCTGCGTCTGATCGACGGCTATCGCCGCCTCGCCTGAGGCTTCAGCGCGATCGCACCCGGCCGATCAGCGTGCCCTTGGTCCCCGATCGGTCGTAGGCGAAGTCGATTTCCGGCCAGCCTTCGCGCCAGCGCTGCGCGACGAGGCGTTCGCCGGGGCGCGCCGCATCGTCGAGCAGGATGATTGCATCATCGGCAAGCCGCGGAAACAGCGCTTCGGCCGCGCCGCGGACGAGCGGGTGGAGCGCCCAGGGCGGGCCGTCGATCACGAGCAGTTCGATATCGGCCGGCGGGTCGGACAGCTGGTACCACAGCCCGGGCCAGCCGCCGGGCGGCGGACCGAGCGGGGCGTGCCGGATGTCGGCGGCGACCCCCTGGCCCGCGAGCCACTCGCCGGTCGCGGCGACGAACTCCTGATGCTGGTCATAGCTGACCAGCCCGCCGCCGCCGAATTTCTGCAGGGCGCGGGCAATAACGAGGCTGCTCGCACCGCAGCCGAGCTCGACGACCGTCGCGGGGCGCAGATGCTCGATCGCATCGACGATATGGTGCAGGAAGCGCGTATCGGCTTTCCAGCTGCCGAGGTGCGGCAGCGCATCGTCGGGCAGGTCGAGCCGGTGAAGCAGCGCCGCCTTGTCGGCCTTGCGGCCGCCCCATAGCGAGCGCAGCAGCCACGGCCACTGGATCGCCCCGAAGGCGATGACCTCGATCCGTTCGCGGAGGGGCCTGGGCAGCGCGTCATAGACGTCCGGTCGCGCCAGCAGATGCGTTGTGTCACGGCTTGTCATCGAAGCGTCAACTAGTGACGGCTGATGGCAGTTCAGTGACTAGCCAAACGCTTGAGACGAGACGAAAGGATCAGTCGCTGAACGGGTCGCGGATCAGGATCGTGTCCTCGCGTTCGGGGCTGGTCGAGACGAGCGCGATCGGGGTTTCAATGAG
>PNJO01000343.1 GCA_013821905.1 Sphingopyxis sp. | reverse complement strand
GGCGGTTGCCGGGGATCGCGACATAGTCGCCGTCGCCCTTCAGTTCGAAGCGGCTGGCGATCAGGTCGAGCCGCGCCGACGACGAGAGTTCGTAGCCGAGCCGCGCGAAGAGCGAGAGCGTCTTCGAATCCTGTGTCTCGCCCTGCGTCAGGTTGATGCCGATGCGGCGGCCCTCGCCGTCGTAGAAAGCGCCGCGCTTTTCCCATGCGGCGCCGACGGTCGCGTCGAAGCGGCCGGCGCGATACTGGACGAGACCGCCGAGCTTGCCGCCGAGCCCGTCCTTGTTGAAGCCATTGTCGGCGGTGCCCTGAAGCAGCACGCGGCCCGACAGGCCCTCTTCCTTCGGCGCGCCGACGGTGACCTGATTGACGATGCCGCCGGTGCCGCCGATCCCCTGCATGGCGTTCGAGCCGTAGATCAGCTCGACGCGGTCGACGAAGAAGCCGTCGATCGTGAAGCCGTCGCGGCTGCCGTCGCGCATCGGGGTCGATTGCGGAATGCCGTTGATCGCATAGAGCGGCGAGCGGCCGCGCAGCGTCTCGCCCGCGCCCGACAGTTTCTGCCGCGTCGGCGAGAAGCTGGGGGTGAGGTTCGACACGGCGTCGGTCACCGAGCCCGAGATCGCGATCTGCTGATCGAGGCTGTCTTTGCCGATCACGTCGATGGTCAGCGGCAGCGCGTTGGGCGGCAATATGGTGCGCGCCGCGGTGACGACGATCGCCTCTTCGCTGCCGTCGGCCGGGTCGGCAGGCGCGCCGTTCTGGGCGAAAGCGGGGGAGGAAAGCGCGCTCGAGAGCAGCGCGGCGGCGATCCATTTGCGATTCATGTCGGGCTCCTGTTTCGCAGTGGCCGCTAATGCGAACGATTTGCAAATGCAAGGGGCTATTGTCGGGGGAGGGTGAGAAGCGGCTGGAATAAGACGTCGCCCCAGCGAAAGCTGGGGCCGCTATCGGCCTGTTCCTGCGCTGCTTCGTAAACCGCCAGCGGCCCCAGCTTTCGCTGGGGCGACGTTTTTCTCCCACGGCAGCTCCCCACTCCGAAACCGACATCCCGGCACAAAGGGTGACGCCACCCGCCAAAGCGCGCTATCACCTCCGCCATGCGGGAAAAGGAACTGCGCTTCGCCCTGATTTGCTACGGCGGCATCAGCCTGGCGGTCTATATGCACGGCATCACCAAGGAGGTGTGGCGCCTTGCCGCGGCGTCGCGCGCCTTT
>PNJO01000342.1 GCA_013821905.1 Sphingopyxis sp. | reverse complement strand
TTCGCGCTCGCTTTGGCCATCGCGCCGACGGGCGCGACGCGGGCCCAAGAGGACGATCTCGCGCGCCGCTTCGGCACCTTGGCGGGAGTCACGCACGTCAGCCTGTCTCCCGACGGGCAGCGGCTGGCGTTCGTCGCCCCGAACAAGGGGCTGGCGAACGACCTATTTGTCGTGGAGATTGCCGACGGCGCCGCGCCGCGCCGGATCCTTCGCGCGAGCGGCGACCCCGAGATGCTGCAGTGGTGCCGATGGGCGACCGACGCGCGGCTCGTCTGCCAGATCGGCGGCCGCGAAAAGATCGGCGAGTATATTCTGGGCTTTACCTCGCTGCTGGGCGTCGATGCGACGGGGGGTAATGTCAGGACATTGAGCACGCGGCGCGGGGCGAACGCCGTCGGCTTCGATTTCCGGGGCGGCAGCGTCATCGACTGGCAACCGGGACCGGGCGGCAGCGTGCTGGTGATGCGCAGCCATGTTCCCGAAGCCAATCGCCAGTCCGCCTCGCTGATCGTGAAGGACGAGGAAGGCATGGGCGTCGACCTGATGAATGTTGCCGACGGGTCGGTCAAAGTGATCGAAAAGCCCCGGCGCGATGCGACCGAATTTATCACCGACGGCAAGGGCAAGGTGCGGATCATGGGCACGCATCCGATGGCCGGCCGGACGAATAACCTCAGCACGACGCGGCGCTATTTCTTCAAGGCCGAGGACGGGCGCGACTGGCAGCAACTGTCGACCGTCGACATCTTGTCGCGCGAAGGCTTCGATCCTTATGTCGTCGATGCCGCGAGCAACCGGGCGATCGGTTTCGGCAAGGTCGATGGGCGCATGGCGGCGCTCGCCGTCAAGCTCGACGGCACGGGAAAGGGCGAAACGCTTTACCGGCACCCCGAAGTCGATGTCGATGGCCTTGTCCGGGTCGGGCGTGACCAGCGGGTGGTCGGCGTTACCTACGCCACCGAGCGCCGCCATATGGTCACGACCGATCCCAAGGTGTCGGCGATGGCGACATCGCTGTCCAAGGCGCTGAGCGGTCGCGACGTCTATTTCATCGATGCCTCGGCGGATGAAGCGCATTGGCTCGTCTGGGCCGGGTCGGACGTCGATCCCGGGCGCTTCTACCGCTACACACCGGCGGCGAAACAGCTCCGCCCACTGCTCGACGAGCGGCCGCTGCTTGCCGATCGGGCGTTGTCGCCAGTGAAGGCGATCCGCTACCCCGCCGCGGAC
>PNJO01000341.1 GCA_013821905.1 Sphingopyxis sp. | reverse complement strand
TGGAGTTGGAAGGACGCCTATGAGGCCTGCGAGGTGGCGCAGGGGCTGTTCCTGCGCCGCTATGGTCCGGCGATCAAGGCGCGAGCCAACAATGAGCCTTCGCGCTTGCTGACGATGCTCTCGAAAATCGGCGCTTTGCTGCCGACGCAAACGCGACGTTCGGAAGAGAGTCATTCGCTGCAACAATTTTCGACGCCGTTGGAATTCGCCTATGTGGCGAGCCTCGCCGCCGGTGTTGGTTCGAACGACGTCGTGCTGGAGCCATCGGCCGGGACCGGGATGCTAGCGATCTTCGCCGACCTCGCCGGTGGAAAGCTCGTTCTCAACGAATGGGCCGAGACCCGCGCGGGGCTGTTGCAGCTGCTGTTTCCCGGCGCGCCGGTGAGCCGCTTCGACGGCGCCCAGATCGACGACCGGCTCGACGCCGATCTTCGCCCCAGCGTCGTGTTGATGAACCCGCCCTTTTCATCGTCGCCCTTGATCGAGGGCCGACACGCCGCGGCGACATTCGAACATATTCGTTCGGCTCTGGCGCGTTTGCAGCCGAACGGCCGGCTCGTCGCCATCACCGGCGAGAGTTTTTCGCCTTTGTCGCCCGCTTGGCGCGCCGGCTTCGAGCGCTTGCAGGAGAAGGGCCGGCTCGTCTTCACCGCCTCGCTCACGCGCGGCTTTTTCGCGCGTCACGGCACGCAGGTCGAGAGTCGTCTCACCGTCTTCGACAAGACGCCGGCCGAAAATCCGCAGGCGTTTCGTGAAAACTTCGGCCCCATTGCGACCCTCGAAGAATTGCTCGCGCTCGTTCTGCGCGAAGTTCCGCCGCGTCTGGCGCCCACGCCGAGGGATCGCGCCGGCGACGAGTCCCCTGCCCCGTCGAAATCGGTCGCCTCGATTGCGGTTCCTCGTTCGTCGCATTTGAGATCGCTCGACGGCTCGTTCGGCTCGTCGTCTTCCCGTTCCTCGAACGTCACCCTTGTCGAGACGCCCGCAAGCCGTCCTTCGACAGTCGCGGCCGAAATCATCGAACTCACCTATGAGACGCGGGATTGGAAGGCGCCGCAGGGCGGCCCGCTCGGCGCCAGTCTTTACGAGCCCTATGCGGTGCAATCGATCGTCGTCACGGGCGCCAAGCCGCATCCGACGACGCTGGTGCAATCGGCCGCCATGGCCTCGGTCGCGCCGCCCAAGCCCTCCTATCGGCCGCACCTTCCTAAGTCGGTGATCGAGTCGGGC
>PNJO01000340.1 GCA_013821905.1 Sphingopyxis sp. | reverse complement strand
TACCTCACCCAATATGCCGCGCCGGCGGTGCGCCAATGGGTGAAGCCGCTGCTCGAGATCCTCGCGGGCGTGCCGACCGTCGTCTATGGCTATTTCGCCGCGCTGACGGTGGCGCCGGCGCTGCGCGAATTCGCGGTGGCGATCGGCATTCCGAACGCCTCGACCGAAAGCGCGCTCGCCGCGGGCATCGTGATGGGCGTGATGATTATCCCCTTCGTCTCGTCGATGGCCGACGACAGCATCAACGCGGTGCCGCAGGCGATGCGCGACGGGTCGCTCGCACTCGGCGCTACGCCGAACGAGACGATCCGCCAGGTGCTGATCCCCGCCGCGCTTCCCGGCGTGATGGGCGGCATCCTGCTCGCGGTCAGCCGCGCGATCGGCGAGACGATGATCGTGGTGATGGCGGCGGGCCTTTCCGCCAACATGACCGCCAACCCCTTTGCCAGCGTCACCACGGTGACCGCGCAGATCGTCAAGCTGCTCACCGGCGACCAGGAATTCGACAGCGCCAAGACGCTCGCCGCCTTCGCGCTCGGCCTCGTCCTCTTCATCGTCACGCTGCTGCTCAACATCGTCGCGCTGCGGATCGTGAAAAAATATCGTGAAGCCTATGAATAGAGACACCGTCCCCACCGACTGGAAAGGCGCCGCGATGCAGAAGCGCATCGCGGGCCGCTACGCCGCCGAACGCCGGTTCAAGCTCTTCGGGCTGGGCGCGGTGCTGTTGTCGGGCGCTTTCCTGGCGTTCCTGCTGTTCGTGATGGTCGGCAACGGCCTGCGCGGCTTTACCTATACCAATGTCGAAGTGCCGGTGGACTTCAAGGCGATGCCGCTGACGATCGACGCGTCGCGCCTGTCCGATCCCGACGCCGACCAGGTGATCGCGAACGCCGGCCTCGCCGACATCGTCGCCTTCGCCGCCGACGAGGCGCTGGGCCCCGACGGATCGAAGATGATCAGCGAAAATGCGTGGAAAGAAGTGCGCACCGCGATCAAGGCCGATCCCGAAATCCTGACGCGCACCGAAACCTTCCACCTCCCCGCCTCGTCCGAAGTCGACATCGCGGCGAAGGACGGCGGCAAGGGCGCGATGGGAGCAAAGGTCGCCGCGCTCGAAAAGGATGGCAAGCTGTCGACCGGCATCCACACGCCCTTCTTCAGGAATGCCGACGCGACCGACCCCGCGGTCGCGGGCATCTGGGGCGCGCTCAAGGGATCGGTGCTGACG
>PNJO01000339.1 GCA_013821905.1 Sphingopyxis sp. | reverse complement strand
TGCGGCGCGCGCCGCAGGCTTCGCCGCGCCCTTCGATCGCCCCGAATGGTTCGACCTGCTCGCGGCGCATGGTTTTGCCGGCCGGGGGCGCGTCGATGCGCGCGGATCGGCCGACGGCACGACGGCCTGGCTGCCGCTGCGCATCGAGGTGCCGGGACAGCTGGCGGGGCTCGCCAACTGGTACAGCTTTGCGATCCGCCCGCTTTTTTCCGGCGGCGATGAACGGGGCGCCGCGTTGTCCGCGCTGTTCCACGATCTGCGCGCGAAAGCCGCCCTCCTGTCGCTCTATCCGGTACGCGACGACGATCGGGCGGAGATGGTTTCAGCGCTGCGCAGCACGGGCTGGTGGGTGAAGGCCACGCCGGCAGGCGACCGCCACTGGCTCGACCTCGGCGATATGGACCATGACGGCTGGTGGGCAAGCCGCCCCGGCGCGCTCCGCAACACCGTCCAGCGCAAGGCGAAAAAGGGCATCGTCGATATTCAGTTGCTCGATGCTTTCGATCCCGGAAGCTGGGCCGCCTATGAAAAAATCTACGCCGCAAGCTGGAAACCCGAGGAAGGCGACCCGGCACTGCTCCGCGCCTTTGCCGAGATGGAAAGTGCGCGCGGCACCCTGCGCATGGGCATCGCGCGGATCGACGGCCTGCCCGTCGCCGCGCAATATTGGACGGTCGAGGACGGCACCGCCTTCATTCACAAGCTCGCGCATGTCGAGGATAGCCTGAAGGCCTCGCCCGGCACATTGCTTTCGGCTGCGCTGTTCCGTCATGCGATCGAGATCGACGGCGTGCGGCGGGTCGATTTCGGCACGGGCAACGACGCCTACAAGCGCGACTGGATGAACCGGCACGAGCCGCTGTGGCGGATCGAGGCTTTCAATCCGTCGCGCGTCGCGGCATGGGGACCCGCATTCAAGGCCTTTGCGCGAACCCTGCTGAGGAAAGACACGTGACCGAATCCGCACCGAAAGCTCCCGGCGTCGACGCCACCCTGCGCGCCCTGCTCGCCGACATCCTCGGGCTCGGCGAGGAACGCGCCGCAGCGCTGACCGACGACAGCGGGCTGTTCGGCGAGCTTCCCGAATTCGATTCGATGGCGGTCGCGACCGTGCTTACCGAAATGGAAGACCGGCTCGGAATCATCATAGACGATGATGAAGTCGATGGAGAAATCTTTGAAACCTACGGAAATTTGCTGGCCTTTTCGCTGCGCAAAGTGACCGATTGAAG
>PNJO01000338.1 GCA_013821905.1 Sphingopyxis sp. | reverse complement strand
CCGCGCCGCCTCGTAGCAGAATTCGGCCGCGCCCATCGCGCCCCAGCCGATGCCGTAGCGCGCGCGGTTGAGGCAGCCGAACGGGCCCTTCAGCCCCGAGACATGCGGCAGCAGCGCATCCTCGCCGACCTCGACCCCGTCCATCACAATCTCGCCGGTGATCGAGGCGCGCAAGCTGACCTTACCCTCGATCTTCGGCGCCGACAGGCCCTTCATGCCCTTTTCGAGGATGAAACCGCGGATCGCGCCGTCGTGCGCGTCGGACTTCGCCCAGACGACGAAAACATCGGAAATCGGCGCGTTGGTGATCCACATCTTCGCGCCCTTGAGGCGATAGCCGCCCTCGATCTTCTCGGCGCGCGTGCGCATCCCCGCTGGGTCGCTGCCCGCGTCGGGCTCGGTCAGACCAAAGCAGCCGACGAGTTCGCCCGACGTCAGCCCGGGCAGAAACTTCCGCTTCTGCTCCTCGCTGCCATAGGCATTGATCGGGTGGATCACGAGGCTGCTCTGCACCGAACAGGCCGAACGATAGCCCGAATCGATGCGCTCGACTTCGCGCGCGATCAGTCCATAGGACACATAGTTGAGCCCTGCGCCGCCATATTCGGGATCGATCGTTGCCCCGAGCAGCCCGAGCGCGCCCATTTCGGACATGATCTCGCGGTCGAAACGCTCGTCAAGAAAGGCCGAGGTCACGCGCGGCAGCAATTCGCCTTCGGCATAGGCGCGCGCGGCGGCCTGGATCATCCGCTCTTCTTCGCTGAGCTGGTCGTCGAGCCGGAGGGGATCGAAAGGGTCGAGCGCTTCGACGCGCTGCGGATCGGCGAGAGCCATCGATGGCATTCCTTTTTACGGGCGGCCCGGCCGGGTCGCCTCAGGGGGTCGGTTCGGCCGTTTCCTGGGCCACGGCGGCAGCGGGGCTGTCGCGCGGCTCCAGTATCGCGGCGGTCTCGATCAGGTCAAGCGCACGCCGCGCCTCATGATAGCGGCGCGCGTCGATCAGCCAGACATGCGCGGCGTCGACGCCGGGCATCGCCTCGACCTCGGCGATCGCCATGTCGACCTGGCCCGCGGCCAGATAGCGACGCGCACGGTCGAGCCTTTCGGACGCGCGCGTCGACTGGGTGCCCGCGGGGCGCACGACGAACAACTCGCCAAGCTCGCGGCGCAGCCCGGTCCACAGGCTGCCGCCGCCCTCGGTACCGCGCCCGACGAGCTGCGGCGCGAGCCCGTCGAGTTCGGCACGCAA
>PNJO01000337.1 GCA_013821905.1 Sphingopyxis sp. | reverse complement strand
GGCTGTTGACCGGCTTCGTCAACTACGAGTTCGACAACGCCGGCAAATGGCTCGAGATGCTGACTGCGCTCGAACCGGCCCTCCAGCGCGCCGTCTTCCTATATAATCCGGCAAGCCCTTCGTCTGCGCGTTTCCTTTCGGCGGTCGAAGCCGCAGTTCGGCCGCTTGGCATGGCGCTGGAGGCCGCGCCCTTCCGCGACGCCGATAGCGTCGACGCTGCGCTCGCCGGTTTCGCCAGAGCCAAGGCCGGTTTGATCGTGCAGCCCGACCTTCTCACCTCGACCCACCGCGTCAGAATCGTGACGGCGGCCGCACGGTTGCGCTTGCCAGCGGTCTATCCGTTCCGCCACTTCGTCGATGTCGGCGGGTTGATCTCGCTAGGCGTCGATATCAGCGATCTCTACCGTAGTGCCGCCGGCTATGCGAACCTTATCCTGCGTGGCGAAAAGCCCGGCGACCTGCCCGTGCAGTATCCAACGAGATTCGAAATGGTGGTCAACCTGAACGCCGCCAGAGCGCTCGGGCTGACCGTTCCGTCGGACCTCATGGCCCGTGCCGACGAGGTGATCGAATGATCCGGCGGCGCACCTTTCTGGCGGGGGCGACCGCCGCTGTCGCGGCGTCCCCTTCGCGCGGGCAGCAGCCCACGCGGCCGGTCGTGGGCTATATCGGCCTATCGCTCAGCGTGCGGCAGCGCTGGCTCGCGGCGTTCCGTGACGGCCTGGCGTCGGAAGGGTTCGTGGAAGGGCGGAACGTCGCCATCGAGTATCGCGACGCAGGCGACGGCAACGAGCGCATCCCCGAGCTGCTGGCGGATCTGATCGGGCGCAGGGTCGCAGCGGTTGCGACGACAGGGACCGCGGCCGCACTCGCGGCGCAGCGCGCGACGACGACCATCCCGATCGTGTTTGCGATTCCCGCCGACCCCGTGCGCATCGGCCTAGTGCGTAGCCTGAATCGGCCGGGCGGGAACGTGACCGGCGTGACGTTCCTGGTGACCGAACTGATCCCGAAGCGTTTCGCGCTGCTGCAGGAACTGCTGCCGGCGGCCAGGCGCATCGCGGTGCTGGTCAATCCCGCCAACCGGGACACGATGGAGCCCGCGATCCGCGAGGCCGTCGCCGTGAGCACGCGGCTGGGCCTTGAAACGCGCGTCGTATCGGCGAGTACGGCGGCGGGGATCGTCACCGCCTTCGCGGATGCCGAGGGATGGGGCGCCGAAGCGCTGTTTCTAGGTGGCGACCCCTTCTTCAACAGTGA
>PNJO01000336.1 GCA_013821905.1 Sphingopyxis sp. | reverse complement strand
CCTCATGGGCCCCGGCTTTCGCCGGGGATCGCGGTGGGCGCCACCGGCTACGTCCGGCTACGTCCGGCTGGCAACGGTCGCTTCCGGTCAGCGCGGCCCCTGCATGTTCCGGCTTTCGGCGGGGATGTGCACCGTCAGGCCGTCCAGCGCCTCGGTCAGCACGATCTGGCACGACAGCCGGCTCGTCCGGCGCACCCCGGCAGCGAGGTCGAGCATATCTTCCTCCATCTCGCTCGCGGGTGGCAGGCGGTCGAAATCCTCTTTCGCGACAATGACATGGCAGGTCGAGCAGGCCATCTGCCCCTCGCAGGTGCCCTCGAGCGGCATCAGATG
Source organism: Sphingopyxis sp. (assembly GCA_013821905.1). GTDB lineage: Bacteria > Pseudomonadota > Alphaproteobacteria > Sphingomonadales > Sphingomonadaceae > Sphingopyxis. The sequence continues at coordinate 927 of PNJO01000336.1, read as the reverse complement.
CGCCTGCGCAACGTCGAGCAGGATGCTGCCGGGCTCGGCTTCCGCCTCCGTATGCCCCTTGCCGTCGGCGTGGACGAAGGTGACGCGCATCAATTGACCCCCTGCAGCCGTGCGGCATCCTTGATCGCCGCGAGCCCGTCGCGCAACTGCTGCTCGCTGGTGTAGCGCCCCCAGCCGAGACGGATCGAAGCGCGGGCATCGGCCTCGCTCACCCCCATCGCGCGCAGCACATGGCTGACCTTGCCCGACCCGCTGCCGCACGCGCTGCCCAGCGAGAAGGCGACCTCGCGCGCATCGGACATCAGGCGAAGGCCGTTCACGCCCTCGCGCCGGATGTTGAGATTGCCGTGATAGCGCGGGCTCTCGGCGCCGTTGAGCGTCCATTCGGGGAGCATGTCGCGCGCGAGCGACCAGAGGCGTTCGGCATGATCGCCATCCCGGTCGAAGCGTTCGGCAGCAAGTGCCGCGGCGGCGCCGAAACCGGCGCAGAGCGCGGGCGAGACGGTGCCCGAGCGCATCCCCTGCTCCTGCGCGCCGCCGAACATCAAGGGTTCGAGGTCGATGCCGTCGCGCACCCACAGCGCGCCGATGCCCTTCGGCCCGTGAATCTTGTGCGCCGAGATCGCGATCAGATCGGCGGCGTCGGGGATCGCGACGCGCCCATAACCCTGCACCGCGTCGCAAAGCAGCAGGCTGTTCTTTGCATGGGCAGCGGCGGCGAAGGCGGCGACCGGCTGGATCGTGCCGACCTCGTTGTTGACGAGCATCGTGGCGACGATGCCGTTGTCGGGAATCAGGGCGTCATCGGGCGGCAGGGCGAGACCTTCGCCATCGACCGGCAGGATCGCCGCATCCAATCGTTCGAGGCATTGCAGCGCGGCGGCATGTTCGATGCTGAGCCCGGCGACGCCGCCGGGTTTCGCCTTC
>PNJO01000335.1 GCA_013821905.1 Sphingopyxis sp. | reverse complement strand
AGTCGTTAGCCGTCCTTCCGCGATCCCCGGCGAAAGCCGGGGTCCATGCAGCGAAGGCCGTGCTCGCATCTGGGCCCCGGCTTTCGCCGGGGATCCCAACGGGGGATGTCGGCTACGTCCGACCGAAACCCGCCACCCCTCGACCTCAGCTCAGCATCGCCATGCCGCCGTTCACATGCAGCGTCTGACCCGTGACATAGCCCGCTTCCTTCGACGCGAGATAGACGACCGCGGCGGCGATATCGCTGCCCTCGCCCATCCGGCCCGCCGGGATGCGCTGGTTGAGCGCTTCCTTCTGCGCGTCGGGCAGATCGTCGGTCATCGCCGTCGCGATGAAGCCGGGTGCGACGCAGTTCACGGTGATGCCCCGGCTCGCGAGTTCCTGCGCCAGCGCCTTGCTCATGCCGGTGACGCCCGCCTTCGACGCGGCATAATTGGCCTGCCCCGGGTTGCCGGTCGCGCCGACGACGCTGGTGATCGAGATGATGCGGCCGAAGCGCGCCTTCATCATCGGCTTGGCCGCCGCGCGCGCGAGGCGGAAATTCGCCTCGAGGTTGATGCGGATCACGTCCGACCATTCCTCGTCCTTCATGCGCAGGATCAGATTGTCGCGCGTGACGCCGGCATTGTTGACGAGAATGTCGAGCTGGCCGAGCGCCTCGACCGCCGAGGGCACGAGCGCATCGACCGCGGCGGCATCGCCGAGGTTGCACGGCAGCGCGACATGGTCGCCGCCGAGCGTGTCGCGAAAGGCGTTCAGCTTGTCGGCGTTGGAGCCCGACACGGCGAGCCGCGCGCCCTGCGCCGCCAGCGCCTGCGCAATAGCCGAACCGATACCGCCCGAAGCGCCGGTAACGAGGGCCGTCATGCCGGTGAGATCGAACATCTGAATTTCTCCTGAAATCTTAAACTAGAATCGATGGGGATTGCGTGGTCGAGCGCGCAACTTTATTCCAAAGGTCACGAAGGTCACGCTACGCACCCCCTCGTTGCGAGAACCACTCGCAAAGCAAATTGTCGACTGGGGGCGGTTCGCGAAGAGGCCTGAGCAAGCATATCGAAGCAAAGGTAAACCCGCGCGACAATGTAGGACAGCGGTTTTTCCAGCCTGGTTCCAAATGTACCTGAACGCCGGGGACCGGCAAGGAAACGGGCTTCGGAACGCATGGTAGAAGCCGTGTTCTCACAGGCTACAGCGTTTTCAGCAGCGCCTCGATATCGTCCATCGAAATGACGCTCACCGTCTCGACCTCGCCCGATGCGCTGCGCTTGACCATCGGGCC
>PNJO01000334.1 GCA_013821905.1 Sphingopyxis sp. | reverse complement strand
AGTCGTCGAGATTAGCGAGATAGCCGCTTGCGCGGACGATATATTCGGTCTCGGCCTGCTCGATGACCGAGCCCCCGGCTTCCTGATTGCCGCGTTTGATCGCGTCGATCACCGCCTCGTGCGAGATGCCGTAAGCGATCAGCTTGTCGGGATCGAGCACGACCTGATATTGCCGGACCATCCCGCCAACCGCGGCCACTTCGCTGACGCCGGGGATCGTTTTCAGCTCATAGCGCAGGAACCAGTCCTGCAGGCTGCGCAGCTGCGCCAGGTCGTTGCGGCCGCTGCGGTCGACCAACGCATATTCATAGATCCAGCCGACCCCGGTCGCATCCGGCCCGAGCTCGGTCTTCGCTCCTGCGGGCAACTGCCCTTGCACCTGGCTCAGATATTCGAGCACGCGGCTGCGCGCCCAATAAAGGTCGGTATTGTCCTCGAACAGCACATAGACGAGGCTGTAGCCGACGAACGAATAGCCCCGCACGACGCGCGCGCCGGGCACCGACAGCATCGTCGTCGCCAGCGGATAGGTGACCTGATTCTCGACGATGCGCGGCGCCTGGCCCGGATAGTTGGTGCGGATGATGACCTGCACGTCGGACAGATCGGGCAGCGCGTCGATCGCGGTCGAGCGGACCGCGATGACGCCCGCCGCCGCCACCATCGCCGCTGCCAGCAGCACGAACAGCCGCTGCGCGATCGACCAGCGGATGACGGCGGCGATCACTTAGCGTTGCTCGCGGGCGCCGTCCCGATCGGGCGGACCGGAATGCCCGTCAGGCTCGCTTCGGAATCGAGCAGGAACTGGCCCGAGGCGACGACCTTCTCGCCCTCGGCGAGCCCGGCCAGGATTTCGGTGCGCCCGCCACTTTCGCGGCCCAGCTGCACTTCGGCAGGGTGATAGCGGCCATCGCCTGCCGCCAGCATCACGATCGTGCGCTTGCCGGTGCGGATGACGGCTTCGGTCGGGATCAGCAGCGCGCTGCGCTCGCCTTGCCCCACCGACACGCGCGCGAACATGCCGGGGCGCAGCCGCAAGCCGACATTTTGCAGTTCGACGCGGACGGTGATCGTCCGGCTCTCGCTCTGCGCGGTCGGCAGGATGGCCTGAATACGGCCGGGGAAATGTTCGCCGGGGAATGCGGTCAGCTCCGCCGTTACGGCAGCACCGGTGCGCACATCGCCGATCCGTGCCTCTGGCACCGCGGCATCGAGCCAGACCGTGCCGAGGCCGACGACACGCGCGAGCGGCTGACCCATCGCCAGCGTCATGCCGGGGCGCACGTCGAG
>PNJO01000333.1 GCA_013821905.1 Sphingopyxis sp. | reverse complement strand
AGGCGTGCAATCGACTCTCCGACCCGAAATGCTCGCTATTTTGTGCCGCGGGCGGTTGACTCCTGACCCCACCCCCGCAAAGGGCTGTCCCCACCGAATCCGGCCACCTTCACATCCTTTTCCGGGGGACAAATGACACTGCCCGAACGCCAGCTCGCCAACGCCATCCGCGCGCTCGCGATGGACGCCGTACAGGCCGCGAACAGCGGTCATCCGGGGATGCCGATGGGCATGGCCGACGTCGCCACCGTCCTCTATTCGGATTATCTGAAGTTCGATCCGACCGATCCGAAATGGGCCGATCGCGACCGATTCGTGCTGTCGGCGGGGCATGGTTCGATGCTCGCCTATGCGACGCTCAACCTGGCGGGCTATGCGCGGCCGACGCTCGCCGATCTCCGCAATTTCCGCCAGCTGCACAGCCCCTGCGCCGGACACCCGGAGAATTTCGAGCTCGAGGGCGTCGAAACGACGACCGGCCCGCTGGGACAGGGGCTTGCGACCGCGGTCGGCATGGCGATCGCCGAACGCCATCTCAACGCGCTTTACGGCGACGATCTCGTCGACCACCGCACTTGGGTGATCGCGGGCGACGGCTGCCTGATGGAAGGCATCAACCACGAGGCGATCGGGCTTGCCGGCCATCTCGGTCTCGGCCGCCTGACCGTGCTCTGGGACGACAACCGTATCACCATCGACGGATCGACCGACCTGTCGACCAGCGAGGATATCGGCGCACGCTATGCCGCGACCGGCTGGCACGTCGAACGCTGCGACGGCCATGATCCTGCCGACATCCGCCGCGCGATCGACGCCGCGCTTGCCGACTCGCGCCCGTCGCTGATCGCGTGCCGCACGGTTATCGGGTTCGGTGCGCCGAACAAGCAGGGCACATCGGCGACGCACGGTTCGCCGCTCGGCGCCGACGAAGTCGCGGCAGCGCGCAAGGAACTCGGCTGGACCGCCGAACCGTTCGTCATTCCCGCCGACATCGCCTCGGCATGGGCGGCCGTCGGCGAGAAGGGTAAGTCACTTCATGCTGAGTGGAATGATCGCCTTGCAAGCAACGATAAAAAAATGGAATTTGAATATCGTCTGAGCGGCAAGATCGTTCCGGGCGACGCCTTCAAAGCCTATCTCGATGGCCTCGTCGCGCAGCCGCCGAAGGTCGCGACGCGCAAGGCGTCGGAGAACACGCTTGGCGCCCTGACCGCCGACATTGCGGCGCTCGTCGGCGGCAGCGCCGACCTCACCGGTTCGAACAACACTAAAACGTCGTCGACCAAGCCG
>PNJO01000332.1 GCA_013821905.1 Sphingopyxis sp. | reverse complement strand
TGTTCGGGATAGATGAACAGCCATTTCCAGTCGAGCGCGACGACCTGGACGTCGAGCGGTTTCGCCTCCGCCGCGACGGGCTTGCCGGGGCCTGTCCGCGCGAGCGGGCGATAGGGGTCGAGCAGGTGCGTCGCGACCCAGGTCACCGCACCGAGGCAGATGATGATCAGGAGCGGCGCCGACCAGATGACGAGCTCGAGCTGGGTCGAATGGTCCCAGTCGGGCTTGTAGGTCGCCTCCTTGTTCGACGCGCGATAACGCCAGGCGAAAAAGATCGTCAGCGCCATCACGGGCACGATGACGAGCAGCATCAGCACGGTCGACAGGACGATCAGGTCGCCCTGCTGGCGCGCGACATCGCCCGCGGGATCGAGCACGACCATGCCGCAGCCCGACAAAAGGGGCAGCGCGGCGAGCAGCGGCAGGAGCCGCAGACGGGCGGGAAAACGAGGGAGATTGCTTGGCATGGTGCGCGCCTAGGCCTCCTTTGTTGCAGTGCACATAGGACATTTTGTCCAATCCCGCGACCGTCCATCATCGCGCAGGGGCATTTTCATTCGGGGCATTTTTGCCCTATGACCGACTCGTGCTCCCGCATCTTGTCCTGCGGAGGGCGCCAGCTCAAGGATTGTTACCATGGCTGCCGACACCGTCCCCACCATCGAGGCCGAACGCGACGCCCGCGCGCTCCATGACGACGGCGGCCACCGCATCGACCCCGCCGAGATCGCGATCGGCGTCATCATCGGCCGGACGTCGGAGTTTTTCGATTTCTTCGTCTATGCGATCGCGTCGGTGCTGGTGTTTCCGAAGCTCGTCTTTCCGCACCTCGATCCGCTGACGGGAACGCTCTGGTCGTTCGCGATCTTCGCTCTCGCCTTCGCGGCGCGCCCGGTCGGCACGATCATCTTTACCGCGATCGACCGTGCCTATGGCCGCGGCGCGAAGCTGACGATCGCGCTCTTCCTGCTCGGCGGCTCGACCGCCGCCATCGCTTTCCTGCCCAGCTATCATTCGGCCGGCATCGGCGCCGCGTTGCTGCTCGCCCTGTTCCGCATGGGTCAGGGCGTCGCGCTCGGCGGCTCGTGGGACGGGCTCGCCTCGCTGCTCGCGATCAACGCGCCGGAGAACCGCCGCGGCTGGTATGCGATGATCCCGCAGCTCGGCGCGCCGCTCGGCCTGATCGTCGCCAGCCTGCTCTTCATGTTCCTGATTTCGGCGCTCCCGGCGGAGGACTTCCTCGCCTGGGGCTGGCGCTATCCCTTCTTCGTCGCCTTTGCGATCAACGTCGTCGCGCTGTTCGCGCGGCTGCGCATCGTCGT
>PNJO01000331.1 GCA_013821905.1 Sphingopyxis sp. | reverse complement strand
CTCAACCTCCAGCGCATCGAGCGCCAGCAGCGCATCGAGCGCGAGCAGCAGCGGCTCGTCATCGCTCGGCTCGTCGAGCGTTGGGTTCAGCACCAGCGCATCGGGTTCGACGTCGGCGAGCAGCGGCGTGTCGACCTCATCGGCATCTTCGGCGTCCAGCGCGTCGTCCGGCGGCGGTATCGACGATCCGGGCGGCCCGACGCCGGTGCCCGCGCCGCCGATGGTGTTGTTGTTCGGGGCAGCAGCGGCAGCGCTGGTCGCGCGCAAGCGCTTCGCCAAACGCCCCGTCGATCGCCTCGATCCCGTCGCTGACGGCTCCATCGTTGCCGACTAAGCTTGCGTGATGTGCGGGCTCTCGCCATAGCGCGGGGGCCATGCATGACATCCGCCTGATCCGCGAAAACCGGTCCGCTTTCGATGCGCAGCTCGCGCGCCGGGGGCTGACGCCCCAAGCCGAAACGTTGCTGCAGCTCGACGAACGTCGCCGTGCGCTCGCGACCGAGATGCAGACGGCACAAGCACGGCGCAATGACGCCTCCAAGCTGATCGGTGCCGCCATGGCCAAGGGCGATGCAGCCGCCGCCGATGCGCTGAAGGCCGAAGTCGCCGCGCTGAAGGACCGGCTGCCCGCGCTGGAGGCGGAGGAAAAGGACGTCGCCGCCCAGCTAAAGGCCGCGCTCGACATCATCCCCAACCTGCCCGCCGACGATGTGCCGGACGGCGCGGGCGAGGAAGACAATGTCGAGGTCAGCCGCTGGGGCACGCCGCGCAATTTCGATTTTACCCCACGCGAACACGCCGATCTGGCACCGGCGCTGGGCATGGACTTCGAAACCGGCGCGCGGCTGTCGGGCGCGCGATTCACGTTTCTACGCGGGCATATGGCCCGGCTCCACCGCGCGCTCGGCCAGTTCATGCTCGACGTGCAGACCCTCGAACATGGCTATACGGAATGCAACCCGCCGGTGCTGGTGCGCGACGAGGCGATGTATGGCACTGACAAGTTGCCGAAGTTTGCCGAGGATGGTTTTCGCACCACCGACGATCGCTGGCTGATCCCGACCAGCGAAGTCTCCCTGACCGCCAGCGTGATGGGCGAGCTGCTCGACGAGAGCGCCCTCCCCATCCGCCTCACCGCGCTCACCCTGTGCTTCCGCTCGGAAGCAGGCGCGGCGGGGCGCGACACGCGCGGGTTCATCCGCCAGCACCAGTTCGAAAAATGCGAACTCGTCAGCATCGTCCGCCCCGAGGAGTCCGAGGCCGAGCATCAGCGCATGACCCGCGCGGCGGAAACCATACTCGAACGCCTGAACCTTCCCTATCGCAAGCTGC
>PNJO01000330.1 GCA_013821905.1 Sphingopyxis sp. | reverse complement strand
TCGGTGCGCGGCGTGCGCGTCAGGCGCGTGCGGGTCGATGCGATGATGCGGGCGTCGATCGTCAGGGGCTTGGGCAGCAGCCCGACGAGATCGTCCATATGGCGCGTCATCGCGGTGAAGCGGTCCTGGTCGATCGGGAAAGCGAGCCGCGCTTCTTCGCGGGCCGCGCGCTGGACGGTCGCGCGGTCGAAGCGTTCGGGGTCAGCGAGGACGAGATAGCTGCGTAGGAGGTCGCGCACCGCCTCGCTCTCGCCACCGACCTGGGAGAGTCCGGCGAGGCGTTCAGCGAGCCGCGTTGCGAAGGCCGGATACAGCCGATCGACCAGCAATCGCTCGCGCAGCGCCTCTGCCGCCGGCGCTAGCGAGGGCGTGGCGCTGAGGCCGAGCCCATCGAGCCAGGCGAAGACGCCGCCGCGGCCGCTTTCCTCGCGGATGCGGTCGACCGCCTCGAGCGCTGGCAACAGCGCCGCCGGCGTCGGCCGCGCCGGCACCTTCGCGATCTGCTGCTCGGCCTGCGTCACCGCTTCGGAGGCGGCGGCTATGCGCGCTTCCGAGCGGCTCATCGCGCCCCACCATAGCGCCACGAAGCCGACTAGTAGCGCCGCCGCGACCGCATACCCTGCGTTCTGCGCGACGACGAGGCTGCGCTCCAGTTTGCGGTCGATGCCGACCAGACCTTGCTCCTCGAAAATCACGTCGTTGAGCAGCCGGCGGATGAAGAACGCCTTGCCCTGCCCGGAGAATGGCGCGCGTTGCCCGCCTGACAGCCCGAAAGCGCGGCCGAAGGCTGCGAGCACGCGGTCGATCGGCGTGCCCTCCTGCGTTCCCGAGGTGAAATATACACCCCGCAGCTTGGACTGCGCCTCGAAGCGGCTGGGCTTGAAGACCTCGGTGACGAAGCTTGCTATGTCGCGCCGAAGCCCGGCGAATTCCTTCGGGAACAGGAAGATGCGGCCGCGGCGCGCGAGGCCGCGCTCGGCGTGCGCACGCTCGCGCATCATCTCGTCGAGGCGCCGCCCGAGTTCCTGGAGATTACGGTCCAGAAGCTCCGGCAGGCGGGTCCCGAGCTGCGCGTCGAGCGGGAAGGTCATGCCCCAGACCTGGGCCCGCCCGCTTTCGCTCATGCCGTCGAAAAACTCGCTGAAGCCCGGCACGAGATCGCATTTGGTGATCAGCACATAGGTCGGCAACTCGATACCGAACGCTTTCGTCAGCTCCTGCAGCCTGGCCCGCAGCGCGGCGACATGCCGCTTCCGCTCAGCCTCGTTCTGCAGCAACAGGTCGGAGAGGCTGATGGCGAGGATGACGCCGTTCAGCGGCCGGCGGCCGCGATGCGTCTTGAGAAGGTCG
>PNJO01000329.1 GCA_013821905.1 Sphingopyxis sp. | reverse complement strand
CGCGCGCGCTTTCGACCGCGAGCAGGTCGAGCGTGCCGTCCGCGCCGCTCACCCGGAAGGGCCAGCCGCGGCGCAGCGCGTCGATCGCGCGTGCGGCCATGCGGGCGCCCCGGTCGTGCGGCGTCTCGCTCAAAGCGCGAACTCGGTGATCAGCGGGATATGGTCCGACGGACGTTCCCAGCTGCGCGCGGGCTGCACGACGCGGTGCGCCACCGCCTTGGCGAGGAGGTCGGGGGTCACCCACATATGGTCGAGCCGGCGGCCGCGGTTCGATGCCTCCCAATCCTTCGCGCGGTAGCTCCACCAGGTGAAGAGCGGCGCCGGCGCCGCGACGAAATGGCGGCCGAGGTCGACCCAGTCGGATGCCGCCTGCAAGCGAGCGAGCGTGTCGACCTCGATCGGCGTATGGCTGACGACGTCGAGCAGCGCCTTGTGGTTCCACACGTCGCTTTCGAGCGGCGCAACGTTGAAGTCGCCGGTCAGGATGGTCGGCGTGCCTTCAAGCGCCGCCGACCATTCGGTCATGCGACCGAAGAAATCGAGCTTCTGTCCGAATTTCGGATTGAGGTTGCGGTCGGGAATGTCGCCGCCCGCGGGGATATAGACATTGTCGAGCCGCACGCCCGACGGCAATGTCACGCCGATGTGGCGCGCTTCGCCATTCGCCTGCCAGTCATATTTGCGCACGTCGGTCAGCGGCAGCCTGCTGACGATCGCGACGCCATGATGCATCCGCTGCCCGTTGGTGACGATATGCTCGTAACCGAGGCGGCGGAACATCTCGGGCGGGAACAGGCCGCATTCGACCTTGGTTTCCTGCAGGCAGAGGATGTCGGGCGCTTCCTCGCGCAGGAATTTCTCGACGATGCCGATTCGGGCGCGGACGCTGTTGATATTCCACGAGGCGATGCTGATGCTGCTCATGCCAAAGGCTCTATCGGCGCGCGGGAGGGCGCGCAACGGCGCACCGCCAAAAACATAAACCCCCGTTCCAGGGGCGGTGGAACGGGGGTTCAAGGTCAGCGTTCGTCACGCTCTTGAAAGAAGGTGCCGGGCAATCCGGGTGGGGCAACAGGGGGAAACCCAATCCCGGGGCCGTGTGGCGCCTTCGAGAGATGGATTAGACCTTGTTCCCTGTCGCCAAGCTGAACGAAAATCGGCCGCCGATCGCCCTTTCTGCAGTTCGTCGATACCGGGCGTCGGCCCGTCGGAAAAAGGGCGCGGAATCGACCGAAAATTTCCGCGCCTTTCGATTTTTCCCGGCGCTTCGCCGTCAGCGCCCGCGCCGGCCGGGACGCGGATCGGTCCATTTGAAGGTCGAATCGGCGACGGCGACGTTGAACTTCTGGTTGC
>PNJO01000328.1 GCA_013821905.1 Sphingopyxis sp. | reverse complement strand
AGCGTCGAGCGTCGTCGCGCCGATGCCGGCGGTGAGCGAGGTGATCGACAGGTCGCCTCCGGTGGTGCGGGCGCTGCCGATCGTGACAGCGCCGGAGCCGGAGAGTGTGGTCGTGCCGCCGGCGGTCAGCGCGACAATGTTCAGCGTGCTCCCGTTCGAGGTCGCGGTCGCGCCGCTACCGCTGGCCATCGACGTTACGACCGAGATCGCGCCTTGCGCCGTCAGCCTGGCCGCGCTGCCTGCGTTCAGGGTCGTGGTCGTGATGCCGGCATGGCTGGAGGAGACCGTCAGGTCGCCCAGCGTCGTGGCCGCGCTGCCGAGCGTCACGCCGTTGCGGCCGGCGAGCGTCGCGGTCGCGCCGGAACTCAAGCTCGTGATCGAGAGCGTGTCGCCCGACGAGGTCGCCTGCGTCGTCGTCCCGCTGGTCGCGGTCGTCGCCGCGATCGCGCCCTGCGCGGTCAAGGACAGCGCGCCGGCGGAGTTGAGCGTCGACGCCGTGATGCCGCCATTGGTCGAGGCTATGGAGAGATCGCCCAGCGTCGTCGTCGCGCTGTCGATGGTGACGAGGCCGGCAGCCGAGAGCGTCGTGCCCCCGCCCGCATTCAGCGTTGTGACGGTCAGCGTGCTCGCGGTCGAGGTCGCGCTGGCTGCGCCGCCGCTGGTCAGCGCGTCGATCGTGACCGCGCCGTCGGCTGCGATCGCGGCTGCGCCGAGATCGGCCGTCAGCGCGGTGACGCGGGTGGTCGAAGCCGTGCGCAGGTTGATATTGCCCTGCAGGCTGCGGGCCGAGAGGTTGGGCGCTGCGAAGCTGATGGCGTCGAGCGTCGTGCCGATGCCCGTGCCGGCATTGAGCGCGATCACGCCGCCAGCCTGGGCCGCGTTGAGGTTGACCACGCCTGTATTGCCGAAGATCGCGCCCGCCGCCGTCACCGCGATCGAAGCCGTGCCCTGCGGCGCGGCGAGCGCGCTGGCGACGCGGCCAAGCGTCACGTTGGTTGCGGATGCGAGCGTGACGCGTCCCGCCGCCGTCGCCGTCGCGCCCGTTTCCATCACGATCGCGCCGGCGGTCGCGCTGAGCGCGCCCGTCGTCGCGGTCAGGTTGCGCAGCACGCGCAGTTCGGCATCGGCCGTCAGCGTCAGGCTGCCATTTGCCGTCAGCGCTCCTATGCGCTGGGCGACGGCCGTCTGTGTCGCCAGCGTCGGGGTCGAGATCCAGCCCGAGCCGCCGATCTGGCCCGAGATTTCACCGTCATCGGCCGACTGGACCGCGAAAGGGGTTGCCTGGCTGCCGACATTGCCCGAGGCGTTGAGGAGAACGGTCTGGGCCGAGATCGCGACGCCGGGGAGATAGCTCGTGATCGAGCCGGCGCTGGCCGTGACCGAG
>PNJO01000327.1 GCA_013821905.1 Sphingopyxis sp. | reverse complement strand
TGTCTCGCTGCGCACCAAAGACGGCGTGGTCACGCTCTCCGACCTGGTTCGCTCGGCCCTGCGCCTGCGGCCCGACCGCATCCCGATCGGCGAGGTGCGCGGAGCCGAAGCGCTCGACCTACTCAAAGCCTGGGGCACCGGCCATCCCGGAGGCGTCGGCACGATCCACGCAGGATCGGCGCTTGGGGTCCTGCGGCGCATGGAGCAGCTGATCCAGGAAAGCGTCGTCACTGTGCCGCGCGCGCTGATCGCCGAGACCATTGATGTGATCGCCGTCCTGGTCCGCGACGGGACCGGACGGCGGCTCGCCGAACTCGCTGAGGTCACCGGGCTCGATGATCGCGGCGACTACCAGATCCTACCAATCACACCCCCAGCCACAGGAGTTTCATCGTGATCCGCACCCTATCGCGCGCCCGTGCCCGCCTCTCCGCTGCCATGCTCGGCGGCTTCGTTGCTCTTGCCATTACGGGCCCTGCCCATGCGGCGGGCTCATCGATGCCGTGGGAGGCGCCGCTCCAGTCGATCCTCGAGTCCATCCAGGGCCCCGTCGCCAAGATCGTCGCGGTGATGATCATCATTGCGACTGGTCTAGCACTCGCTTTCGGCGACACCTCGGGCGGGGCGCGACGGATGATCCAGATCGTGTTCGGCCTGTCGATCGCCTTTGCCGCCTCATCCTTCTTCCTGTCGTTCTTCTCGTTCGGCGGCGGGGCTCTCGTCTGATGGAGACCGCGGCGCCAGAAGCCGTGCCGGGCTTTGTCGTTCCGGTTCACCGCGCGCTGACCGAGCATATCCTGCTTGGTGGCGCACCGCGCGGGCTGGCGATCACCAATGCGACGCTGGCCGCCGCGATCGGGCTTGGCCTGCGCCTGTGGATCGCCGGCGTGGTGATCTTCGCGCTGGGCCACATGGTCTCGGTCTGGGCGGCGCGGCGCGATCCGCAATTCGTCGATGTCGCGCGACGGCATCTGCGCTTCCCCACTTTCCTGAGGGTCTGATCCCATGCTTTCGCTTCGCGAATACCGGAACAAGGCCGACCGGCTTGCCGACTTCCTGCCCTGGGCTGCGCTGGTCGCACCCGGCGTCGTGCTCAACAAGGACGGTAGCTTTCAGCGCTCGGCCCGCTTTCGCGGTCCCGATCTCGACAGCGCGACGCCCGCAGAACTGATCGCGACGACCGCGCGCCTGAACAGCGCGCTGCGGCGACTGGGTTCAGGCTGGGCCATCTTCGTCGAGGCAGTGCGCCGCCCGGCGCTGGACTACCCCGACAGCGACTTTCCCGATCCCGCTTCTGCGCTAATCGAGCGCGAACGCGCCGCGCAGTTTGCCGAGGAAGGCGCCCATTTCGAAAGCCGCTATTTCCTGACCCTGCTGTGGATGCCGCCCGCCGAAGACGC
>PNJO01000326.1 GCA_013821905.1 Sphingopyxis sp. | reverse complement strand
TTCGAGCGGCGAATAGCCTTCCGCCTTGGTGTTGATCTGGACCTGGACGTTGGTGATGTCGGGAACGGCGTCGATGGGCAATTTGGTCGCGCTCCACGCGCCGATCGCGCAGAGGAGCGCGACCACCGCGAGGACGAGCCAACGTTGCCGGATCGAAAAGCCTATGGTTCTGGCTAGCATGTTATCCTGCTCCCCGATCAATGGTCGTGGCCCGCGCCGGACTTTTCGATGTCGGCGCGAACGAGGAAACTGCCCTTGGTGACATAGGCGGTGCCGGGCTTGATGCCCGACAGGACCTCGGTCCATTCGGGCGATGAACGGCCGAGCTTCAGCATCCGGACCTCATAGTCCTGCCCGAAATTGGCATAGACCACCTTGAAGTCGCGGAAGGGCTGGATCGCCTCGGTGCGCACGGCGAGCGGCACGGTGACGGGATTGACCATCACGCGGCCGCGCAAGGCCATGCCAGGGCGGAGCGTTCCCGAGCGGTTGGGGATGGTCGCGCGGATGAGCGCGGTGCCCGCCTCGACATTGCCGTCGGGCAGGAACTGCCCGAGCGGCGCGGTCGCGATTTCGGCGCCGTCCTGCGTCTCCACCGTCACCCGCATGCCCGGACGTATAATCGCGAGGTCGCGGGGGAAGATGTTGAAGACGACCGTCGTCTGCGCCGGGTCGGTGACCACATAGAGCGCGCGCCCGTCGGTGACGTCGCCGGGATTGGCGTTGCGCTCGGCGATCACGCCGCCGACCGTCGCATAGACCGGATAGACCTGGAGGCTCTCGCTGGACTCGATGCGCGCGAGAAGCTCTCCGCGGCGGACGCTGTCGCCCACCGCCTTGGTCACCGAGACGACGCGGCCGGGGAACTGGCCGCGAATTTCGGAGCGGGCGGTCGGCGACAGTTGGACGGTGCCGTAGAGTCCGCGCATTTCGCCCACCGTCGCCGGTCCGACGACCGCGGTTTCGATGCCGCCGGCCTTGGCGGCGTCGGCCGCGATTCGCGTGCGCCCTTCGGGGTTCGCATATTTCCAGACGTGCCGCTTGCCGCCCGTCACCACGACGACCTCGACATCGAAGCTGTGCGGTTCGGTGACGACACCTTGCCCTGCGAGGAATTTGCCCTGCGGACGGAAGGTGAAGCGATCGACGTCGCCGCCAAGCCGCGTGAGGGTGATGGCGAGCTGGACATCCTTCGGGTCGACCGGTTTGCCGTCCCGCGTTGCGAAGACGCGGAATTGCGGCTCGGTGCCATTCTCGAAGATCGTGACCTCGACCGCGAAATCGCCATTCTTGAGCAATTTGCCACCGTTCGGGCCTTTGGCATCTTCCTCGCCTTCGCCCTCGGCGTGGCTTTCGCCTTCTTCATGCTTGTCTTCGCCTTCGGCTCCGCCGCCGCAGGCAGCGAGAGGC
>PNJO01000325.1 GCA_013821905.1 Sphingopyxis sp. | reverse complement strand
GATCACGCGCCGCACCTCGCGCATCGACTGCGAATAGGTGCGCGTCGTGCCGGTAATCATCGCGTCGGCGAGGCCGAGCTGCAGGAGCAGCGATCCGAAGATGTTGCGGTCGCGGTTGACCATGCGCTCGACGTCGCGGCGGAGATATCCGCGCCGCTGCAGCCGTTCGTAGAGCATGTCGACCATCTGCGGCACGTGCGGCGAATTGACGCTGTTGTGGACCTCGAAGCTTTCGGCGTCGGGCACGCCCATCGCGCGCAGCTTGTCGTGCAGTCCCTCGCGGCCGACGAGCACCGGGATGCCATAGCCGCCGTCGCGGAACTGGATCGCGGCGCGCAGCACCACCTCTTCCTCGCCTTCGGCAAAGACGACGCGTTTCGGATTGTTGCGCGCGGCTTCATAGGCGAGCGTCAGCACCGAGGTCGTCGGGTTGAGCCGGGCGCGGAGACGGGTGCGATACTCGTCCATATCCTCGATCGGCTGCTGCGCGACGCCGGTGTCCATCGCCGCCTTCGCCACCGCCGCGGGCACGATTTCCATCAGGCGCGGGTCGAAGGGCGAAGGGATGATATATTCGGGGCCGAAGCTCGACGCGCGCCCGCCATAGGCCGCGGCGACCTCTTCGGGCACCTGCTGGCGCGCGAGGTCGGCGATCGCATAGGCCGCGGCGATCTTCATCTCCTCGTTGATCGCGGTCGCGCGCACGTCGAGCGCGCCGCGGAAGATGAAGGGGAAGCAGAGGACGTTGTTGACCTGGTTCGGATAGTCCGAGCGTCCCGTCGCGATGATCGCGTCGGGGCGTGCCGCGCGCGCATCGGGCGGCGAGATTTCGGGGTCGGGGTTCGCCATCGCGAAGATGATCGGCGCGGGCGCCATGTCCTTGACCATCTCGGGCTTCAGCGCACCCGCGGCCGACAGGCCGAGGAAGACGTCGGCACCGACCAGCGCCTCGGTCAGGTCGCGCGCTTCGGTCGGCACCGCGTGCGCCGACTTCCACTGGTCCATGCCGTCGGTGCGGCCCTGGTAGATGGTGCCCTTGCGGTCGCACATGATGACGTTTTCGTGCCGTACGCCGAGCGCCTTGATCAGCGCGGTGCAGGCGATCGCGGCCGCGCCGGCGCCGTTGACGACGACCTTGACCGTCGACAGGTCGCGCCCGGTCAGGTGGCAGGCGTTGATCAGCCCGGCGGCGGTGATGATCGCGGTGCCATGCTGGTCGTCATGGAACACCGGGATGTTCATTTTCTCTTTCAGCGCCGCCTCGATGATGAAGCAGTTGGGCGCGGCGATATCCTCGAGGTTGATGCCGCCGAAGCTCGGCTCGAGCAGTTCGACCGCGTCGATGAAGCGCTGCGGATCTTCGGTCGCCACCTCGATGTCGATCGAGTCGACGTCGGCGAATCGCTTGAA
>PNJO01000324.1 GCA_013821905.1 Sphingopyxis sp. | reverse complement strand
CGCACGGCGGCCGACGAATACGTCGTCGGCATCGTCGACGGGCAGGTGGCGCAACTGGCCGAGTATCAGGATGCCTGGGGCTTCATGCGGGTCGCCAGGGCGCAGACCGAGGCGCTGGCCGCCGTCGCCCCGGAAGTCGCGGCCAAGATGGCCGAGGCGCTGGCCGCGACGGATGCGCTCTTCCCCGACATCGTGCCGAAAGACCGCATCGCCGCGGACCCGAGGGAATTGCAGGGGGCTGCCGCGCGGATCGAGCTGGCGCGTCTGCAACTGAAGTGATGCGCGCATGTTCCATGTCCTGAGCGGGCTGTTCGACGCCCCGGCACTGGCCGCGATGCGCGAGGCGGTGGCGGGGCTTGATTTCGAGGACGGCGCGCGCACCGCGGGCGCGCTGGCGGCGCGCGTCAAGCGCAATGCGCAGGCGAAGCCTTCGCCGGCGCGCGACGCCGTCCTGAAGAAGGCCGAGGCCGCCCTCATGGCCCATCCGGGCTTCGTCTCGGCCGCCGTGCCGAAGGCGTTCGTGCGTCTGATCGTGTCGCGCTACGAGGGCGGCGAAGCCTACGGCACCCATGTCGACGACGCGCTGGTGGCGGGCGGGCGGGCGGATCTGTCCTTCACGATCTTCCTGTCGGACCCCGACAGCTATCGCGGCGGCGAACTGGTGGTCGAGGACCGGATCGAGGACCGCGGCTTCAAGTTGCCCGCGGGCGAGGCGATCCTCTACCCGTCCGACACGCTGCACCGGGTCGAGCCGGTGACCGAAGGCCTGCGCCTTGCCATCGTCGGCTGGGTCACGAGCCGGGTGCGCGATCCCGCGCGGCGCGAAGTGCTGTTCGATCTGGATGCCGCCGTGACCGAGGCGGTCGCCTCGGGCGCGCCGACAGCGCAGCTTTTGCGGCTGACGCGGTCGCGGTCGAACCTGCTGCGGATGTGGGCCGAGTGACGGGGCCAGTGACGGGGCCAGTGAAGGGCCGCGAGGCCTTGGGGCGCGGCGAGGTGAGCCCACAAGCACTTGCGTCCACACCGGACAGCGCGGCGCGGGTAAGTCAAGCCTCTGCGAGGCTTGAAAAAACCCTCTGGTCAAGGCAATATCCTTGGCAGAAAACGACCGGCGAGAGAGGACGAGGTATGCAGTCCCGGGGCCGGCAATGAGGCAGAGCGAATGAAATCCTACCTGTTTGTGGCCGCGGTCGCGGCGTCGTTTGCGGTGTTTTCGGGCGCTGCCAGCGCGCGTCCGATCGAGCGGGCCTGCATGGCCTCGGAAAGGGGCGGCAACCGGTCGCTGTGCGCCTGCATCCAGCAGGCGGCGGACATGACGCTGTCGGGCGGCGACCAGCGGCGGGCCGCGAAGTTCTTCAAGAACCCCGAAGCCGCGCACAAGACCTGGATGTCGCAGTCGAAGTCCGACGATGCCTTCTGGGAGCGCTACAAGAGCTTTGG
>PNJO01000323.1 GCA_013821905.1 Sphingopyxis sp. | reverse complement strand
CTCGTCCTCCGTCACGCGACCATGCCGCGCTGGACGAACTCGGCGACCAGCAGCAGCGCGTAGAGGCCGACGAGCGCCCCGGCCCCGCTGGCGAGCCACACGAGCCTTTTCTTGCGTTCGACATGCCGCTCCGGCGTGACGACTTCGGTGATCGATCCGATGACCGGCAGCCCGCTCGCACGTTCGAGCTTTGCGGCGGTCGCATAGCTGGTGCGGACCTGCGACAGCGCAAAGGCCGCGCCGATACCGCCCCCGATGCCCGCGAGCAGCACGAGCGTCAGGAACAGCGGCCGGTTGGGCGCCGCCGGGCTGGTCGGCTTCGTCGGCGGATCGAGCAGCTCGATCTTGATCGCGTCGGTTTCGGTCTGGACGTCGCCGCGCATGCGAACCTGTTCGCGCTGGGCGAGCAGCTTGTCATATTGCGCCTTGAACGCCGTATATTCGCCGTTGATCCGATCATATTCGGCGGCGATGCCGGGGTTCTGGATCTGCTGCGCGGTAATCTTCGACACGTCGCCCATCAATTGGCTCTTGCGTGCCGACAGCGCGCTGACCGTCGCCTGGCGTTCGGCGCGCATTGCGGCGAGCGAGGCGTAGGCCGGGTTTTGCGTGTTGCCGCCGCCCCCGCCGCCTGCGCCTTCTCGGTCGGCGATGGCTTTCAGCGAGGCGATCTGGCTCTTGAGCGCGATGACATCGGGGTGCGCATCGGTCAGCCCACGCGCGCGCATCGCCGACAGCTCGTTCTGTGCGCCGGCAAGCTGCTGGCGCGCGACGCCGCCGCCGACGCCGCCCATGCCGGGTACGCTGATCGTCGCAGGGGTCGAGGCCATCTGGCCGTTCGCCGCCGCAAGCGCGGCCTGCGCCGCGACGAGCTGGCTGTCGATCTGGTTGATTTCGGCGCGCGCCGCCTCGACGCGCTGTGCGGGCGAGCCGACCCCGCCGGGGATGAGGCCGATATTCTGCGCCTCGAACGCCGCGCGGCGCGCCTCGACCTCGCGCAGCGCCTTTTCGCGGTCGGCGATCTGCGAATCGAGGAATTTCAGTCCCTCGCGCGTGTTCATCCGGCCGCCGCGCAGCTGATCGTCGCGGAACACGGTGATCAGGCTGTCGAGCACGCCAGAGGCAAGCTTGGCATTGTCGGCGTCGGACAGGCTGCCAACCGCAACCGACGAAGTTATCTCAAAGATATTATCCTGTTGCGGAACCACCTTGATATTCTTTTGCAGCATCGCGACCGCGCCGGCCTTGTCGCGCTCGCTGGCGCCCGCCGGGAGCAACCCGGTCGTCACCGCGACCTTTTCGAGGTTGCGCGCGCTGGTCAGCGTCTCGCGGATCTGGTCGATGCGCTGGCCGCCGACAAAACCGCCGGGCGTGCCATCGTCGGGCAGGATTTCGTTGATGTCGACGAGCAGGCGCGCACGGCTGTCATAGCGGTTCGGG
>PNJO01000322.1 GCA_013821905.1 Sphingopyxis sp. | reverse complement strand
GTGTCGCCCGCCTCAAGCTTGATCTGGTGGACGTCGCCCGCCATGCGCGCGAGCGCTGCGCGCGGTTCGCCCTGCCCGCCCGTCGCGATCACCATGACCTTGTCGCGCGGCAGACGCATCGCCTCGTCGAAATCGACCGTCGGCGGGAAATCCTTGAGATAGCCGACCGCGCGCGCAACCCCGAGGATGCGGTCGAGCGAACGTCCCGCAACGCAAAGGCTGCGTCCGGTCGCCCTGGCGACGTCGCCGAGCGTCTTCAGGCGCGCGGCGTTCGAGGCGAAGGTGGTGACGACCACCCTGCCCTTCGCCGCGCCGACGGCGGCCAGCAGGCCGTCGTACAGCGCGCCTTCGCTGCCCGATGCTTCGGCGTTGAAGGCGTTGGTCGAATCGCAGACGAGCACGTCGACGCCCTCATCGCCGATCGCGGTCAGCGCCGCGGCGCTCGCCGGCGTGCCGAGGATGGGATCGGCGTCGAGTTTCCAGTCGCCGGTGTGGAAGACGCGGCCATAGGGCGTGTCGATCACTGCCGCGCTCATTTCGAGGATCGAATGCGCCAGGGGCACGAGGCGGATGCCGAAGGGGCCGAGCTGGAAGCTGGCGTCGATATCGACGGTCTTGATCTCCACTTCCTTCTCGAGCCCGGCTTCGGCGAGCTTGTGCGCGATCAGCCCCGCGGTGAAACGGTTGGCATAGAGCGGCACGCCAAGGTCGGCGGCGAGATAGGGCAAGGCGCCGATATGATCCTCGTGCCCGTGCGTCAGCACGATGCCCAGCAGATCCTTGGCCCGATCTTCGATGAATTCGAGGTCGGGCATCACGATATCGATACCCGGATAATCCTGGCTACCGAAGGTCACGCCGAGGTCGAGCATGATCCATTTGCTGTCACAGCCATAGAGATTGGCATTCATGCCGATCTCGCCCGATCCTCCCAATGCGAGGAAAAGCAGCTCCTTGCCCGGAGTCGTCATATTGTTGGCTTCCATTGATGATAGAGGTGCATCAGCCCGTTCAGCGTCAGATCGGGTTCGATACGGTCGAACAGGTGCGCCTGTTCCTGAAAAAGCGTCGCGAGGCCGCCGGTCGCGATCACGGTGAGCGGTTTGCCGATTTCGGCCTTCATACGCGCCATCAGCCCTTCGATCATCGACACATAGCCCCAATAGACACCGATCAGCATCTGGCTCTCGGTGGTACGACCGATGACGCTGGTCGTTGCGGGTGCCTCGATCGCGATGCGCGGCAGCTTGGCCGCGGCGGCGACAAGCGCTTCGAGTGACAGGTTGACGCCGGGCGCGATGATGCCTCCGAGATAGGCGCCGTCAGGCCCGATATGGTCGAGCGTCGTCGCGGTGCCGAAGCTGATGACGAGCTTGTCCTTGCCGGGCTCGACCGCCTGCGCCGAGATCGCGTTGACCGCGCGGTCGGCGCCGACCGACTGCGGCTCGTCGACCTTGAGCGCGATCCCCCAGGTCACGGGCTCGCGGCCCGCGACCAACG
>PNJO01000321.1 GCA_013821905.1 Sphingopyxis sp. | reverse complement strand
TCGAATTGCTCGATGCGGAACGCACACTCGCCGACACGCGGGTCGCCGCGATCGACGCGCTCGCCAACTACCAGAATGCCCGCGCGCAAGTGGAGCGACTGACCGCTCGTGCGCCCAATGGGGGGAATCAGTGATGAAGAGCTTTTATCTCGCGGGCGCGGCGTCGCTCGCCCTGCTCTTGGCTGCCTGCGGCGGCAAGGATGGCGGAAACGAGGCAACTGCCGAAGGCGCAGCTGCCAATGAGACGGCAGCGGGCACGGAAAAGGGCGGTGCTGAAGGCGGTCATGCCGGTGAAGGCGTCGTCACATTGGGTGCCGACCAGATCGCCACAGCGGGCGTCCAGGTCGGACGGCCGATCATCGGCGGGGCCGGGACGATCGAGCTGCCCGCGATCATCGAGGGCGACCCACAGGGAACGCAGGTCGTCTCGGCCGCAATTGCGGGACGCGTGGTCGCGCTCACCCGTAACCTCGGCCAATCGGTCGGACGCGGCCAGACCATTGCGGTCATCGAAAGCCGCGAGGCGGCGCAGATCAAGGGCGAGGTCGAGGCGGCGCGGGCGCGGCTTCAGCTCGCTAATTCGAACCTCGCGCGCGAACAGCGGCTGTTCGCGCAGAGAGTCTCCCCTGAACAGGATCTGATCGCCGCCCGCACAGCGGCGACGGAGGCGCGGATCGCCCTGACGCAGGCGCAGAGCATGGTTTCGGCGGCGGGTGTCGGCGGCGGCGGGCTCAACCGGCTCGGCATTGCCGCGCCGATCTCGGGCCAGATCATTGTGCGCCCCGTGACGCTGGGACAAACGGTCGCGGCGGATGCCGAACTCTATCGCATCGCCAACCTGAGCCAGGTGTCGATCGCGCTTAATCTCAAGCCCGAGGATGCGGGCCGGGTGCGTCCCGGCAATACGGTGCTGGTGAAGGCGGCAGGCCGTCAGGCGACCGCCCGCGTGACCTTCGTGTCGCCGGCGCTTGATCCGCAGACGCGGCTCGTGCCTGCGCTCGCCACCCTCGACAATCGCGGTGGCGAATGGCGGGTCGGCGAGCCTGTGACGGCAGCCGTGCAGCTCACGGGCAGCGGCGGGAGCGGGGCGGTCCGCGTGCCGAGGACAGCGGTCCAGAGTTTGGAGGGTAAGCCGGTCGTGTTCGTCCGCACGCCCACCGGTTTCAAGGCGACCCAGGTTCAGCTCGGCGATGCGTCTGGAGATACGGTGATCGTCCAGTCGGGCCTGACCGGCAACGAACAGATCGCCACCACCGGAAGCTTCACGCTCAAGGCCGAGATCGGCAAGGGCGAAGCGAGCCACGAGGATTAAGCCATGATCGCCCGTATCGTAACCTGGGCGGTCGAGAAGCGCTGGCTAGTCCTGCTCCTCACCGTCATCGTCGCCGCCATCGGCGCCTTTTCCCTCTACCGGCTACCGATCGACGCGGTGCCGGACATCACCAACAATCAGGTCCAGATCAACGTCCGCGCGCCTGCCCTCTCGCCCGAGCTGGTCGA
>PNJO01000320.1 GCA_013821905.1 Sphingopyxis sp. | reverse complement strand
TCGGCGCGGTGCGCCGCGTCGTCTGCGCGTCGCCATCCTACCTCGCCCGTCGGGGGACGCCCCGCGAGCCGGCCGATTTGGCGGCGCATGACTGCATCGCCCTGACGGAGGCTATGTCCGGCGAGGTCTGGAGCTTTCCGCCGGGGCACGAAGGCGGCCGGCCGCGTTCGGTGCGGATAGGTACGCGGCTGTCGGTCAACACGATCGAGGCTGCGATCGGCTCGGCGCTGGAGGGGCATGCGATCGTGCGGGTGCTGTCCTACCAGATCGAGCAGGAGATCCGCGACGGCCGGCTCGTGCTGCTGCTGGAGGACTCGGCGCCCGCGCCGCTGCCGGTGCATCTCGTCGCGCCCGAAGGAAGGCTCTCGGTCGCCAAGGTTCGCGCCTTCGCCGATTTCGC
Source organism: Sphingopyxis sp. (assembly GCA_013821905.1). GTDB lineage: Bacteria > Pseudomonadota > Alphaproteobacteria > Sphingomonadales > Sphingomonadaceae > Sphingopyxis. Next base: position 1,160 of record PNJO01000320.1, on the reverse strand, counting down.
GCTGCCGAGGCTGAAGCGGGGCTTTACCAGCAGGGTTTGACGGCGGTTCGCGGAGCCGTGTCAGGGTTCGCTTCCGTCGGAATGCGCCATGACCAAAGGGCCCGTGTCTGTGAACCTCCATCCATGTGCCCAGCCCTGTCGCCGTCGTAATGTGAGGGCTGGGCAGGGGACGGTTTCGCGTGGACTACGGCGTTCGACAAGGCAGCGCGACGCGTCGGCGTCGTGTTCTCGGCGTGCTGCTTGCCGGCACGATGCTGAGTTCGGCCGCGCCGTTACGCGCGCAAGTGATCTTCGTCGATGGCGATACCATCACGACGCCGCGGGTGTTGACTGCCGACACAGAGCTGCGGATCGCCGCCGGCTCGGCGACGCAAAGTGGCGTCGTCTCCGACGACGGCAATGATTTCGGCATCGTCAAGACAGGCGCCGGCACGCTCGTGCTCTCGGGCGCCAACACCTACACCGGCGGCACCACCATCAATGCCGGACTGCTCGTTTCGAACCATGTCAATCCATCGCCGGGTCCCGCCAACATCGACGCGCTCGGTTCAGGGCCGATCACGCTCGCCGGCGGCGCGCTGCGGACCGACGTCAACCGGAACGGCACCTATTCGCAGAACGTCATCTTCGCCGCGAACACGAGCAGCGTGTTCTCCGCGGCTGCCAACCTGCTCATCCAGATCGGCGGGAACCTGACTGTCAATGCCGGCGCGACCGCAACCTTCGGCGTGGCTGGCGTAGCCGGCACGGTCAACGTCACCAATGGCGCGGTTTCGATCGGCAACTCAGCGACGATCGTGGTCGCAGGCGGCACGCTTTCGGGAACGGCGAATTTCGGGACGGCGCTGGGCAGCGGGTCGACCCGTGTGGATACGGGCGCGATCCTCGATCTGAGGACTGCGAGTTCGCCGACTATCCGCAATTTGTCCGGCACGGGCGAGGTCAAGATTCCCGGCGGCACGACCGAATCGCCCGGCCTTTCGCTGACGGTCGATGGCGGCTCGTCGACGGCCTTCGCCGGTGTCATCAGCGGGTTCAACAATTCGAGTTCCGTCCTGGTGACGACCAGGCCGGGCACGACCGGTACGGGAACCGTGGTGCTGGCGGGCGCGAACACCTATGAGGGCGGCACCCGCATCTGCAACTGCACCGTGCTGCAG
>PNJO01000319.1 GCA_013821905.1 Sphingopyxis sp. | reverse complement strand
CAGATAGCGGTCGATCAGCACCGGCGAGTCGCCCGACACCTGCACCGCGGTCTCGATATAATGTTCGAGCTGCGCCTGATCGTCGACGATCTCCATCGCGCGGCCGCCGAGCACGTAAGACGGACGCGTCAGCACCGGGTAACCGATGCGCGCCGCGACCGCGACGGCTTCCTCGCGGCTGCGCGCGATGCCGTTGTCGGGCTGCTTGAGCCCGAGCTTGTTGACCAGCGCCGCGAACCGCTCGCGGTCTTCGGCGAGGTCGATCGCGTCGGGCGAGGTGCCGAGGATCGGGATGCCCGCCTCCGCCAGCGCCTGCGCGAGCTTCAGCGGCGTCTGCCCGCCGAACTGGACGATCACGCCGACGAGCTCGCCCTTCGACATTTCGACGTGCAGGATTTCGAGCACGTCTTCCGCCGTCAGCGGCTCGAAATAGAGGCGGTCCGACGTGTCATAGTCGGTCGACACCGTTTCGGGGTTGCAGTTGACCATGATCGTTTCGTAGCCCGCCTCTTCGAGCGCGAAGCAGGCGTGGCAGCAGCAATAGTCGAACTCGATCCCCTGCCCGATCCGGTTCGGACCGCCGCCAAGGATGACGACCTTCTTGCGATCCGACGGGTTCGCCTCATTCTCGGGCTCGCCAAAGGTCGGGGCTTCGTAGGTCGAATAGAGATAGGGCGTTTGCGCCTGGAACTCGGCGGCGCAGGTGTCGATCGTCTTGAACACCGGCCGCACGCCGAGCTTGTGGCGCAGGTCGCGCACTTCGGCTTCGGTCACGCCGCCGGTCATCGCCTTCACCGCCTCGTGGATCAGGCCCGAACCGCGCGCGGTCGCGCGCTTCGATCCGGGGCGGAGGTTCGCCGACTGGAGCGCGAGATAGGCAAGGCGTTTGTCGGAGAAGCCCATGGCTTTCAGCTTGCGCAGCCCTTCGGCATCGCGCGGCAGACCGTTTTCGCACACATCCTGTTCGGCGGCGACAATCTCGGCGATCCGTTCGAGGAACCACATGTCGTAACCCGCGACGCGGTTGATCTCGGCGAGCGGCAGCCCCTCGCGGATCGCCTGCGCGGTGTTGAGCAGCCGGTCGGGGGTGCGCTGCGCCAGCTCGTTGCGAAGCTGGTCGTGGCTCGCGCCCTTGAGGCGATCGACGAAATTGAAGCCGCTCAGGCCGGTCTCGAGCCCGCGCAGCGCCTTCTGCAGGCTCTCGTGGATCGTGCGTCCGATCGCCATCACCTCGCCAACCGACTTCATTGCGGTCGACAGCGTCGCCTCGGCGCCCTTGAACTTTTCGAAGGCGAAGCGCGGGATCTTGGTGACGACATAGTCGATCGTCGGCTCGAACGACGCCGGGGTGACGCCGGTGATGTCGTTCATGATCTCGTCGAGCGTATAGCCGACCGCCAGCTTCGCCGCGACCTTGGCGATCGGGAAGCCCGTCGCCTTCGACGCGAGCGCAGACGAGCGCGACACGCGCGGGTTCATCTCGATCACGATCAGGCGGCCGTCCTTCGGATTGACCGCGAACTGGACGTTCGAGCCGCCGGTTTCGACCCCGATCTCGCGCAGCACCGCGATGCTCGCGTTGCGCATGAT
>PNJO01000318.1 GCA_013821905.1 Sphingopyxis sp. | reverse complement strand
CCGAGGCGACCAAGCGGCTCGGGGATAGGATCAAGGCGCTTGCGCCTACCGTGAACAAGTCTGCCGGCGAGGTTGCCAAGGGCGTTGACTCGCTGATGAGCGCGGGCATGGACCCCGAAACCGCGTTCGGCATCATGCCCGCAATCGGCAAGACGGCCACGGCTTACCGCGCCGAAGTGGCGGATATTGCAGCGGCGTCGTTTTCCGTGATCGACAATATGAAGGTTCCTGCCGACCGGCTTAAGCGCGCACTCGACATCATGGCGCAGGCAGGAAAGGACGGCCGCTTTGAGTTGAAGGCGATGGCGGCCGAGTTCCCATCCCTGACAGCCGCTGCGGCTGCGCTCGGCATGAAGGGCGTCAAGGGCGTCGCCAAGTTGTCGGCCGCTTTGCAGGTGGCCAGAAAAGGCGCGGGCAGCGATAGCGAGGCGGCGACCAACGTCAAAAACCTGATGCAAAAGCTGCAGGCAGAAGACGCGGTTAAGAAATGGAAGAAGTTCAACATTGACATCCGGAAGGAGGTCAAAAAGACGCAGGATGCGGGCGGCGACGTTTTCGAGATGGTTGCCGAACTAACAAAGAAAACACTTAAGGGTGACATCGCGAAGCTAGGCGATCTTTATCAGGATGCGCAGGTTCAGGATTTCTTGCGCCCTCTCATCGAGCATCTTGAATTCTATAAGAAAACCCGCGACACGGCCGAGTCAGCCGCGAACGTTGTCGAGGCGGACTACAAGATCCGCATGGAAACCTTTCAGTCGGTCATCGACCGGACATCGCAGGCGTTCGAAAAGTTGGCGGTATCGGTCGGCGAGTCGTTGATCCCGAACTTGAGTCGGCTCGCAGATATACTGACGCCAGCCGTCTCCGCGCTTGCCGATTGGACCTCGGCAAACCAGACGCTTGCCGGCAACTTGATCAGCGCTGCCGGCGCGGCTCTTGCCCTTGCTATTGCGTTCAAGGCCGTGAAGCTTGCGATAGGCGCGGCAAAACTCCTGTCTCTGATCAGCGGGGGAAAGCTTCTCGACTACCTCGCGCCCCGAGGGACTCCGAAGGCTCCCGTCACCGCATCGTCGATCGTGCCCAAGCCGGCGGTGCCGATTGCGCCGAAGGCGGGTGCAGGCCTGACGCCGGGCGCGTCGGTTCCGAAAACGGCGTCGCCTGGCAGCGCGAGCACGGCGACGACGCCGCGCGTGATGACGCCGGCCGAGATCGCCAGCGCCGCGAAGGGCTCGGCCGCGCTGTCCGGGTCGGCGGGTCTGTCCAAGGTCGCGAACGGGCTCAAGGGCGGCATCATCGGCGGCGTCGTCCAGTATGCCGGCGAGGCGCTGATCGATAAGCTGTTCGACGCGCTGCCCAAGCCGAACATGCCGGCCGGCTATGACCCCAAGGTCGAGATGAACAAGTCGGCTTGGCAGCGGGCGAAGGAGATATGGGCGCGCGCGACGGCGGAAGCTGATCAGGCCGATAAGCGCCCGATGCCCCGACCTCTGGACCCGGCCGATTTCGAGCGCTCGCGCCGCGCGCAGGATGAGCGCCGCCGTGATCCCGAAGCTGCGCGCGGGCGGGCCATGATGGGCCGCGATGTCATGCCCGATGGCGCTGCCGCTGGCGTCGAGG
>PNJO01000317.1 GCA_013821905.1 Sphingopyxis sp. | reverse complement strand
TGGATCGGGCCGAAGGTCGAGCCCCAACCGACGACCGCGAGCCTGCCGCCCTCGGCGCCCAGTTCGACGACCTGATCGGGCACTTTTATGCCGTCGATCTTGTCCTTGCGGATGTCGGTCATCGCCTGGTGGTTGCCGGGCGCATAGTTGATGTGGCCGGTATCGACTTCCTTCTCGATCCCGCCGATCCGGTGCAGCAGACCCGGCGTGCCCGGCTTGACCCATGGGCGCTTGAGATTTTCGTCGCGGCCATAGGGCTTGAAGCCGCCTTCGGGCACCTCGGTCAGGAACTCGACCGGGAACGCGTCATAGCTTTCTAGGTCGGGCACCTTCCAAGGCTCGGCGGCGTTGGCGATATAGCCGTCGGTAAGCAGCATCACCGGCGTCATATATTGCACCGCGATCCGGCACGCCTCGATCGCGCATTCGAACGCATCGCCGGGCGAGCGCGCGGCGATCACCGGCATCGGCGCGTCGCCGTTGCGGCCGTAAACCGCTTGATAGAGGTCGGACTGCTCGGTCTTGGTCGGCAGCCCGGTCGAGGGACCGCCGCGCTGCGAATTGACGATCACGAGGGGCAGCTCGGTCATGATCGCGAGGCCCATCGCCTCGCCCTTCAGCGCAATGCCGGGCCCGGACGACGACGTGACGCCGAGCGAGCCACCGTAGCTTGCGCCGATCGCCGAGCAGATCGCGGCGATCTCGTCCTCGGCCTGAAAGGTCGTGACGTCATATTCCTTGAGCCGCGACAGATGATGCAGGATCGCCGAGGCCGGCGTGATCGGATAGCCGCCGAAGAACATCGGCAGTTTCGCGAGCTGCGCGCCCGCAACGAGGCCGAGCGCGATGCCCTCGGCGCCGGTCAGCGTGCGATAGAGGCCCGGAGCGACGGGCGCGGGATCGACATGGTGCTGCTTGAGCGGCCCTGCCAGTTCGGCGGTCTCGCCATAGGCATGGCCCGCGTTCAGCGCCGCGACATTGGCGGCGGCAAGGTTCGGATCCTTGGCGAACTTGCCGTTCAGCCAGTCGATCAGCGGCTGGCGGTCGCGGTCGAACATCCAGAGCGCGAGCCCCAGCGTCCACATATTCTTGCAGCGCAGCGCTTCCTTGTTGCCAAGCCCGAACGGCTTCACGGCATCCATCGTCAGCTGGCTGATGTTGAGCTTCAGGAGTTGCCATTTCGCGAGGCTGTCATCCTCAAGCGGATTGGCGTCATATTTCGCCTTGGCGAGGTTGCGGTCGTTGAACTCGCCCTCGTCGGCGATGATGAGCCCGCCCGGCTTCAGCGACGGCACATTGGTCTTGAGCGCCGCGGGGTTCATCGCGACGAGCACGTCGGGCGCGTCGCCCGCGGTTTCGATCGCCGACGAGCCGAAATTGATCTGGAAGGCCGAGACGCCGAACAATGTCCCCTGCGGCGCGCGGATTTCCGCCGGAAAATCGGGGAAGGTCGCAAAGTCGTTGCCAGCGAGTGCCGAAGACAAGGTGAACTGACCGCCGGTCAGCTGCATCCCGTCGCCGCTATCGCCCGCAAATCTGACTACCACTGCATCCGAAAGGGGGGACTGCCGCCGGTCTTCGGGACTATCCCCGGCCCGGTCCTCTACCGCTGTCGCCATTTTCTGCTTCTGCCTTTAAATCTTGCGAACC
>PNJO01000316.1 GCA_013821905.1 Sphingopyxis sp. | reverse complement strand
CGGCCGTGGAGACACTGGCGCGGTCGACCTATAACGGCCGCATGGCCGACGCGGTGGGCGCGCACAACGCGATCTATGCCGAAATGAAGAAGGCCGGCGTCACCATGTCCCGGCAACAGTTTGAAGAGGCGATCGGCGACGCCATGCGCAACGGCGACGTTGGCGCGAATGATTTCGTCTCGCGCGCCGCGAAGGCATGGCGCGAGCGCGTCTTCGAGCCGTTCAAGAACGAAGCGATCGACATGGGACTTTTGCCCGAAGACGTCGGCGTCGACACGGCGGCCAGTTACTTCAGCCGCGTGTGGAACCGGGAAGCGCTCAATGCGCGGGAGCCGGAGTTCAAGGAGATCGTCTCTCGCTATTACGGCCAGCGGATCGCGGAGGATTACGCCGGCAGCGCAGAGGCCCTGAAGGGCCGCCTGGCCGCGCTCGATCAGGAATTGGCCGATCTGCGGCTTTCCCCCGACGAGCGCACCGGCCTGCTCCAGAATATCGACGAGGCAGCGGCGCGGCTGGACGAGGCCAACCCGGAACAGATTGACCGTGTGACACGGATCAGCGCTCTTCGCCGACAGGCGCGGGAAGCGGAAAAGGCGGGCAACCGGAGCGCAGCGGCCGACGCACGCGCAGAGATCGCCCGACTGGCCGACGAGGGCGGCGACGGGCTTCGCTCCTATCTGAAGCAGCGCGGCGCGCTCCGTGGCCGTCGCCAGCGCGTCGATTTGAACTATGCTGGGCTTGCCGATCGCGCCGACACGGCGTTGAACGCCCTGGCCGATATCGAAGAGGCCAACGCCCGGAGCCTGAACCGGCTGATCCAGCGCGGCCGCGTCTTCGAGCGCGAAGCGCAGCGGCTCGATCCTGGCAAGCTCGCGGCGAAGCTCTCCGATCTGCGCACGGCGTTCTATGACGTCGCCACGCGCGCCGACAAGGCGGCCGACCGGGCCGCCAAGGCGATCGAGCGGCTTGGCCCCGACGCCTACGCGGTGAAGGCCCGGCTGGAGAAGGAAGCGGCCGCGCAGCGCGTGCGCGCCGATCGGCTCAATAGCTTGTCGCGCCGGCTGGAGGCGGCCGAAGCGCTCGATCCCGACGCTGCCATGGCCGAACTGCGCGACGCCATGGACGCGGCGGCGCGGGAAGTTTCGGACACCACGCTTGCGCGTGGGGAGCGAGCGCAACGGCTGCTCGATCGGCTGAAGCGGCTCGATCCGAAGCGTGTCGACGCGCGGGTGCAGGCAATCGCCGATCTGCGCGCCAAGCTGACACGGGACTTCTATGATCGGTGGGAGATCAAACACGGCGGCCAGGGCGTCGATCTTGCCAGCGCGGCCGCTCCCGACTTCAGCATGGCGGCCCGCGACATTGCGGACACGGTATTCGACAAGCTCACCGGCCGATCGGTCGACGGCGGCTCTGCATTGCCAGAGTATCTGACGCCGATCACGCGGGGGCCGATGAAGGATCGCACCTTCAATATCCCCGACGCGCTCGTGAAGCAGTTTCTCGACAGCAACGTCCTGGCGGTTGCGGAGCGCTACGGCCGCACCATGGCAGCGGAGACGGAACTGACGCGGCGCTTCGGCCGCGCCGACATGCGCGAGCAAATCGACCTGATCCGCCGCGACTATGCCGAATTGCGCAAGGCGGCCGGTTCCGACGAGGCCAAGCTGAAGGCCCTGG
>PNJO01000315.1 GCA_013821905.1 Sphingopyxis sp. | reverse complement strand
AGAAATAGCGAGCTTGGAGCGGTTCGAGGTCATAACGCCGCTCTGGCGTTGGCAGTCGGCGACGGCGCCGGCGGCATGGTTCTTCGTTACCATAGCGGGCGACGCGGCCGACGGGATTCGCCTGGCCGCGATGTCGGGGCAGTGGCTCGACAAGCGCGGCGGGTTCGGCTCGGCGCGCGTCGAGGCGAGGATCGGCGATACGGTCTGGAAAACCTCGGTCTTTCCCCATCGCGAGAGCGGCGGCTGGCTGCTGCCGGTCAAGGCCGCGGTGCGCAGGGCGGAAGGGCTGGCCGAGGGCGATGAGGTGACGGTGAGCGTCAGTCTTTAGGCGGATTTTCGGCCTTCGCCTCGCGCGCCTGCGCCTTGCGCTTACGCAGATTTTCGCGCAGCGCTTCCGCCAGGCGGCGTTCGCGTTCGATATCGGCGGGGGAAGGCGTCTTGCTCACGCCGCGACCCATGCCCGCGAAATCGGCACAGCGTCAAGCCTCGCACCTTGACAGCGCCAAAGCGTCCCGCCATAGGCCGCGCCTGCCCGGCGGCATTGGCTCGCCGGCGCACCGGTTGCTGCTGTAGCTCAGTGGTAGAGCGCGTCATTGGTAATGACGAGGTCGACAGTTCAATCCTGTCCAGCAGCACCATTATTTTCTAGATTCTCGCCGCCAGCAACCAGTCGTGGAACAGCTTCACCGCAGGCTGCCTCAGCGCGCGCGGGCGGCACACGAACCAGTAGCTGTACGGGCTTTCGACGTCGAAATCGAACAGGCGGATGAGCCGCGGGTCGTGCGCGTCGTCGAAATGATGGCCGTGCATGAAGGCGACGCCGATCCCCTGCGCCGCGGCCTCGAGCATCAGCGGCCCCGAATCGAAGAAGTCGATCCCCGCAGGTTCGAGATAGGGCATGCCGATCGCCTTTTTCCATTCGGAGAAGGTTTCGGGCATTTCGCGGTGGAGCAGGATCGTCATGCGCTGCAATTGTTCGGGCACGGTGATCGGCCGGCGGCCGTCGGTGAGCGTCCGCGCGGCGATCGGAAACACCCGGTCCTGGTCGAGCCGCGCCGCGTAGAGCGCGGGGTCGATCGAGCGGGCGAGGGCGATCGCGACGTCGATGCCTTCGCCCAGCCGCGCTTCGGCGTGCGACATGGTGTCGATGTCGATGTGCAGTTCGGGATGCTGGCGCCGCAGGTCGGGCAGGCGCGGAAACAGCCGCTGCTGCGCAAAGAGCGGCAGGACGTTGAGATGCAGGCGGAGCGAGGCGTCGGGACTGCCGACCTGTTCGATCACGTTGCGCAATTCGTCGAGAATCGGCGACAATTGTTCGTGCAGCGCACGGCCCGCTTCGGTCAGGCTGAGCCCGTGGTGGTGGCGGTTGAACAGTGGGCGGCCGACAATATGCTCGAGCGTCTGGATGCGGCGCGACAGCGCGGGCATCGAGAGGCCGAGTTCGATTGCGGCCGCTTTGACCGTGCCGTGGCGGGCGACCTCGAGAAAGGCTTCCATGCTGCTGATAGGGGGTAGACGAGCCATATACGTTGCCATTGATGACATGACCTTGCCGGACATGCCAGAATTTTGTGCAGTGCGTCATAAGTGGCAGCGGTGCCGGGGGTCGCAAATCGGGAACGACCATCCTATCTTCGCATTCTGACTATTTTGCGGGAGACACGCCTTGGCCGACGCAGC
>PNJO01000314.1 GCA_013821905.1 Sphingopyxis sp. | reverse complement strand
AGCCGAAGGGCAGGTTCGAGCAGGAGAAGAGCGCCAGGTTGAACGCGCCGGTCGGCCCTTCGGGCAAGGTGCGCGTGCGGCCGGTGACCGATTTGCTGCCGTCGGGAGCGACGAAGCGGTAATGATACCAGCGGCCGGGCCTGAGCCCGTCGACAAGGATTTTCGCAGTGTGATCGCGCGCGCCCGCGGCGGTCACGCTGCCGCCCGCCGCGACTTTCGCGAAATCCGCGCTCTCCGACAGTTCGACCGTCAGCGCGGTGTCGTTCGCCGCAGCATAGCGCGTCCACAGCAGCACCGAACGGGGGCCAGGCTCGCCGCTCGCGACGCCATGGGTGAAGCCCTGCGCCATCATCGCGCGCGCGGCGCCGGGCAGCGCCAGCGCGGCGAGGCCGACGGTGCCGAGCTTGACCAGCTGGCGCCGGTCCATTTCGCTCCAATGATGATGCATCGCCCTATCCTCCTCTTGCGTGGCCGGGGGGCTGTGCCCGCTCTTTGTTACAGCTTTGCGCCTATCCGCTGATCCCGACCGCCAGCAGCAACAGCATGAACCAGATCACCGCGAACAGGCTGAAGAAGAGAAGCAGGGTCGCGCGGACGAGCGAACCGAATCGCGACGACCGGTAGGCGCCGCGCAGCTGCCGGTACATGTGAAACGGGACGTACAGCATCGCAAAGAAGGTCGCGACCTCGCCAAGGACCGTCAGGTTGAGCAGCCGCACCACGACGAAGAGGAGCAGCATGAACGAGATCGAATAAGTGACGAAGACGAAATGGTCATAGGTGTGAAAGCGCCGGCTGAACGGAAACAGCAGCCACATGAAAGGCAATGACAGCGGGATCAGCGCCCAGGCGAATTTATAGGCGTTCGCCTGCAATTTATAGAGCACCAGCGCGGGGTTCGCGAGCGCCTTCTCGAGCCCGTGGTCGATGAAGGGCACGCCCGTATTGACCTTGTTGCGCGACAGGAAATCGGCGCTCGTCTTCACCTGCTCGGCCGGGTCTTCGAGCACGGGCGGGCCCGCCGCGCGGTCGGCAGCGCGCTCGCTCTTGCTGCGGCTCCGCGCGATGCCGAGATAGTCGGCGCTCTTCTGCAGCACCTCGCGTTCGCTCTCCAGCTCGCGCCGGTCGGCGGCGGCGATGTCCTTTTTCGCGAGTGCGGCGTCGATCCGGTCGACCTCGGCCTGCATGCTGTCCTTGATCGCCGTCGTGCGCGTCTGTTCGGCCGCCACCTTGGCGATCCCCTCGCCCACACCGCCGCCGCTGCCGACCATCGCCAGCACCGCATAGGTCAGGAAGACCGCGAAGAGGAACAGCGCGAGCGGCGAGATGAAGCGCGCGCGCTCGCCGTGGATATAGCGGCGCGTCAGGTCGCCCGGCCGCCACGCGAGCAAAGGCAGCGTGTTCCAGATCTTGCCCTCGAAATGGAAGATCGCGTGGACAAGGTCGTGCCCGATCGCGCCGAAGCTGCGATGCACGTCGGCGCGCTGTCCGCAATGATGGCAATGCGACCCGGCGAGGCTGGTGCCGCAGTTGAGGCAGCGCAGGCCGTCGCGGGCCGCCGCCTTGCCGCCGTGCCGCGGCTCGACCGCGCGCCCTGCCAAACCGGCGGTCACCGCCGCCCCGATACCTTCGATGTCCCCGCTCATGGCGCCCTGCCTAAAGGCGCGGGCGACGCGGTGCAACGGGACTTTCGCGGCTCGCGCAAAGCGT
>PNJO01000313.1 GCA_013821905.1 Sphingopyxis sp. | reverse complement strand
GTTCACGGAAGAGCAGATCATTGCGGTGCTGAGGGAACACGAGGCGGGCGCGGAGCCAACTGGCCGCCGGCCACGGATCGGCGATGACAACCGGGAGGCAGTCCTGCAAGGGCTTTGCGGTGACACAAGGCGCATCACTTCAAGCTGCTCGACAGAAAGTTCTGAAGGCGCTCGCTGCGAGGCTGCGTCAGCACCTGCGCGGGAACACCCTCTTCCTCGATGACCCCCCGATGGAGGAAGATCACGCGGCTCGCGACCTCGCGCGCGAAGCCCATTTCATGCGTCACCACCAGCATGGTGCGGCCTTCCTCGGCCAGCGAGCGCATCACGCGAAGCACCTCGCCGACGAGCTCGGGATCGAGAGCCGAGGTCGGCTCGTCGAACAGCATCACCTCCGGCTCCATCGCCAGCGCACGCGCGATCGCGACGCGCTGCTGCTCGCCGCCCGAAAGCTGCGCGGGATAGTGGGTGAGCCGATGGCCGAGGCCGACGGCTTCGAGTTCGGCGGCGGCGCGGCCGAAGGGATCGGCGATGCCGGCGAGTTCGAGCGGCACCGCGACATTTTCGAGCGCGGTCATGGTGGGGAGCAGGTGAAAGGCCTGGAGCACGATGCCGATACGGCCGCGTCGCGCGCGCGCGAGGCCGTCCTCGTCCATCGCGCCGAAGTCGAGGCCCGCGACGTTGATGTGGCCGCCGTTGGCGCGCTCCAGTCCGGCAAGCACCGCCATCAGCGAGCTCTTGCCCGAACCCGAAGGGCCGAGCAGCGCGACCGAGGTTCCCGCCGCGACATCGAGGTCGACTCCGCGCAAAATTTCGACAGGGGCCTTGTCGCTCCCCAGAGTCAGCGTCACATTATGGGCGGCAATCGCCAGATCGGGCGCCAAGGCCGCTGGTGGTCGTTGGGCGTCGGGCAAGGAGAGGACCCTTTGGAAATGCGAACGGCCGGATGGCGCTCTGTTCTTACATATGGTTGTGTCGCATTTCTTTGCCAACCACTCGTCGCGTGCGGATCGGCGGAAAACCCGTCAGCATCGACGAACGACACGGCTGCGGCGCCGACGGCGGCCGCGATTCCCGCCGACGCGCCGCTCGTCATCGCCTTTGGTGACTCGCTCTATGCGGGTTATCAGCTGGGACCGAAGGAAGGGCTCGCGCCGCAGCTCCAGGCCGCGCTCGCCGCCGACGGCGTCGTCGCGCGCGTTCAGAATGCCGGCGTGTCGGGCGATACCACGGCGGCGGGGCGCCAGCGGCTGACCTATGTGCTCGACAACGCGAAAGTGAAGCCCGCGCTCGTCGTGCTCGGGCTCGGCGGCAACGACATGCTGCGCGGGATCGGCCCCGACCAGACGCGCGCCAATCTCGACGCGATGCTCGCCGAGCTCCGGAAACGCGAGATCCCCGTGCTGCTTACGGGCATGATGGCGGCGCCCAATCTCGGCGGCGACTATGCGGGGAAATTCAATCCCATCTATCCCGAACTCGCGTCGAAATATGAAGCGAGCTTCTATCCCTTCATCCTCGACAATGTCGTTACCGACAAATCGCTAATGCTCGGCGACAATATCCATCCCAATGCCAAGGGCGTGAAGCTGGTCGCGGCGGGGCTGGCGCCGCTTGTCGAGGATGCGTTACCGAAAGCAAACTAACTCATCTTCCCTGCCGCGAAGCGATGGGGAGGATCAAGAAGCGAGCAGCTTTTCCGCCCGTGCC
>PNJO01000312.1 GCA_013821905.1 Sphingopyxis sp. | reverse complement strand
GCGCTTCGATCAGGTCACGCGCAAGGCAGTCGTCGGGGTCACCGATCGTCAGCACTGGCACGGCCGCCAGGCGCGAACGAAGGTCGGGAAGCGCGACATTCCAATCCGCGGGCGGCGCATCGGCGATGATCAGCAGCGGCGAGCCGCTTGCCTGCGCGGCGTTCCAGGCGTGGAAAATCTCTTCTTCCGAAACGCTGTCATGGCCGTCGATGATTTTTCCGCCGGTGTCGCGCGCGAAGAGGCGGCCCATCAGGCTGCGCCCCGATGCGCGCGGTCCGGTGAGCACCGCGGTGCGGACGGGCCAGGTCGCGACGTGGCGCAGATAGCGCACGGCATCGGCGTTGCTGGTGCCGACGATCAGCGGGCCGTCGTTCGCGCCGCCCGCGCTCCAGTCGAGCGGCAACGCGATCTGGCTGGCGCGCGCGCGCGCCATCAGCGGCTGATCCGGAGCTGCCCGCCGCCTTCCTGGACGCCGAAGCCGCGCGCGGCGAGCGCCGCCCGGAGCGCCGCGAGATCGCCGCGGAAGGTCACGCGCATCACCGACGTGCCGCCAAGCGCGAGGCTGGTCGTCGAGGCCGACTGGACCCCCGCGACGCCGGCGACGGCGCGCTCGGTCGCGGTCACCGAATCGACGTCGGGCGAGCTATATTGCACCGTGAAGCTCTGGACGCCGGCCGACGTCGCGGTCGGCACGCTGGCGTCGGTTTCGCTGGGCAGCGCATCCGCGTCGGTCGCGACCTCTTCGGGCAGGTCTTCCTTTTCGACGGGCTTTTCGAGCACGAGATAGGTGTCGGTGCGCAGCACGCCCTCGGCAAGCGCGGTCGTGTAGAGGCCGTCCATCCGCGCGACCGCCTTTTCCATCATGTCGGGCAGCGCGGCGGGGCTCGGACCGGTCATGGTGAAGCTGCCGATCAGCTTGTTGTCGGGGCCGAAGCGCGCGGTGAAATAGCCTTTGATCGGGCCGCCCGGATAGGAATATTCGACACGCGCGATCGGGATCAGCACATCGGCGGCGCCATATTGGTCGAGGATGACGCGCCACCAGACGCGCCCGCGCCGGCCCGTCTGGCCGGCGTTCAGGAGCATCGTGTCGGCGCCGGTGCCGGCGGTGCGGACATAGTCGATCGCGCTCTGCCCGATATTATATTCGGCCCAGGCGCGCTGCCACGCGCTGCGCTGTTCGAATACCTGCGGGATGCCGTCGATCGAATAGACGGGAATGACGAGCAGCGGCGGCGAACGCAGTGTGCGGCCGCTGACCCCCAATATCTGCCCCGCGCGGACGCGGTCGAACTGGACGCCGAGCCTTGCCACATAGCGGCGCGGGCCGATCTGTTCCTGTTCGACGACGATCGCGGTGACGATGCCGTCGAGCACCGAATCGGTCAGCGCCGGGCCTTCGCTGCCGTTGAGCTTGCGATAAAGCTGCGCCCAGCCCTTGCGCTGCGCCTCGCGCCAGCCCTTTTCGCGCGCGTCGTCGGCGTTGTCGCCGGTGACGTCGACCGCGATGCCGCTCGCCAGAAAGTCGCCGCTGCTGTTGATCGGGGTGATACCGCGGTTACCGCGGCTGACCTGCCCCTCGACCACGCCGATTGCCAGAATCGCCAGAAACAGGCCGAACAGCGCGGCCCAGCGCCAGTCGCGAGGCGCGAAGGAACGAAGCGGCAAGGCGGGAGCGAAGCGGGAGAAAGCGGCGGCAGTCATATCTTCTCTACGCTCTGCCCAAAAGCGAAGC
>PNJO01000311.1 GCA_013821905.1 Sphingopyxis sp. | reverse complement strand
AAGGTCCATCGCGCCCGCCAGCATGTCGATGACGTTGTCGGCGATTTCCTCCTGCAACAGCAGCAGGCGCAGCGCCGAACAACGCTGCCCCGCCGAGCGGAAGGCGGAGGTGACGACATCGGCGACGACTTGCTCGGGCAGCGCAGTCGAATCGACGATCATCGCGTTGATGCCGCCCGTCTCGGCGATCAGCGGGACGATCGGGCGGGTGTCGTCCTCCAGCAGAGCGCGCGCGATCTTGCGCGCGGTGGCGGTCGAGCCGGTGAAGGCGACGCCCATCACGCGCGGATCGGCGGTGAGCGCCGCGCCGACTTCGGGACCGCCGGGGACGAGGATGAGGGCGTCCTTTGGCACGCCCGCTTCATGCGCCAGTTCCACGGCCCGGTTAGCGATGAACGGCGTCTGCGGGGCCGGTTTTGCCGCAACTGTGTTGCCGGTGACGAGCGCGGCGACGGTTTGCCCCAGGAAAATCGCGAGCGGGAAGTTCCACGGGCTGATGGTGGCCCAAACGCCGCGCCCCGCCATATGCAGCACATTGCGCTCCCCCGTCGGGCCAGGCAGTTCGGCAGGTGACAATCCCTCGCGCGCCTGCGCCGCATAGTATCGACAGAAATCGACTGCCTCGCGCACTTCGCCGAGCGCGTCGGGAATGGTCTTGAACGCTTCCTGCACGCAGAGCGCCATCAATTCATTGCGGTTCGCTTCAAGCAAGTCCGCCAGCCGATCCAGGCAAGCGGCGCGCTGTTCGACGGGCATGGCCGCCCAGCTCGGGAAGGCCGCATCAGCACGCGTGATCGCATCGCCGACCTGGCCGACCGACATCTCGATCCTCTTTGCAATCAGGTCTGCGTGCGGCTGCCTCACATGCTGCTCGGTTGACGCCAGCACGGCGCGATCCGCCAGGTCAACTCCGGCGGAATTGCGCCGCCCCGCCCCGAACAGATCGACCGGCAGCGGGATGCTCGGATGCCGCGCGCCGCCGACCGCCGCGATCTTCGCCACCGGATCGGCGAGGATCTCGTCCTCGCTCAGCCGCTCATCGGCGAGTTGGTGGACGAAGCTCGAATTCGCGCCATTCTCGAGCAGCCGCCGCACGAGATACGCGAGCAGATCGCGGTGCCCACCAACGGGGGCATAGATGCGGCAGTGATAGCCATGCTCGCGCACCAGCCGCTCGTAGAGGCCATCACCCATCCCGTGGAGGCGCTGGAATTCGAAATCGCGGCTGTTGCCCGCCCAGTCGATGATCGTCGCCACCGTCAGCGCATTGTGGCTGGCGAATGCGGGCCGGATATGTTCGGCCTCCAGCATGTCGCGCGCGCAGGCGAGGTAGGACACATCGGTCGCCGCCTTGCGGGTGAACAGCGGATAGTCGCTCAAACCCTCGACTTGCGTGCGCTTGATCTCCGAGTCCCAATAGGCGCCCTTGACCAGCCGCACGTTCATCACCCGGCCGAGCCCGTTCGCCCAAGCGATCACCGGCCGCGCGCGCTTGCCGTAAGCCTGCACCGCCATGCCGAAGCCGTCCCACCCGTTGAGCGCGGGAAGCGCGGCGACGGTCCCGATGATGTCGAGGCTCATCTCGAGCCGCTCGGACTCCTCGGCGTCGACCGTCAGCGCGATACCCTTGCCCGCGGCCTGCACTGCCAAGGCTTCGAGCATTTCGGTAAGCGCGGGCACGCACTCGTCCCAGCGCGTGACTTCGTAGCGGGGATGGAGCGCCGAGAGCTTGACAGAAAT
>PNJO01000310.1 GCA_013821905.1 Sphingopyxis sp. | reverse complement strand
GGGCGGCCTCCCGCCCCCTCCTCCAACCCGGATTACGCCGGCGGCAGCGCCTCCGGCTCGCGCTGCGTCTTCACCAGCGACCAGATGATCCCGCCCGCGATCAGCGCGACGGTCACGCCGAGGCTGACCAGCGGCGGGAATTTGTCGCCCCCGAGGATGAAATCGGCGACGAAAATCTTCGACCCGATGAACACCAGCACCAGCGCGAGCGCATATTTCAGATAGTGGAAGCGGTGCACCATCGCCGACAGCGCAAAATAGAGCGCGCGCAGGCCAAGGATCGCCATGATGTTCGACGTATAGACGATGAAGGTGTCGGTCGTGATCGCAAAGATTGCCGGCACGCTGTCGACCGCGAACACCAGGTCGGCGAGATTAATCACCACGAGCGCCAGGAACAGCGGCGTCGCCGCGAGCGCCAGCTTTCCGGTCTTCGCGTCGGCGATGCGCACGAAAAATTTCTGCCCGTGCAGCCCCTCCGTCAGCGGGATGTGCCGCGACAGCCATTGGACGACCGGATTGCCCTTCACGTCCATCGGCGTGTCGCTCGCGAACAGCATCTTGATGCCCGTAAACACGAGGAATGCGGCGAAGATATAGAGCACCCAGCCATATTCGTTCACCAGCGCCGCGCCGCCCGCGATCATGATGCCGCGCAGCACGATCACCGCGACGATGCCCCAGAGGAGCGCGCGATACTGGTATCGCGGCGGGATCGCAAAGGTCGTGAAGATCAGCGATATGACGAAGATATTGTCGATCGACAGCGCCTTCTCGATGAAGAAGCCGGTGTAATATTGGAGGCCGGCCTCGCCGCCCTTCGCGCTCCAGATCCACGCGCCGAACGCGAGCGCGATCCCGATGTAGAAGGCCGAAAGCTTCAGACTCTCGCCGATCCCCATTTCCTTGTCCTCCTTGTTGAGGACGCCGAGATCGAAAGCGGTGAGCGCCACGACGAGCGCGAGGAAGGCCAGCCACAACCAGGCCGGGGTGCCCAGCCAGTCGGCAAACAGAAATTCCATGACGATAATCCCTGGATAACGCCGAAAGCGCCGCCCGTGTCGGGCAGCGCTCCGGTTTCGCTATATTATGAGGTCAGAGCGCGAGCACCGGACGACGCGTCAGCGCCGCGAGCCGCTTCTTGACCGCGAGCTTCAGCGTCTTGAGCCGCAGCAGGCGGAACGGATCGGCACCGCGCCGGCGCACCTCGCGCCGCTCGGCGGCATCGAGCTGGCTGTGCAGCAGCGTCAGGCGATAGAGATTGGGGTTGTAGGTCATCAAAAGGGCCTCCTGATTGAGATCAAGCAGGTGACTCCGATGCAGGGACCCCGAAAAGAGGGGAGAAGGGCCGCAAGCATCGGTGTCACCCGATGCGGTCCGACATCACGTGGCGGGAAATATCCCGCCGACGCCAGAGGGGCCCGGCCCGCACACCCGTGATTTAGGGGGCCCGCGCGCCGCTTTCAAGTCTTTTGCCCCGCCCCGCGCATCATGCTAGCCCGAAGCGGCACCGGAACGCCGGCCATTGGGGAGAGAATATGACCGTCCTGATCGACCATGATGGCCCCGTGACGATCGTCACGATCGACCGCCCCGCAAAGCGCAACGCGGTCGATCCCCTAACCGCGCTCGCGCTGCGCGAAGCCTTTGCCGCCTTCGCGGAGGACGATGACGCACGCGTCGCGATCCTCACCGGCAGCGAAGGCCATTTCTGCGCGGGCTTCGATCTCGGCGCCGTCGGCATGTCGCGCTACGAGCCCGACGGGCCCGGCCCGATGGGGCCGACGCGGATGCTGCTCG
>PNJO01000309.1 GCA_013821905.1 Sphingopyxis sp. | reverse complement strand
TGCTTTCGCCGATCACCAGGTCGACCTTTTCGCCGACCGCATGGTCGCGCATCATCCCCTCGCCCGCGAGCAGTTCGCGCCCCGCCGCCGGCTCGAACACCGCCACCTGCCCGCTCGGCAGCGGCACGCCGAGCCCGGCCCCCTCCTTGTTCTGCATACGGAGCAGAATGTCGGTCGGCGTCGCGAATGTTTCGTCTTCGGGGTCGATTCGATGGCGGTAGATCGTCTCGAACGGCACCTTGTCCTTGACCAGCAGCGCGACCTGTTTCTGCCCGTTCGCCGCGACGGTCACCGGAAAGGGCACGCGATAGAGCTTGAGGTCGCCCAGATCCTCTAGCTTCGCGGTGTCGATCACGGTGATCGCCGTCGTGCTTTCCAGCATTTCGCGGCGGACGCGCTGTCCGGTGACGACGATATCCATCCCGGCCGCCATCGGCGCAGGCGGGGGAGCGGGCGGCGGCGGGGGCAGCGGCGGGATGCCGTACCGGCCGCTGCCGGTCGGAAAGCAGCGGAGGTTCAGCTGCGGCTGCGGCGGCTCCTCGACGAGCGAATCGAAATCGCTCGTGACGTTGAGCGTGCCCGCGAGCACCGACATGTTCGCGTCGGCGAAACTCTCGCCGTTGCTGTTGGCGACGGTCAGCCAGGCGAAGAGGTCGAGCGTCTTGCCGTCGCCGCCGACGCGCGCGACATAATTGCTCGCCCAGTCGAATCCCGTCGACAAATAGGTCAGCGTCACCGTTGCGCGCTGCGCGGCGGGGCTGCGCGTCGTCACCGACAGCGTCGGCTTGGCGGTCAACCCGGCGGGAACGCCGTCGTAAACGAGCGATTCGGGGAGCCCGGTGCAGCGCAGCGCCTCATATCCGGCGGATGTCCGGAGAATCACCGCGCCTTCGGGGCCCGAACGGATGACCGCTTCCTCCTCGCTGACCTTTCCGGTCGCGCGGTCGGTGCGGCGGATATGGACGCGGTTGCCGAGCGAGCCGTCGAGCAGGCTGGCGGGCGACAGCAGCGCGGCGTCGCGATTCTTCTGCACCACGCCGCCGGGCAGGCCGGTGACGATCGCCGATACCGCGACCATGCCTTCCGCCACCCCTTCGAAACGCAGCCGCACGTCGCCCGCGGGAAGGTCGATCGTCCGCGTTTCGGAAATGAGCGCAAAGCCGTTCAGCCACTCGCGGTCGATCTCGCCGCCCTCGTCGCGGTCGGGATCGCGAAAGATGCTGACCGCGACCTTGTCGGGCGCCGGAGAGGTAACCACCGATTCGGCCGCCGCGGGCGAAGCGGCGGCCAGCAACAGCAGAGGCGCGATGCGGCGCACGGCGCTTTGCGTCAGTATCGCGTTTCGAAGGTGGCGGTGATCGTGGTGTCGCCGTTCGCGGGAACGGTCACGCGCCACTGGACGCCGTCCGCATCGAGCCGCTGGCTCTTCTGGCTTTCGGCGATGACCTTGGTCTCGGCCCAATACCAGTCGAGCCCGCGCTGGCGCAGGTCGAGCGTTACCGGCTGCGGCCGCGCGTTGGTGATCCGGTACGACATCGCCGAGCGCCAGACATGGTCGCCGCGCTTCTCGCGCGAGACGACGGTCGCCTGGACCTTCACGTCGAAGGCGTCGCCGGTCTTCAGGCCCAGCTCGCTGCCCATCGGCGTGTGGCCGATCTGGTTCTCGCCGATGAACTGGGGGTCGCCGCGCAGGTCGCGCTGATAGAAACGCACCGTTCCCGCGGGCAGCGCATCGCCCAGCCCGCCGTCGCGGCTCGAGGTGAATTTGATGACGCTCGCCGCGCTCATCGGCTCGGTCATGTTGTTGAAGCCGCCGAGCGTGAATTCATA
>PNJO01000308.1 GCA_013821905.1 Sphingopyxis sp. | reverse complement strand
TCGCGCACGCCTTCGACCCGGAGCTTGAGTGTGCGCCGCGCGTTGCGGCGCTTCCCGGCGTCGCCCGCCGGAGCATGAAGAAAAGCGGAAATAGCCATAATCCTGTTAGTCGGCCGCGCCGGTTAAAAGAGAGTTAGCGCTGGCCTGCCAACGCGCCGCATTGGCGAAAAGGAAGGTGCGCGCCAGCGCGATGCGCCCTGCCGCCCCGGGACAGCGCCGGACGGCGGATCAGAGCCAGCCGATGCTCTTGAATCGCCAGAAAACGAGGCCCGAACCGCCGAAGATCAGAGCGAGCGCGAAGGGATAGCCATAGTCCCAGCCGAGTTCGGGCATATATTCGAAGTTCATGCCATAGATGCCTGCGATCGCGGTCGGCACCGCGAGGATCGCGGCCCAGGCGGCGAGCTGGCGCGTGATCACGCCCTGGCGCTGCTGTTCGAGCAGGCTGTTCGTGTCGAGCACCGAGGCCGCGATGTCGCGCAGGCTGGTCAGGCGGAATTCGGCGCGCGAGACATGGTCCCAGATGTCGCGGAAAAAGGGCCGGACCCCGTCGTCGACATTGGGCAGATCGTCGTCGGTGGCGAGGCGGTTCGCGACATCCTTCATCAGCCCGACGAGGCGCTGGAAGCGGATGATCTCGTGCCGCTGGCGATAGAGGTGGCGGATTTCGGTCGCGTCGAGCGGCGTGTCCATTACGCTTTCCTCGACGACGAGCATCCGTTCCTCGATCGCGTCGATGACGGGGAAATAGCCGTCGATGATGAAATCGAGGATCGCGTAAAGCACATAGTCGGGACCGTGCGCGAGCTTCAGCGGCAGGCTTTCGAGACGCGCCCGCACCGCGGTGTGCGCGCGCGCCGAGCCGTGGCGGACGGTGACGAGGAAATGCGGACCGGCGAAGATCGCGGTCTCGCCGGGTTCGATCGTGTCGCCGTCGAGATTGGCGGTGCGCGCGATGACGAACAGCTGGTCGCCATAGACCTCGACCTTCGGCAACTGGTTCGCCTTCAGCGCATCCTCTACCGCGAGCGGGTGGAGACCGAAGCGTTTTGCGATGGTTTCGAGCTCGCCGGGGGTCGGCTCGTAAAGGCCGAGCCAGAAGAAATCGCCCGTGTCGCAATCCTCGGGAATGATCTCGTCGGGTCCGAGCTCGCGGACGAGCTGGCCGTTATTGTAGTGGCGCGCGGCCATGATGGGCATAGGCGGAAACTTCCTTGAGCGGGCGTCCCCCATAATGCGCGCGGCGCCGCGCCGCTAGGGTCTTGACCCTAGATGTCGCGGCTGTCGTAGGCCCATTGGAGCAGCGCCTGACGCTGTTTCGGCCGGCAAAAGGGATCGCCGGGCTCGCAATGCTTGCGGACCTGCGCGGCGTGGCGGCGAAAGGCGCGCCAGCGCGCGATCTGGCGATCGTCCTCGCCCGGAAGGCGCCGTCCCGAATAATAGCGGCAATACCATTGGAACCAGCCGCGCGGATCGTCGGGATGGATCCATCCCTTCGCGACCCATACGCGCAAGGGGACGCTGGCGCGCACGCCGAAATAGTTGAGCGAGCAATCGGCGCGATCGGGGGCCAGTTTTGCCTTTGCGAACCAGCTTGTCGGAAATTCGTCCGCGCAGTCGGTCATATATTTGCCGCAGAAGACACCGAGTTCGAGCATTTCGGCGGGCGTCAGTTCGGGCTGGAAATCGGGGTCGAAGTCTTTCCCCATCGGGACGGTGCGCGTGTAGCGATAGTCCTGTTGCATGCGGTCGTTGACGGTGATTTCGGTGCTTTTGTTCATTGCGCGAGTGTAGCGGACGGGTGGGGCGCTGCAATGGCGGCAATCGGCC
>PNJO01000307.1 GCA_013821905.1 Sphingopyxis sp. | reverse complement strand
AAGGCGATGCCCTGGCTTTCGAGCCAGGCGAATTTACCGGGCGTCCGCCCTTGGTCACGGCTGCGATCGGACCCCGACACCGCGTCACCGCGCGCCGCGACGATCATCGCGAGCGGCAGCATCCCCGACCCGCCGATGCCGCAGAAGAAATAGGATTTGTTTTCGTCCATCGCGCGGCGTTATGGGCTTGGGTCAGGTTTGGCAAGGCGCGGCAGGGGACAGACATTGCGTATCGGCATCGTTGCCCCCTCGACCCCGATCCTGCCCGATGATGCCGAGGCGGTGCGCGCGATCGCGAGCCTCGGCTATCCCGACGTCGAGCTCGAATTCGACCCCCAATGCTTCGCGGTCCACGGCCATTTCGCGGGCGAGGACGGGCACCGCTTCGCGGCGCTCGTCGAGATGGCGAACCGTCCCGATATCGACGCGGTCTGGTTCGCGCGCGGCGGTTATGGTGCGTGCCGGATCGCCGAGGATGCGGTCGCCGCGATGACCGACGCGGCGCGCGGCAAGGCGTTCCTCGGCTATTCGGACCAGGGAAATCTGCTCGGCTGCCTGTATCGCGAAGGCTTCGACCATGTCGCGCACGGCCCGATGGTCGCCGACATCCGGCGCGACGGCGGCGATGCGGCGGTGACGCGCGCGCTCGACTGGCTCGTCGCGCGCGATCCGGCGGCGTGCGAGCCGGGGTTGCAGCATGGCGCGCGCCATGCGGCGTTCAACCTGATGACGCTGTCGATGCTGCTCGGAACCCCGCTCGAACCCGATCTTGCGGGCCATATCCTGCTCGTCGAGGAGGTCAGCGAATATCTCTACGCCTTCGATCGCGCCTTCTTTCATGCCGCGACCGCGCTCGGGCCGCGCGGACTCGCCGGGCTGCGGCTGGGGCGGGTGAGCGACATTCCCGAAAACGACCGGCCGTTCGGATTGGAGGCCGAGGAGATCGCGCAGGACTGGTGCGCGCGCACCGGCATCCCCTGGCTCGGCCGCGCCGATATCGGGCATGACGCGGCGAACAAGGTCGTGCCCTTCGGCTTGCATCGCGCGGGGTGAAGGAATAGGCGCTTGCCCTTTGACGAGTAGGAAATTTCATGCGCGCATTCATCTTTCCGGGTCAGGGCAGCCAGGCGGTCGGCATGGGCAAGGCACTTGCCGACGCATCGCCGGCGGCGCGCGAAGTGTTTCAGGAGGTCGACGACGCGCTCGGCCAGAGCCTGTTCAAGCTGATGAGCGAAGGCCCCGAGGACCAGCTCACCCTCACCGAAAACGCCCAGCCGGCGATCATGGCGAACGCGATCGCCACGCTGCGCGTGCTCGAAAAGGAAGGCGGCGTCACGCTCGCCGCCAAGGCCGACTATGTCGCGGGCCACAGCCTCGGCGAATATAGCGCGCTCTGCGCCGCGGGCGCCTTCGACCTTGCGACCACCGCGCGGCTCCTGAAGACGCGCGGGCAGGCGATGCAGGCGGCGGTGCCCGTCGGCGTCGGCGCGATGGCGGCGCTGCTCGGCGCCGATATCGACACCGCACAAAAGCTCGCCGATGCGGCGGCCGAGGGCGAGGTCTGCACCGTCGCGAACGACAATGACCCGTCGCAGGTCGTGATTTCGGGCCACAAGGGTGCGGTCGAGCGCGCGGTGGCGCTGGTCAAGGATTTCGGGATCAAGCGCGGCGTGCTGCTGCCCGTGTCG
Organism: Sphingopyxis sp.; assembly: GCA_013821905.1. Taxonomy (GTDB): domain Bacteria; phylum Pseudomonadota; class Alphaproteobacteria; order Sphingomonadales; family Sphingomonadaceae; genus Sphingopyxis. The sequence continues at coordinate 142 of PNJO01000307.1, read as the reverse complement.
GCGCCCTTCCACTGCCCGCTGATGCAGCCCGCCGCCGACGCGATGGCCGAGGCGCTCGGCGCCAACGCGCCCACTGCGCCGTTGGTGCCAGTCGTGGCGAATGTCACCGCCAGTCCGGTGAGCGACGCCGACACGATCCGCG
>PNJO01000306.1 GCA_013821905.1 Sphingopyxis sp. | reverse complement strand
GGCCTCCTCGGCCATTTCGCGATCCTGCGCGAGGAACAGCATCGGACGGCTGATCGCGATCGCCTTGCCCGTCCCGCCCTGCATCAGCCGCATGCCGCGCTCGAACTTGCCCGAGCAGAGGCGCATGAAGGCGATGCGGTCGCGGTGCGCGGGGTTCATGTTCGCCTGCACCTTGAAGACGAAGCCGGTCACGGCCTCGTCGTCGGGCTGCACCGGCGCGGGCTCGGCGGGCTGCGGCTGCGGCCCCGGCGCGTGGCTCGCCAGCGCATTGAGCAAATCGACGACCCCGAATTCTTTCAGCGCCGATCCGAAATAGACCGGCGTCAGGTCGCCGTTCCGATACGCCGCCGCATCGAAGGGCGCATAACAGGCCGACGCAAGCTCGGTCTCTTCCTTGAGATGCGCCAGCGCATCGGCGCTGAGCTGCGCGGCGAGCGCGCCATCGTCGAGCCCCGACAAGCTGAACCGGTCGCCCTCATACATGCGCGAGGCGTCGCCGCCGGGCTTCATGATCGCCGGATCGACGAGGTCGTAAATCCCCTCGAACTGCCCGCCCATGCCCGCGGGCCAGTTCATCGGGCAGACGTCGAGCGCGAGCCGGTCGGCGACCTCGTCGAGCAGTTCGAACGGCGGCAGGCCTTCGCGGTCGACCTTGTTGATGAAGGTGATGATCGGAACCGAACGCAGGCGGCACACCTCGAACAGCTTGAGCGTCTGCGGCTCGATGCCCTTGGCGGCGTCGATCACCATCACCGCGCTGTCGACGGCGGTCAGCGTGCGATAGGTATCCTCGCTGAAATCCTCATGCCCCGGCGTATCGAGCAGGTTGAAGACCAGTCCGGCGTGCTCGAAGGTCATCACTGACGAGGTGACCGAAATCCCGCGCTGTTGCTCGATCTTCATCCAGTCGGAGCGTGCACGCCGCGCCTGGCCGCGCGCCTTCACCTCGCCCGCCATATGGATCGCGCCGCCCGCGACGAGCAGCTTTTCGGTCAGCGTCGTCTTGCCCGCGTCGGGGTGCGAGATGATGGCGAAGGTGCGGCGTTGGGGATGCGTCTGGGACATGGCGCGGGCGCCTAGCAGGTGGCGCGCCAAGTGGAAAGGGGCTGGCAAGCGAGGCCCGCGAGGCGCATGATCGAACGATGCGAACCCTGCTCCTCGCCGCCGCGCTGATCGCCGCTCCTGCCGCCGCGCAGGATCCGTCCTTCGTCGGCGAATATAGCCTGGCCGAAGGCCCCGACGTCGGCGGGGGCCTGCTGATCCGCAACGACGGGCGTTTCGCCTATATGCTCGCCGCGGGTGCGCTCGACGAACGCGCCGAGGGGCGCTGGGAAGCGCGCGGCGACATGATCTGCCTGACCACCGAGCCGAAGCCGGTGCCGCCCGCGCTCGAAAAGGGCCCGCTGATTCCGGTCGAGGGCGCGATCCCGACGCTGCTCGTCACCTGGCCCGACGGCGAGGGCGTCGCCGGGATCGACTTCGTCGTCGGTTTCGACAGCGGCGAGCCGGTCGAGGGCTATACCCAATATTATGGCTGGACGCCGGGCGACGACGACAAGCGGGTGCCGCGCTGGATCGAGATCAGCGAGCCCATCTACAACATCACCGCCCCGCGCTTCGTGCTGGGCGAGGCCGACGGCGGCAAATTGCGCGTCACCATCGTCCCCAACGATATCGGCGTGGTGAACTTCGAGGGCGCCTGCGCCGAAAAGACCGACCGCGGCGTCACGCTCCACCGCGCCGAGGGCGACATGCGGTTCGTGCGGTTGGGGGGCGAATAGCGGGCTTGCGCGCGGCCGGTTTGAGGTGGGGAGCGGACGTTGCCCCCCCC
>PNJO01000305.1 GCA_013821905.1 Sphingopyxis sp. | reverse complement strand
ATCGTCGGCGTGGATGCGCGCCAGCGTGTCGTCGCGCGTCGCCAGCGCGACCCGGTAATCGGCGCCCCACAGCTCGGCGACCGCGCCGCGCCAGCGCACATTGTCGCTCCGCGAATCATAGCGCCACGTTGCGATGCCCGAAAAATCGAGCGCGCGCTCGAGCGTCCGCCGCGCCTCGTCGCGCTCGGCGATGATGCGGCGCAGCTCGGCTTCGGCCATGACGATCGCCGCGAAATCCTCCAGCCGCTCCATCTCGTGCGCGTCGGGCGCCGTCCGCGGCTTGCGGTCGACGATGCACAGCGCGCCCAGAATCGCGCCATTATAGGCGCGCAGCGGCACCCCCGCGTAGAAGCGGACGAAGGGCTCGCCGGTGACAAACGGATTGTCCTGAAAACGCGGGTCGCCGACCACGTCGGGAACCACCAGCGGCCGGTCATCGGTCACGACATGCCGGCAAAAGCTGGCATCGCGGTCGACTTCGGGGATGTCGAGGCCGTGCGCCGACTTGAACCACAGGCGGCAGTCGTCGACGAGCGAAATCAGCGCGATCGGGACGTCGAACAGACCGGCGACCAGCTTGGTCACGCGGTCGAACGCCGGTTCGGCATCGGTGTCCATGATCCCATATTCGCGCAGCGTATCGAGCCGCCATTGCTCGCCCCGCGCGGGATCATGATGTCCGCTGTCAGCCAAGCCCCACCCCTCGCTTCCTGCCGGCGCCGGAGCGCCGTGATCCGCTGCGGGCCGCTCTGCCATGAAAATGCGTCCTAAAAAAGCATCGTAACCGCTTCGTAAAAAAATGGAACAATTCCATCTTCTTACCAGCTTATCCTGTCGCGTCCCGGCTGACTCTACGCTTTGCGGCGGAACAAGTTGCACCCGGAAACCCGGCTTTTTGGTGCGCCGGGCGGGAACCGCCACCGTCCGCGCCGCGTATGACCATCTCAAGACGGAGCATCGAGCGATGAATCTGGGAGAAGAAATCCGCGGCCATCTGCCCTTCCTGCGCCGTTATGCGCGGGCGCTCACCGGCAGCCAGCAGCATGGCGACAATTTCGTCCACACGACGCTGGAGGCCATTGTCGCCGCCCCCGACGAATTCCGCACCGTCGCCGGAACGCGGATCGACCTGTACCGCCATTTCCACCGTATCTGGGAAAGCGCCTATATCGAGGATGGCGAGGGTGACGACGACGAGGATATCCTCGTCCGCGCAGCGAACCGGCGCCTCGCCGCGATCACCCCGCTCGGCCGCCAGATGCTGCTGCTCACCGCGCTCGAAGGCTTTTCGGTGGAGGAAACCGCGCGGATCACCGGCGCCGATACCGGCACGGTCGAAAGCCTGCTTGCCGATGCGGTCGGCGAGATCGACCGCGAAGCGCGCACCTCGGTCCTTATTATCGAGGACGAGCCGCTGATCGCGATGGAGCTGGAGCAGATCGTCCGCTCGCTCGGCCACGCGGTCGCCGGCATCGCGACCACGCACGACGATGCGGTCGCCGCCTTCGAGGAAACCGACGCCGGCCTCGTCCTCGCCGACATCCAGCTTGCCGACGGCTCGTCGGGGATCGACGCGGTGCAGGACATATTGGAACGCGCGCCGGTCCCGGCGATCTTCATCACCGCCTTCCCCGAACGGCTGCTGACGGGTCACCGCGTCGAGCCGACCTTCCTGATCTCGAAGCCGTTCCGCGAAAATACGGTGCGCGCCGCGATCAGCCAGAGCCTGCTGTTCACCCCCGAACTCGCCGCCTGACGCCCCTAGGGCCAGGACCCATTAATTCCACGTTCGAGGCGTCGAAATGGCGAAGAGATCGGGTCCGGGTGGCCGCCGCGGGTAGCATCGCTACCCGCAAGGCC
>PNJO01000304.1 GCA_013821905.1 Sphingopyxis sp. | reverse complement strand
GTCGCACCAGGCGCGGATGTTGGCGATAACCTTTTCGCCCGAGGCCTCGCGGCCCTCGATCGTCGCCGAGCCGAGGTGCGGCAGTAGCACGACATTGTCGAGCGCGAGCAGTTCGGGGTCGACCGCGGGTTCGTGCGTATAGACGTCGAGCCCCGCGCCCGCGATGCGGCCGGTCTTGAGCGCCGCGATCAGCGCCTTCTCGTCGACGATCTCGCCGCGCGCGGTGTTGATCAGGTAAGCGGTCGGCTTCATCGCACCGATCCGCGCCGCGTTGACCAGTTCGTGCGTCTCGGACGTATGCGGGCAGTGGATCGTCACCACGTCGCTGATCCGCAGCAGCGTGTCGACGCTCGCGTGATAGCTCGCGCCCAGCTCTTCCTCGATCGCTTCCGGCAGGCGGCGGCGGTTGTGATAGTGGATCGACAGGCCGAACGCCCGCGCGCGGCGCGCGACCGCGAGCCCGATCCGCCCCATACCGACGATGCCGAGCAATTTGCCGCCGACGCGGTGGCCGAGCATCGCGCTCGGCGCCCAGCCCGCCCACTGGCCCGAGCGCATCAGCTTCTCGCCCTCGGCGAGGCGGCGCGGGACGCTGAGGATCAGCGCCATCGTCATGTCGGCGGTGTCCTCGGTGAACACGCCGGGCGTGTTCGACACCATGATGCCCTTCGCGCGCGCGGCGGCGAGGTCGATATGGTCGACCCCGGCACCGAAATTGGCGATCAGCTTGAGCCGTTCGCCCGCGGCGCCGATGATATCCGCGTCGATCTCGTCGGTCACCGTCGGCACGAGCACGTCGCAGTCGGCGACCGCGGCCTTCAGCTCGTCCCTGCTGAAGGCATGGTCGTGCGCCGACAGCGCAACATCGAACAATTCGGCCATACGGCCCTCGACATGCGGCATCAGCTGACGGGTGACGATGACGCGCGGGCGTTTGGGGCGGGTTGAATCGGGCATGGCGCCGATAGAGCGCGCCCGCGGCCGGGGGTCAAGAGGCGGACCCCGCGAAAGCTTGTGGACGAGTGCAGCCTTTTGCGCGGTGAACGGTTGAAATGGCCGGACGAGTTTGACAAGGCAGACGCATGACCAGCCACCGCATCATCGCCATCCTTGCCCTGATCGCCGCGACCGGACCCGCTGCGGCACAGTCGGACGTCGAGTTGCCCTATTGGGCGTCGATCAGCGTCGACGAGGCCCGGATGCGCAAGGGACCGTCGCCCGACGTACCCGTGATCTGGGAATACCGCCGCAAGGATTTGCCGGTCAGGGTCGTCGCGCGCTTCGAAACCTGGCGCAAGATCGAGGATCCCGACGGCACGCAGGGGTGGATGGCGGCGCGCCTGCTCAGCCGCGTGCGCACCGCGATCGTCACTGACGAAATCCGCCCGTTGCGCGCCGAACCCGCGACGTCGGCGGCAATCGCCTATCGCGCCGAACCGGGCGTGGTCGGGCGCATCACCGACTGCAAGGACGGCTGGTGCCTGTTCGACGTCAAGGGCCGCAAGGGCTGGATCCAGACCGACCACATCTGGGGCGACTGAAGCCGCCCGCGCACCGCGGCTATTTCTTCGTCGGCGTCACCGTGACGGTCGTTCCCTCGGGATTGGTCGCGGTGAAGCTTCCGTCGGCGGCGGGCGTCGTCGCCGTCCAGCAGACTTCGGGATCGTCGCCGTCGGGGTCGAAGCAATCCTTGCCATCCTTGTTCGCGAACTTGCCCTTGACGGATTTGCCGTCGGGGCCGGTATCGACATAGGTGCCGTCGGCGTTGATAACCGTCGATGCCATGGCTCCGTCGGCCAGTTTGACGTCGTAGGTGCCCGGTGCCGTGCCCGAGTCGGCGGCCGGAGCCGCGGGGGCTGC
>PNJO01000303.1 GCA_013821905.1 Sphingopyxis sp. | reverse complement strand
TTGTCGAGGCAGTAGAGCCAGAGGCCGAGCGAGGGAAAGCAGATTTCGGCATCGATCCCTTCGAGTTCCATATCCTCGAGCCGCCCGGCGATTTCACGAATACCGCGCCGTTCATTGTCGCCGAGCGCCTTCTCGCGATGCTGCCCGACGCGCAACCGGTAAATGATCTTATCCTTCGTGCCCGTGATCAGATACTCGCCCTCCTTACGCGCGTGGATCGCATGATCCTTGAGCGAGGCGGGCAAGCCTTCGAGAAAGATGTCTGCCGGCTCCATGATGTGGCTGTCGGCGCTGAAAACAAAGGACTTCACGGCAATCTCCTCTCGACTCGACGGTCAATCTTGCAATAAGAAATACCTAGTTATATAAGTGGACGCAAGGATTTTGTGGATATTGGCTGCGTCTCTCGATATAGAGATACCTATTAAGGAGAGGGTGATGGATATCCGTCTAGCCAATGAAACCCTGGCCAGCCGCACGGCACGCGAGCTGGCCAATCTCAGCCTTGCCGCCGATCCCGGGGCATATCTGGGCGCCGAAGACGATCTGCTCGGCCGGTTCGGAATCAGTCGTCCGACGCTCCGGCAGGCGGCAAAAATCGTCGAGCGCGACCGGCTCATCAGCGTCCGGCGCGGAACGAAAGGCGGATATTTCGCCGAACGGCCCGACGCGCGCGACGCCATCCAGTCGCTCGCCCGCTTCCTCCGGATCAAGGGCGCAACGCTTGCGGACGTCATCCACGTCGTGCGTCCGGTTTCCGAAGAGGCGGTGGTCGCCGCTGCCCGCGGCCGCACCGATGCCGATATCGAACGATTGCACATGTTCGTCGCTGCGCTCGACGCTCGTGACACCCCGCGCGAAATGATCGCTGCCGAACTCGAAATGTCGCGGCTGATCGCGGGCATGAGCGGCAACCCGGTGGTCGAGCTGGTCATGGAGATCGGATACAGCTTTGGCCGCGAAGAAAATGGCGACCTCTACGCCGACGCGAGCCGGCGCGAGCATACCCGCGACATGCAGCGCAGGATATGCCTCGCGATCATCGAGGGCGACGCGGACATCGCGCGGCTCATGATGCGTCGCAGGTCCGAACAGTTCGACGCATGGCTGGCGCCTTCGCGCGCCGCGGAGGATCGTCTGGCATGAGCATCGTCGAATATCGCGGCTTCGCCGGCGTCCGGCTCGAAGCCGAGGTCATCGGGGCCGAGGAGGATCCGGCGGTCCTGCTCGTTCATGGAGCAGGGCAGACGCGCACCGTCTGGACCAGCATCGCGGGCGCGCTCGAAAAGGCGGGCCGGCGGGTGATCAGCCTCGACCTCAGGGGGCATGGCGGGTCGGAGTGGCCCGCCGACGGCCGCTATGATTTCGAAGCCATGGTCGAGGATCTGCGCGCCGTCCTCGCGCAGATGGGGACGCGCCCCGTGGTCGTCGCCTCGACCCTCGGAGGCTGGGTCGCCAGCGCGGCGCTCGAACATGATGCCGCCGTTCTCGCCTCGGGGCTGGTGCTCGTCGATCTCGCCGTCAACCTCGACCCTGCCGTGTCGCAGCGGATCGGCGAACGATTGCGCGAGGCGGCGGCGCTCGCGCCGGGGCAGGCGCAATGGGACGTCCGGCTGTTCGATGCCTTCGATAGCAACGCCATGGCCGAAAGGCTTGGGGGCGTGGCCGCAAATCTCGCGCTCCCGGCGCTCTATGTCCGGGGGGCGATGAGCGAACTGGTATCGCACGACGAAGCCGCGGCCTTCGTCGCGCAGCTTCCCCAAGGCGAGCTTGTCGAGATCGATGACGCCGCCCTCGTGGTGACCGATGACCGTGTCGATGCGCTCGGTGCGCATCTGATAGATTTTCTCGAACGCCGCGCGCCGCGCGGCTCGCCCGAGTATCGCGCGGGTTCGGATGCGCGCACCTTTCGCGATGCGC
>PNJO01000302.1 GCA_013821905.1 Sphingopyxis sp. | reverse complement strand
CAGCCCGCGCCGCACCCGATCCAGGGCATCGGCGCCGGTTTCATCCCGCGCAACCTCCACACCGACCTGCTCGATGGCGTGATCAAGGTCGACGCTGCCGCCGCGAAGAATTTCGCCCGCCGCGCCGCGACCGAGGAAGGGATGCTCGTCGGCATCTCGTCGGGCGCCACGCTGGCCGCGATCCAGCAGAAGCTCGCCGAGCTTCCCCCGGGCAGCCGCGTGCTCGGCTTCAACTATGACACCGGCGAACGCTATCTGTCGGTGCCCGACTTCCTGCCGGAAATCTGACCCTTCGCAATGCGCCTTGACGGCGATCAGGCAGTGCCGCTGCGGCGCGACTGGACGGGCTGGCTGTTCGTCCTGTTCGCCGTCGCGGCAATCGCCGGCGTCCTTCATGCCAGCCATCCGACGCAGGACACGCGCCACGCGCATCAGCGCCCTGTCGCGCCCCCCGCCGATGTCGTGCCCGTGGTCCAGCCGATGGAGCTCGCGCCGGTGACCGAAGCCGACGCGCGTGCCCAGAATGCCGAAGTCGCGCTGGTCACCAGGGGCTTCGTCGCGGCGCGGCCCTTCGCCTATGCAGGCGGCGGCGACGCCAAGGCGCGCGCCCGCGACTGCCTGGCGGCTGCGATGCTCTATGAAGCGGGCGACGACGCCCGGGGACAGCAGGCGGTCGGCCAGGTCGTGATCAACCGCGCGCGCCACCCCGCCTTTCCCAAGTCGATCTGCGGCGTCGTGTTTCAGGGGTCGGAGCGGACGACCGGCTGCCAGTTCACCTTCACCTGCGATGGTGCCTTGAACCGCCGCTATTCGGACGCGGCGTGGCAGCGGGCGCGCAACAATGCCGACCTGATGCTGTCGGGCACCACCTATCCGCCGGTCGGCCTCGCGACCCATTATCATACCGACTGGGTGCGCCCCTATTGGAGCGACAGTCTGGAGAAGATCGCGGTCGTCGACACGCATCTCTTCTTTCGCTGGCCGGGCTTCTGGGGCACCCCCGGCGCGTTTCGGGGCGCGGTCTCGGGCGCCGACGGCCCTGTTGCCAAGCTCGCCGCGATCTCGCCGCTCCATGCCGCCGCGCTCGGCCTGCCCGCCGAACTGGCGCCCGTCGATGCGAAGGCAGAGGTCGGCAGCGCGCAAGTCCTGCCCGGCGCGGGCGAGAAAGCGGGGCGCGACACCATCTATGTCCAGCTCGACCGGCGCGCGGCGCCCGAAAGCTTCGTGACGACCGCGCTTCGCCTTTGCGGCGAGCGTCCCTATTGCAAGTTCATGGGCTGGACCAACCCGGTGCTGAAGCCCGAAAGCGATGCGATGAGCGACACCCAGCGCGCGGCGATGACTTTCTCCTACCTTCGCGACGACAAGGCGGGGTTCGAGAAGGCGCTTTGGAACTGCAGCGAATATAAGCGCGACGATACGCGCCAGTGCATGAAGCGGTAGTGATGCGACGGGCGATGCGCGCGCTGCTGTGGACGGTTGCAACGCTGGCGCATCGCTCGCGGCTGCAGCCTGGTTCTCGCCGCCGGTCGCCGAGAAGCTCTTCGAACTGTCGGGGCGGCGCAACGAGCCGGTGCGACCCGTACGGATCGCCGACAATCTCTATTATGTCGGGGCGAGCGACGCGGCCGCCTTCCTACTGACCGGCGACAGGGGCCATGTGCTCATCGACGGCGGCTATGAAGGCACCGCGCCGCAGATATTGCGCAATATCCGCGGGCTGGGGTTCGACCCGCGCGACATTCACATCATCCTCAACAGCCACGGCCATTTCGACCATGCGGCGGGTATTGCCGCGCTGAAGCGCGCAACCGGCGCGCGCCTCTACGCCAGCGCGGCCGAGAAAGGGCTGATCGAAGCGGGCGGACGCGGCGACTATCGCTATGGAGATCACCTCGCCTATCCCCGACGAAGGTCGATCATGTTCTCGCAGACCGCGAAACCGTCCGGCTCGGCACGATCGCGCTGACCGCGCATCTCACACCCGGGCATACGAAGGGCTGCACGAGCTGGGAAATCCCCTTGGGCATCGCGGGCAAG
>PNJO01000301.1 GCA_013821905.1 Sphingopyxis sp. | reverse complement strand
GCTGGCGAAGCTGCGTTCGGGCGCCGACGAATTCGCCGAACAGGGCGGCGCGCGCATGATCCAGACGCTGGGCGACGTGCGGAGCACCGCCGATGCCGCGGCGAACGAGGCGCGCCAGACACTCGACGCGCTCGTCGCGGGCGCGCGCGAGACGATGCAGGCGACCGCAAGCGAGGCGATCGACGCCGCGTTCAAGACCGAAATCATGGCGCAGATGACCGCCATCGAGGAAGCGTCGCAGCGCGCGGTGGCCGCCGCGGATGGTGCCGCCGACCGGCTGATGCGCCAGCTGACCGCGATCATGGATACCAGCGCGAGCGTCGAACAGCGCGCGCTCGAAACCGAACAGGCCATCGCCGCGTCCGACCGCGATTCGCTCGCGAAGCAGGTCGGCGTGCTGACCGAGGCACTGAAATCGACCGCGATCGACGTCACCAAGATATTGTCGAGCGAAGTCAGCGATACCGCCTGGGACGCCTATCTGAAGGGCGATCGCAGCGTCTTTGCCCGCCGCGCGGTCAAGCTGGTCGAAAATAGCGAGGCCAGGGAAATCCTGCGCCTCTATCAGGCCGACGACGCCTTCCACGCCTCGGTCAACCAGTTCATCCACGATTTCGAAGCGATGCTGCGCCTGCTCATCGGCGCGCGCGACGGATCGGCGATCAGCGTCACCCTGCTGTCGTCGGATATCGGCAAGCTCTATGTCGCGCTGGCGCAGGCGATCGACCGGCTGCGGAACTGAGCGGGTTGGATCAGCCGTGCCGGCACGCCGGCTTTCGATGATTATCGGCCGTCGGCATCCACGTCGAATGCGACAGGCTTCCCGCGAGAGCCCGGCTCCCATCCCGCCGCCAAGGCCGCGCGGACCCCATTTTCGACGATCCGCCTGTTGACCTGCGGGCGACGCAATTGGGGTTGCAGCGCCGAACGGCGGGCCGACGGCATGGGAAACTCCAGCCATGCTTCGCGCTGGCCACTCGCCCGGCGCAGGCTGATCGCCATTCCACGCCAGCCATCGCCCGTGCACCATTGCGGTTCGCGTTCAACGGCCCATTCATAGCGATGGCCATCAACCGCGATCAGGCCGGACAGGTTGCGTTTGAGAAGCATCTGCCGAAACTACTCAACACCACCCTGACCGGCAAGCCTGCACGAGAGTCCAGCGCTCAGGCCCGCCCGCTCAGCACATTGGGATCGGCCCAGCCGTTGACATAGGCGACATAGTAGAGCGCGAAGGCGACCGTCGCGACCGCCGTCATCTGGAGCAGGATGCGCCCCGGACGAAAGATCGCCGGCGCGCCCCTGTCCTGCCCCTTTACCAGCGGCGCCGCGTCGTCCTCGGCACGCCGTCCGTGAAAGGGCAGCACGAAAAAGGCGCTGAACGCCCAGAACAGCAGATAGATGGCGAGCGCCGAGGTCCATTTCATGCGTCGGGTCCCCGCGTCAGATATCGACGATCAGGACGTCGACGATGGGCTTCTTGCCCGTCCAGTCGGTCGCGACGCGGCGCACGCCGAGGCGGATCGCCTCCTTGAGCGCATCGCGGTCGCGCGCCTTGCCGGTCGCGGCCTGTTCGGCCGCCTCGTTCATTTCGCCGAGGAATTCGTCGCGGTCGTCCTCGACCGGCACACCGCGATACTGGATCGCCGAGTCGACGAAGCCATTGTCCGACAGCACCACCGCCACCGAAATCTGGCCGTTGAGCGCGAGCTTGCGGCGCTCGTTGATCGTCTCGCCGTCGGCGGGCAGGATCACGTCGCCGTCGAGGAGCAGGCGCCCCGAACGGACGCGCTCGACGATTCGCGCCGGACCGGGCAGCAGCCGGCAAAGGTCGCCATTCTCCTGCACCAGCGCATCGGGCACGCCTTGTTCGAGCGCAAAGCGCGCCTGTTCGTGCATGTGGCGGATCTCGCCATGCACCGGCACGATCAGCTTCGGACGCAGCCAGCCATAGAGCGCGGCCAGCTCGGGCTGACCCGGATGGCCGCTGACATGGATATGCGCCTGTTTTTCGGTGACGGTCAGGATGTCCTTTGCCGC
>PNJO01000300.1 GCA_013821905.1 Sphingopyxis sp. | reverse complement strand
CGGGCTGCCGTCCTTGGCATTATGTTCCATCACGACGATGATCTTCTTGACCCCGGCGACGAGGTCCATCGCGCCGCCCATGCCCTTGATCATCTTGCCCGGGATCATCCAGTTGGCGATGTCGCCATTCTCCGCGACCTCCATCGCGCCGAGCACGGTCAGGTCGATATGCCCGCCGCGGATCATCGCGAAGCTGTCGGCGGAGCTGAAATAGACCGACTGCGGCAGCTCGCTGATCGTCTGCTTGCCCGCGTTGATCAGATCGGCGTCTTCCTCGCCCTCATAGGGAAAGGGACCGATGCCGAGCATGCCGTTCTCCGACTGGAGCGTCACGTCCATGCCCTCGGGGATATGGTTCGCCACCAGCGTCGGGATGCCGATGCCGAGGTTGACGTAGAAGCCGTCCTGCAACTCCTTCGCGGCGCGCGCCGCCATGTCGTCGCGGGTCCATCCTTTTGTTTCTTGGGCCATTATTTCGGCTCCCATTGCTTGTCGGAGGGGAAGGCGTCGTCCCAGGCCAGCCTTTCCCACGGGCCATAGACGGGGTTGGGAAAAAGGAACCAGCCCTTGTCCCAGAGCGCGGAAGCGGCCGGGCCGGTCGCGAGCGCCATGCGGGTCGCGGCGGGCAGGTCCCTGACATTGAACTGCTGGCTGAAATCGCCGAGCTGGTCGCCGCCGAGGATGATGACGCAATATTTCGACGCGATCGTGGCGCGGCGCCCGTCCTTGCTCGACCCGCTGGCGTCGTCGCCCATCAGGAACAACGTCTCGCCATGCCTGAATTCGCCCAGGCCCGCGGCGCGCAGCGTGTCCTCGCTGCCCTTGGCATTGACGGCGCTGCGGTTGGTGTTGGCGATGACGGTGATGCCCGCGGCGCGCAGCGCGTTCACCATCTGGACCGTGCCGGGCATCGCGATCGCCTTGCCCGCGCCACTCTTTTCCCACTGGTCCCAGACCTTGGGGTCGAACGCCGTGCCCTTCTCGGCGAAATGACGCATCGGGCCAAGGTTCCAGATCAGCGTCTCGTCGGCGTCGAACACCGCGGCGAAGGGTTTGTCGCCGCACGGCTCGAACGCCGGCGCATCCATCGTCGCGCCGGGCGCGAGCACGACGCTGTCCTTCGGCCGCTCCCTGATCCGCCACACGCCATAGTCGGCGATCCGCGCATTGGTCGCCCGCACCGCAGCGGCGGCCTCGGGCGAACCATAGAGATATTGCAGCGCGACCGGCGGCTTGGCGACCTCGGCGGGCGCGGGCGCGGGCGCGGGCGCGGGCGGCGGAGGCGTCGTCGCAACGCCGGCCGGTGCGCTCGCGCAGCCCGCCAGCAGCAGCGATGCCGTGATGGCGAAGCTGCGCATCACGCCGTCTCGCGCGGGCGCGTGGTGCGGAACTCGATTTTCTTGTCATAGGGCGCCCCGACGATCAGGCGCTTGACGTAGATGCCGGGCAGATGGATCGCGTCGGGATCGAGGCTGCCGGTCGGCACGATTTCCTCGACCTCGGCGACGCAGATCTTCGCGGCGGTCGCCATCGGCTGGTTGAAGTTGCGCGCGGTCTTGCGGAAGATGAGGTTGCCGCTCTCGTCGGCCTTCCACCCCTTGACGATCGCAAGATCGGCGAAGATGCCGCGTTCGAGGATATAATCCTGCCCGTCGAAATTCTTCACTTCCTTGCCCTCGGCGACGAGCGTGCCGACGCCGGTCTTGGTATAGAAGCCGGGGATGCCCGCGCCGCCGGCGCGGCAGCGTTCGGCGAGCGTGCCCTGCGGACAGAATTCGACCTCGAGCTCGCCCGCCAGATATTGCCGCTCGAACTCCTTGTTCTCGCCGACATAGCTGCTGATCATCTTCCTGACCTGCCGCGTGCGGAGCAGCTTGCCGAGCCCTTCGCCGTCGATTCCGGCATTGTTGCTGGCGATGGTGAGGTCCCTGGTGCCCGCGTCGCGGATCGCGTCGATCAGCCGTTCGGGGATGCCGCACAGGCCGAAACCGCCCGCGCAAATCTGCATGCCGTCGAAAAGGAGGCCGTCGAGCGCGGCAGCGGCGTTGGGGTAGATTTTCTTCATGTCCGCGGGCCCTTTTCGGTTGGGCTG
>PNJO01000299.1 GCA_013821905.1 Sphingopyxis sp. | reverse complement strand
TGATCGACCTCAACGAGGCCGACGTCAAAAAGCTGATCGCGCGCGGCAAGAAGCGCGGTTACCTGACCTACGACGAGCTCAACGAAGCGCTGCCGCAGGACGAGATGTCGTCGGAGCAGATCGAGGACATCATGTCGGCGATCTCCGACATGGGCATCAACATCGTCGAGAGCGACGAGGACGTCCAGGAAGAAGCCGAGCAGGAAGCCGACGACGAGGTCGACGTCAGCGCCGGCACCGGCTCGCTGTCGAACCCCGCGGTCGAGAAGAAGAAGGAAACGGTCGATCGCACCGACGATCCCGTTCGCATGTACCTGCGCGAAATGGGCGCGGTCGAACTGCTCAGCCGCGAGGGCGAAATCGCGATCGCGAAGCGCATCGAGGCGGGCCGCGACACGATGATCCTCGGGCTCTGCGAAAGCCCGCTGACCTTCAACGCGATCATCGAATGGTCGAACGCGCTCAACAACGGCGACATGCAGCTGCGCGAGATCGTCGATCTCGAAGCGATGCTGTCGAAGGACCCCGCACCCGAAAACCTCGACGAGGAAGGCGCCGAGGACGACGGCGAGATCAGCGAAAAGACCGCCGGTGTCTCGTTCAAGGACGAGGACGAGGTCGAGGAAGAACCCGCCGCCGACAGCGACGACGAGGACGGCGAGGGCAGCTCGGGCAAGCGCGAGAGCTTCGAGGAAGACGACGAGGACAATACGCTGAGCCTCGCGGCGATGGAGGAGCTGCTCAAGCCCGACGCGCTCGAGAAGTTCGCGAACATCACCAAGAGCTTCAAGGCCTTTTCGAAGCTGCAGGAAGCGCGCCTCGAATCGCTCTCGGGCGGCGAGGAATTCCCCGCGGCGTCGGAGAAGAAATATCACAAGCTGCGCGAGGAACTCACCGCGCAGGTCGAGAGCGTGCAGTTCCACGGCACCAAGATCGAATATCTGGTCGACCAGCTCTACAGCTACAACCGCCGCCTGACCGCCTTGGGCGGCCAGATGCTGCGCCTCGCCGAGCGCCACAAGGTGCCGCGCAAGGCGTTCCTCGACAATTATGTCGGGCGCGAGCTCGAAGAGAATTGGCTCGACCAGGTCGGCGGTATCGACAAGAAATGGGCTGCCTTCGCCGAGAATGAAGCCGGCGCGGTCGATCGCATCCGCATCGAGATCAGCGAAATCGCGCAGGCGGCGGGCATGAGCCTCGTCGAATTCCGCCGCGTCGTGAACATGGTCCAGAAGGGCGAGCGCGAAGCGCGTATCGCCAAGAAGGAAATGGTCGAGGCGAACCTGCGCCTCGTGATCTCGATCGCCAAGAAATATACCAACCGCGGCCTGCAGTTCCTCGACCTGATCCAGGAAGGCAACATTGGTTTGATGAAGGCGGTCGACAAGTTCGAATATCGCCGCGGCTACAAATTCTCGACCTATGCGACTTGGTGGATCCGGCAGGCGATCACCCGCTCGATCGCCGACCAGGCACGCACGATCCGCATCCCGGTCCACATGATCGAGACGATCAACAAGCTGGTCCGCTGCAGCCGCCAGTTCCTCCACGAAAGCGGCCGCGAGCCGACCCCCGAGGAAATGGCCGAGCGTCTGTCGATGCCGCTCGAAAAGGTCCGCAAGGTGATGAAGATCGCCAAGGAGCCGATCAGCCTCGAAACGCCGATCGGCGACGAGGAAGACAGCCACCTCGGCGATTTCATCGAGGACAAGAATGCCGTCATCCCGGTCGACGCCGCGGTGCAGTCGAACCTCAAGGAAACGGTCACCCGCGTCCTTGCCTCGCTCACCCCGCGCGAGGAACGTGTGCTGCGTATGCGTTTCGGCATCGGGATGAACACCGATCACACGCTGGAAGAGGTCGGCCAGCAGTTCAGCGTGACGCGCGAACGCATCCGCCAGATCGAGGCGAAGGCGCTCCGCAAGCTGAAGCACCCGAGCCGCAGCCGCAAGATGCGCAGCTTCCTCGACCAGTAAGTCCCAGAGACGGGCATCCGACAATCCAAACGCTCCGCCGTTACCGGCGGGGCGTTTTTTGCCCTTGCCTCAAAGCCTGAGGTGGATTTCGACCGGAATAAGACGTCGCCCCAGCGAAAGCTGGGGCCGCTAGCGGTTTACGAGGCGGCGCAGGAAAAGGCCGATAGCGGCCCCAGCTTTCGCT
>PNJO01000298.1 GCA_013821905.1 Sphingopyxis sp. | reverse complement strand
GGCCGCCGCCATAGCTGTCGCCGCCATAGGGAGCCGGCTCGAAGCTGTCGAAATTGCCGAAATCGTCGCGCTTACCGCGCCCCCGCTGGCCGCGGCGATCCTTGTTGAAACTCATAATCTAATAGTCGCTTTCGGTTCGTCCACACCCCATTCAACCGGCTCATTGCGCCGGACGGGGACGCAGTTCACCACGGGCACAGACTCGCCCTATGCCGCTAACGGCGCAATATATAACCTAAACGAACAGGTCCTGCGAACAGAAAATTCAAACGCGCGACGCAAGGTTTTCCAAGCTTTGCCGCCGGCGCAACCGGGCCCGCCGCGCATCGGAAAACCAGCCATTGAGCGGGGGCGCCGCTTGGCCTAAGGCGACTGGATGAGCGTTTATTTCCACGAAGAAGATCTGCCCGAGGGAGCTCTGGGCCCGGGGCCGGTCGCGGTCGACACCGAAACCATGGGGCTGAACCCGCTGCGCGACCGTCTGTGCCTCGTCCAGATCAGCGACGGGTCGGGCGACGAGCATCTCGTCCGCTTCGGCCCCGGCAGCGCCTATGACGCGCCGGTGCTGAAGGCGATTCTGACCGATCCCAACCGGTTGAAACTGTTTCACTTTGCGCGTTTCGACATTGCGGCGCTGCAACATGCGCTCGGCGTCGTCACCGCGCCGGTCTATTGCACCAAGATCGCGTCGAAGCTGATCCGCACCTATACCGACCGCCACGGGCTGAAGGAGCTGGTGCGCGAATTGCTGGGCCAGGATGTGTCGAAGCAGCAGCAGTCGAGCGACTGGGGCGCCGCCGAACTGAGCGACGCGCAGCGCGACTATGCGGCGAGCGACGTGCGCTTCCTGCACGCGATGAAGGCGGTGCTCGACGTGCGGCTGGCGCGCGAGGGGCGCACCGAACTGGCGCAGGCCTGTTTCGATTTTCTGCCGACGCGCGCGGCGCTCGACCTCGCCGGCTGGCCCGAAGTCGATATTTTCGCGCATAGCTGAGGGCCGAGTCGCGAACCATGTCCGAACGCGCCGATCTTGACCGCACGATGCGCCGGCTGTGGGCGGCGAGCGGGTCGAGCCACGACAAGGTGGTGCGCATCCTGCGCTACGGCCTGCCGCTGGTGATCGGCGTCGTCGGCGCGGTGATGGTCTTTTCGCCCTTCACCCAGCGCGCCGAGATCAGCTTCCTCTTGTCCAAGGACAAGGTCGAGGTCGCGAAGGAACGGATGAAGGTGACGCGCGCCGAATATCGCGGCCAGGATGCCAAGGGCCAGCCCTTCGCGCTGCTCGCGGGCAGCGCGGTGCAGAAAAGCTCGGCCGAGCCGATCGTGCGGATGAACCAGCTGTCGGGCGCGATCAAGCTCGCCGACGGCCCCGCGACGATCGCCGCGAGCGAGGGCCAGTATAATATGGACACCGAAAGGGTCGATGTGCCCGGCACGGTCCGGGTGCGCAGCGCGGGCGGATATCGCATCGACGCCGCGAATGTCGCGATCGACCTCAAGAGCCGCAGCCTGGTCGGGCGCGGCGGGGTCAACGGCGCATTGAATATCGGGCCCTTTTCGGCCAACCAGCTGACCGCCGACCTCGACCAGCGGGTCGTGCGCCTGCAGGGCAATGCGCGGCTGCGGATCAACCAGGGAGTGATCAAATGAACCGCCTGTGGAGCATGAAGAGCGTCGCGCTTGCGGGCGCGGGCTTTGCGCTGACCAGTCTCGCGATCCTGTCGGCGGGCGGCGGCGACCGCGCGCAGGCGCAGGCGCTCGCCAATCACAACAGCAGCGCGCCGGTCGATTTCGCCGCGGGCAGCATCGAGGTGCAGGACCGCGCCGACCGCGTCGTGCTGGCGGGCGGGGTGCGCGTGACGCAGGCGGGGCTGGTCGTCACCGCGCCGCGCATGACGGTCGCCTACACGCGCTCGGGCGGCACCGACGTCAACCGGCTCGACGCGACCGGGGGCGTGACGGTGGTGAAGGGCGACGAGACCGCGAAGGGCAATGTCGCCATCTATGACCTCGACAAGCGCCTGATCACGATGGTCGGCAATGTCGAGCTGCGCCAGCGCGGCAATCATCTGCGCGGCGGGCGGCTGCTGATCGACCTGAACAGCGGGCGCGCGACGGTCGACGGGCGCGGCGCGGCGCGCGGTCCCGACGGCAATCCGGTGCAGGGCGGCACCGGCGGGCGCGTCACGGGCACCTTCAC
>PNJO01000297.1 GCA_013821905.1 Sphingopyxis sp. | reverse complement strand
CGACTTTCTTTGCCAGGAGGCACAACTGATCGTCGAGCTTGATGGGTATTCGCATGATCTGCGCCAAGCTTACGACAGTCGTCGCGATCGATGGCTGGCTGAGAACGGCTACAGGGTGCTTAGATTTACGAATGACGACGTCATGAGCAACATCGAAGGTGTCGTGATCGAGATCGAACGCGTGCTCGCAAACATGCCCTCCCGTGACGGGAGGCACGCGACTCCCGTCACCCCCTCCCATAAATGGGAGGGGGACACTTGACCCTCACCCCGCAATGGCTGGACGAACTGCGCGCGCGCATCACGCTGTCGACGCTCGTCGGCCGCACGGTGAAGGTCATACGCGCCGGGCGCGAATATAAGGCCTGTTGCCCCTTCCATAACGAAAAGACGCCCAGCTTCACGATCAACGACGAAAAGGGCTTCTACCACTGTTTCGGCTGCGGCGCGCATGGCGACGCGATCCGCTGGATGACCGACCAGCGCGGCCTGTCGTTCATGGACGCGGTCAAGGAACTCGCCGCCGAAGCCGGCATGGAGGTCCCCGCCCCCGACCCGCGCGCCGCAAAAAAGGCCGAGGAGCAGGCGAGCCTGCGCGACGTCACCCAGGCCGCCGCCGACTGGTTCGCGCAGCAGCTCGGCAGCAGCAATGGCGCGCCCGCGCGCGATTATCTCGCGAAACGCGGCATTTCGGAGGCGACGCGCAAGGCCTTCGGCTTCGGCCTCGCGCCCGACAGCCGTACCGCGCTGAAAGAGGCTCTCAAGAAATTCCCGACTCCGATGCTCGTCGAGTCCGGCATGCTGATCGCGCCAAAGGAATATGGCTCCGACAAGGAACCCTACGACCGCTTCCGCGGCCGGTTGATGATCCCGATCCGCGACGCGCGCGGGCGCGTGATTGCGTTCGGCGGCCGCATATTGGGCGACGGCGAGCCCAAATATCTGAACTCGCCCGACACGCCGCTGTTCGACAAGGGCCGCACGCTCTTCAACCTCGACAAGGCGAGCCCCGCGTCGCGCCAGACGAACCGGATCATCGTCGTCGAAGGCTATATGGACGTGATCGCGCTCGCCGAGGCGGGGATTGCCGACGCAGTCGCCCCGCTCGGCACCGCGCTGACCGAGAATCAGATCGGAATGCTGTGGCGCATGGTGCCGGTGCCCCTGCTCTGCTTCGACGGCGACGCAGCGGGGCAGAAGGCGGCGATGCGCGCCGCGATGCGCGCGCTCCCCCTGCTCCGCCCCGGCTTCAGCCTCGCCTTCGCGACGCTGCCCGCGGGGCAGGACCCCGACGATCTCGTCCGCGCGCGCGGTGCCGCCGGCTTCGCCGAAGTCCTCGACGAAGCCCAGCCGCTCGTCGAACGCCTGTGGGCGCACGAAGTCGCCGCCGGACCGCTCTCCACCCCGGAGGAGCGCGCGGCGCTCAAGACGCGCCTGCTCGCGCACGCCGACGCGATCCAGGATGCCGATGTCCGCCACCATTATCGCGAGGCGTTCCGCGAAAAACTCGATACGCTGTTCGCGCGCAAGCAGCCCGAGCGCGGCGCGCGCGTGCCCTGGGCGCCGCAGCCGCCGCGCGGCGGCCGCCGCTTCCAGCCCGACCCGCGCCTCCAGCCGCCCGGCGAGGAGACACGCGCGCTCGGACAGGCCGGGATCGCGGGTCCTTATGCCGCGGCGCTGCTCGGCGGACTGCTGCGCTATCCCGAGGCGATCCGGCGCAACGAGGAGGATCTTTTCCGCCTCGCGATCCCCGATTCCGGCGACGCCGAACTGCTGGGCGCGATGCTTGACACCGCAAATGCCCAGGAAGGGCTTGATTGCGAGGGGTTGCTTGCCATATTGGAGCCCATGAAAGTGTATAATAGGGCGATGACATTGCTCAGAGCCGACGGAATGCACTTCTCGTTCAATCGAAGGCTCGAAGGCGAAGAGGCCGATGCGGCGCGCGAAACCGCGCTGCGTGACCTCGACGAATATATCGGCGTGCTGGTCTCCCAGCCCGAAATCCGCGCCCGGCTCGCCGAAGCCACCGCGGATTTCCAGCGCACGATGGATGACGAAGGCCTGGCACGCCAGCAAAGATTGCGTGCGATGGACGAGGAACTGACCCGCCGCCTGGCCGCGCTGTCCGACAACAGCAGCCAGTAACGACCCTTGAAGATGCCCCTAGGCAGGAAGAATTGATGGCCACCAAGAACGAAGCCGAAACCGACGCCCCGC
>PNJO01000296.1 GCA_013821905.1 Sphingopyxis sp. | reverse complement strand
TGGGGACCGGGCCGGGAACGCTGCTGCTCGCGGTGCTCGGCGAGTTTCCCGCGGCGAGCGGGATCGGGGTCGACGCGTCCGAATTTGCGCTGGCCTATGCGCGCGACAATGCCGAGGCGCTCGGCATGGGCGGGCGCACCGAATTCCGGCGAAGTGACTGGGGCGCCGACGTGCACGGCCAATTCGATCTCATCCTCTGCAATCCTCCCTATATCGCCGACGACGAGAAATTGATGCCCGATGTCGCCGATCACGAACCAGCGGACGCGCTGTTCGCGGGCGTCGACGGGCTCGACGATTATCGCCGCATTATCCCCGATTTGCCGCGGATATTGGCGCCCGGCGGCATCGCGATCCTTGAAATCGGGCATACACAGCATATCTCGGTAGGCGAACTCGCCGAAGCGGTGGGATTCAGGGTCGCCTGCAGGCAGGACCTCGGCGGCCGCGACAGGGCGCTTTTGCTGACCCGCGCCTGACCGGCCCCCGCAAGAATTTGCTTGGTTTCCGCCCGAAAGCACGGTAGGGGCGGCTCACAGACCCGACCGGGGCCCCTTGATGGTCCCGCTGGTCTGCTTCCCACTTACGATGCTGGTGCGGAGCCAAAGGCCCGGCGCAAGCGGTAAAGGGAACCGCGCAGGAAGCGCGGGCGCGACGCGCATATGGCGCGGTCGGCCAAAATGGGGTTGGCGTAGCTTATTAGCTTATCAGGATGTCTCAGTTGAACATGAACAACCGGCAGAGCGGTCGCCGTCGCGGCCGCAACAACAACAGCAACAACAACAACCGGTCGCAGTCCGGTGGCGGACGCGGAGGCGTCGACCAGGCGAACCGCATCGACAGCCGGGCGCGCGGCAACGGCGCCCAGATGATCGAGAAATACCGCAACCTCGCGCGCGACGCGCAGCTTGCGGGCGACCGCGTCCAGACCGAATATTATCTCCAGTTCGCCGACCATTATTTCCGCGTCGTCAGCGACTTCCGCGCGCGCCAGGAAGAAAAGGCGGCGGCGAACGGACAGGAACGCAGTCATGACCGCAGCCGCGAGATCCGCGGCGTCGAGGATTTCGACGGCCATGACGACAGCGGCTTCGAAACCGAGAGCGATCGCGGCGACAGCGAAGGCGAGGGCGACGAGCGTCGCGGCGACGGCGAAGGACGCGGCAACCGCGACCGCCGCGACGACGACAATCGCGGCAACCGCCAGCCGCGCGACCGCGGTGATCGCAACCGCGATCGCGATCAGCAGCCGCGCCGCGAGGCCGAGGAAGCCGATAGCGACAGCGACGAAGCCGGGATCGCCGAGGAAGCGGCGCCCGCGCCGCGCGCCGGCCGCCGCGGCCCGCGCCGCGCGCGTCCCGTCGAAAGCGAGGGCGAAGGCAATGGCGGCGGCATCGACACCGCCGTCCTCCCGCCCGCGATCGGCCGCCCCGAAGCGAGCACCGACGAAAGCGACGAGGGCGAAGCGCCGGCTCCCAAGGCCCGCCGCACGCGCCGCACGCTCGCGCCGCGCGGCCCGGGGGTCGAAGCTGCCGAATAAGCCCGCGTTTTCACGCTGGTTTTTGGCCCGCACATGACATAGCCTCCCCGCAAGAAAGCTTGCGGGGAGGTTTTTTATGCGCGCTTCGGTCCTGCTTTGCGTCGCGGCAGTCGCGGCCCCGCTTCCCGCCGCCGCGCAGGACCCGACGCAGGGCAATGCGCAGGGCGAGCTTGCCGTCACCATCTACAATGGCGGGCAGTCGCTGGTGCAGGACATCCGCCAGATCGATTTTCCCGCCGGCCGGACGCGGCAGGAATTTCCCGACGTGTCGGCGCAGATCCGGCCGCAGACGGTCTCCTTCGCCGCCGACGGCACCGCGATCGTCGAGCAGAATTTCGACTACGACCTGCTGTCGCCCAACGCGCTGATGCAAAAGGCGGTCGGCGAGACGGTGACGCTGCTGCGCATCAACCCCGCGACCGGCGCCGAGACGCGCGAGCGCGCCAAGGTGCTCGCGGTCAACGGCGGCGTCGTCCTCCAGATCGGCCCGCGGATCGAGATATTGCGCGACGACGGGTTGCCGGTGCGCGTGATCTTCGACAGGATTCCGTCCAACCTGCGCGCCAAGCCGACGCTGTCGATCACCGTCGAGAGCCGCAATGCCGGGACGCGCCCCGCGACGCTCTCATACCTGACGGGCGGGCTCGGATGGTCGGCCGACTATGTTTCGCTGTTCGACG
>PNJO01000295.1 GCA_013821905.1 Sphingopyxis sp. | reverse complement strand
ACTCGGCGGGCTGATGACCTTCGACGCGGTCGGCTTTGCGCTGTTGCCCGCGATTCTCTTCATCGGGGTGCATATGGTCGAGGCGAATCTGATCACTCCGCTGGTGCTCGGCAAGCGGCTGACGATCAATCCGCTGCTGATTTTGGTGTCGTTGAGCTTCTGGGGCTGGGTGTGGGGCACGCCCGGCGCGCTGCTCGCGGTGCCCTTGCTGCTGATTTTGCAGACGGTGCTGCAGTCGACGGGGACGCCGGATCTGGCAGGATTCCTGTTCGAACGCGGCACCTTGACCACCGTCGAAGAGATGCGCGACCGATTAAATCGAACGAAGGGTCAAAGCGACGGTTGACAGGGAGAGGCGGGGGCCATATTGGCGCGGCTCCCAAGCGCAAGCGGGTGTAGCTCAGTTGGTTAGAGTGCCGGCCTGTCACGCCGGAGGTCGCGGGTTCGAGCCCCGTCACTCGCGCCATTTCCTGTCCGTTCGGACGAAATGGTCACCGCTGCTTGGGATTTTCCATGACCGGGAAATTTGGGGTTGGCGCGGCTCTCAGCCGCGCCACCGCCCCAGCTCCATCCAGCGGAGCAGGGGCTTCAGCGGTAGTATCCAGGCGATCCCTGCGATCAGGTAGAAGATGCCCTGCACAAGCACGGGCCAGGTGCCGACCCACGGCGACAGGCTGACGACCCCCGCCGCCCACAGCGCGATCAGCGCGAGAATCAGGAAGATGCCTGCGGGCTTGCGCCAGCTGGGCGGGGGATCGGCGGGAAGCTGGGTCACAAACGGTCTCCGCAAAGGATATATTCTTGTTCGGTCAGCACCGCGTCGAGCGCGATGTCAGTCGATTCGGCGGGCATGGCGTCGATTTCCTGCACCGACCAGCCGATTCCGATCCGCAGCGCGTCGGGATGCGCGGCAAGATAGCGGTCATAATGGCCACCGCCCTGGCCGATGCGGCCGCCATGCCGGTCGAAGCCGACGAGCGGACAGAAGATCAGCGTCGGCAGGGCGATTGCGCTGTCGTCGCCGGGCTGCGGAGTGCTCCACGGGCCCTTCACGAGCGCGTCGCCAGGGCGCCAGCGACGAAAATCCATCGTTTCGATGCGTCCGCCATGATGGGGAAGGGCAAGGCGTCCCGCGGCGGCGATGTCGGCCAGCATCGGCACGATGTCGGGCTCGTCGCCCCATGCAGCATAGGCGCCGACGACGTCATGCGCGTCGAGCAACTCGGCGAGCGGGGCCGGGAGCGCCCGAAAGGCGGCCAGCCGCGCCATACCGTCGAGATTTGCGGTGAAATGCCGCCGGCGGAAGCGAAGCTTCTCGCGCAGGCGGCGCTTGTCGGCGGCGCGGTCGGGGGTCAGGTCGGGCATTGCCTTCTCCGGGCCTCCTCATGCGCAGATGGCGGGTGGCGGGACCACCATGGGTCGTTTGCTGGAAGATCCTCTGACGCCAGTAACGTCAGGTGGGGACCATATACGTCGGACCAGGGTCCGGGCAGGGACAGCCCCCTTGGATGATGTATCGCCTCAGGGATTTTCGCAACAGCTCGTGCCGGGCAGTACCCGCCGCCCCCTATGTAGGGTTGCGGTCGGCTTCGCTCAAGGGATTTGCTCGACCTTCGTCGCCAGCGCCTCGATGCGGTCGGCGATCTGCAGCAGCGCGCGGTCGTGCGACGGTTGCGAATTTGCGCCGGTCGCCGCAGCCTTCCTGATCGCATCGAGCTCGGTCAACGCGGCGCGAAGCTCGTCGCGCGCCTGTGCCTCGCGGCTTTCGGCCAGTGCGACGGCAGCGCGGAGCGAGTCGGACTGGGGCTCGGCCTTTTCGACCTTGCCCTTCGCTTCCTGTGCTTCGTCGGCGAGCATCAGCGATGCGAACAGCAGCTGGCGAAGCTCGGTGCCGCCGGGCATGGCGCGCACTTTCTCGTCGACGACGCCGGCGAGGTGCGCCAGATGCGCTTCTTCGCCGTCGGCGCAGTGCACGTCATAGACGCGGCCCGCGATGTTGAGCTTGACGTCAGCCACGGTTCGCCTCCGCGATCAGCCGGTCGAGTTCGCCGATCACCGCGGTTACCTCGGCCTTCAGCGCCGATTGGTCGCTTGCTCCGGGGGGTGGGGAAGGGCGGTTCGCCCGTTCGGTCAGCGCCCGTTCGATGCGGCTCAATGCCCGTTCGATGCGGCCGATGGCCAGGCTGGATTCGTCGAGATCGAGTTCCATGACGAAGGGTTAGCAGTGCCGGGGG
>PNJO01000294.1 GCA_013821905.1 Sphingopyxis sp. | reverse complement strand
ATCGAGGCCGAAGTCGGCGCCGCCGGCACGCTGCGCGCCGAGTTCCAGCGCTCGGAGACCTCCATCGAAACGATCAGAAAGACACTCTCGGATATGGGCGTCACACAAAAATCCGCCGCCGTGGCCGCAGCGGTGCCGGCGCAAGCCCCCCACCAGCATGGCGATGATGGCCATGACCATGGACCGGATCATGCGCATGGGCCTGATCACAAACATGGCCATACGGGCGAGGATAGCCACGACCATGGCCATGATCATGGCGGCATTTTCGGCGAGCGGACCGAGCTGATCTTCGCGCTGCTGTGCGGTCTCGTCCTCGGCATCGGCTTTGCCATCGAGAAGCTCGCCGCGGCACCGGAGTGGGTTCCCCTCGCATTCTATATTGCCGCTTATGGTTTCGGCGGCTGGTTTACTGTCCGCGAGGCCATCGAGAATTTGAAGCTCAAGCGCTTCGAGATCGACACGCTGATGCTCGTCGCCGCGGCCGGCGCTGCCGCGCTCGGCGCCTGGGCCGAAGGCGCGCTGCTCCTCTTCCTCTTCAGCCTCGGCCATGCGCTCGAACATTATGCCATGGGCCGCGCCAAGCGCGCGATCGAGGCGCTTGCCGAGCTGGCGCCGCAGACCGCGACGGTGAAGGATGCCGATGGGACGGCTCGCGAAGTCCCCGTCGAGCAGCTGGCGATTGGCGACACCGTCATCGTCAAGCCCAACGAGCGTCTTGCCGCCGACGGCTTCGTCGTCGTTGGCCGCACGGCGGTCGACCAGGCCCCGGTTACCGGCGAGAGCGTCCCCGTCGACAAGGAACCGGTGGCCGATCGTGCGCAGGCCGCGGCAAAGCCCGATGCACTCGACGGGAAATATCGCGTCTTCGCGGGCACCATCAACGGCTATGGCGCGATCGAGATCGCGGTAACCCGTCTTGCGGCCGATACGACGCTCGCCAAGGTCGTAAAGATGGTGAGCGAGGCGGAAACGCAGAAATCGCCAACCCAGCGCTTCACCGACAAGTTCGAGCGCATCTTCGTGCCGAGCGTGCTCGCGCTCGTGTTCGTCCTGCTCTTCGCCTGGGTCGTTGTCGATGAACCGTTCCGCGACAGCTTCTATCGCGCCATGGCGGTCCTTGTCGCGGCAAGCCCGTGCGCGCTCGCGATCGCCACGCCGAGCGCCGTCCTGTCGGGCGTTGCGCGTGCGGCGCGCGGCGGCGTGCTGGTCAAAGGCGGTGGCCCGCTTGAAAATCTCGGCTCGCTGACTGCGCTGGCGTTCGACAAGACGGGCACGCTCACCGAAGGAAAGCCGCGCATCACCGATGTCCTGCCGGCCAGCGGCGTACCGAAGGAGGAACTGCTGCGCATCGCGGTGGCAGTCGAGCGGCTGAGCGATCATCCGCTTGCCGCTGCCATCGCGCGCGATGGCGAGGCCATGCTGACCTCGGCGCGCGTACCGGTGGCGGACGACCTCAACAGCCTGACGGGTCGCGGCGTCACGGCGAAGGTCGAGGGCGAGACCGTCCTCATCGGCAAGGCCGAAATGTTCGGTGCCGACGGCATCGCGCCGATCGGCGGCGAAGTGGCGGCTGCGATCGCGGGCCTCCGCGAGCAGGGCCGCACGACGATGGTCGTTCGTATGGGCGACCGCGATCTTGGCGCGATCGGTCTGATGGACACGCCGCGCGAAGCGGCGCGCACCGCGATCGCCAAACTGCGCGAACTCGGCATCGGCCGGATGATCATGATTTCGGGCGATCACCAGAAGGTCGCGGAATCGATTGCCGCCGAAGTCGGGATCGACGAGGCCTGGGGCGACCTGATGCCCGATCAGAAGGTCGACGCCATTCGCGACCTCAAGGCGCAGCAGCCGGTCGCAATGGTCGGTGACGGTGTCAATGACGCACCGGCGATGGCGAGCGCCACCGTCGGGATCGCGATGGGCGCCGCAGGGTCCGATGTTGCCCTCGAAACCGCCGACGTCGCGCTGATGGCCGATGACCTCGCCCATCTGCCGTTCGCGATCGGGCTCAGCCGCCAGACGCGCCGCATCATCCGCCAGAATCTGGTGGTCAGCCTCGGCGTCGTCGTGGTCCTCGTGCCGGCGACGATCTTCGGGCTCGGAATCGGTGCGGCGGTCGCGGCGCACGAAGGCTCGACCCTCGTCGTCGTCGCCAACGCGCTTCGCCTGCTCGCCTATCGCGATCGCAGCATGGGCTGACCGCGCACAGTCGCGGGGGGTCGAACCGGAAGGGGG
>PNJO01000293.1 GCA_013821905.1 Sphingopyxis sp. | reverse complement strand
GTTTGGCCGCGCGCCGTCAAGCGCGGCGTTGAGAACATTCGGGCAACATGCTACGCCGCGACCGTGGAAGACGGCGAAAACCCAGTTTCCGGCGAAGACGCGGCGGCGCCCGTTCGCAAGATCATCCATGTCGACATGGACGCCTTTTACGCGTCGGTCGAACAGCGCGACGATCCGGCGCTGCGCGGCAAGCCCGTCGCGGTCGGCGGATCGTCGCGGCGCGGGGTCGTCGCGGCCGCGAGCTATGAAGCACGCAAGTTCGGCGTCCGCTCGGCCATGCCGAGCATCACCGCCAAGCGGCAGTGCCCCGGGCTGATCTTCGTCCCGCCGCGCTTCGAGGTCTATCGCGACATCTCGCACCAGATCCGCGCGATCTTTCGCGACTATGCCGACGAGGTCGAGCCGCTGTCGCTCGACGAGGCCTATCTCGACGTCAGTGCCGACAAGGCCGGGCTGGGCAGCGCGACCGCGACCGCCCGACTGATCCGCCGCCGCATCCGCGAGGAAACCGGCCTCACCGCCTCTGCCGGCGTGTCCTACAACAAGTTCATCGCCAAGCTCGCGTCGGACCAGAACAAGCCCGACGGGCTGACCGTCATCCCGCCCGGCCGGGGCGCGGCGTTCGTCCAGACGCTGTCGATCCGACGCTTTCACGGCATCGGGCCGGTGACGGCGGCGAAGATGGAGGGGCTCGGCGTCTTTTCGGGCGCCGATCTGGCGGCGCAGGACATGGGCTGGCTGGCGCAGCATTTCGGGAACAGCGCCGAATGGCTCCACAATCTGGCGCGCGGCATCGACCATCGCCGCGTCAAATCGAACCGTCCGCTGAAATCGCTCGGCGGCGAGCGAACCTTCTTCAACGATCTGGTCACCGACACCGAAATCCGCGAGGCGCTCGCGCATGTGTGCACGGTCGTGTGGGATCGCGCGGCGAAGAAGGGCGCGCGCGGACGCACGGTCACGCTGAAGCTGCGCTACGCCGATTTCCAGACGATCACGCGGGCGCGCACCGTCCCCCACGCCATCCTCGACGGGGCAAGCCTGCTCGCCGCGGGCGAAGCCATCCTCGCCCCCCTGCTCCCGACCGAACAGGGCATCCGCCTGCTCGGCGTCACACTGAGCAAGTTCGAGGGCGAGGAGGAGGACGAGACGGACATCGTCGCCGCGCCCGCCGATCTGCTCAGCCTTATTTGACGATCGCGGGCGCGAAGCGCTTCATTGCCGCCTTCATCTTGGGCGACAGCGACGCCAGACTGCAGCGGATCAGCCCCTCGTCGCTTTCCTGGATTTCGTCGCGAAAGGGCGCGCCGACCCGATAGAGCGCCCGGTCGGGGCCGAGCGATCTGATCCGGAAATAGCCCGCGCCGTCATAGCCGCCGAACTGCATCTGGGTGAAGCCGTCCGCGACGGCGCGCGTCTGCGTGATCGGTTCGAGTTCGGCCGCCGGGCCCATCGAGCCGCCGGGTCCATAATAATAGAGCGCGCCCCAGCGCTTTCCGTCGAACACATAGCCGTGATGGACGGCCGCACATTTTTCGGTGTCGTTCGTCCAGAAACCCGGGGCGACCGGAAGCCCGATCTCCTGTGCCGCCGCCGGCACGCTGCCCGCGATCATCGCGAGCGCCAAAATCCATCCGCGCATCGATACCCCCACCTTTGCCGCCGATGACGTCATGGTGGCGGATCGGGCCGCTGCGATCAACCCCGGCGGTTCAAGAGGCGTCGGCGAAAACGCGCTCTTTCGTCGCGGTGAAACGGATCGCGGGGTGGCGCTGGGTCACATAGCCGACTTCCCACGCATCCTTCGCCATGAACACCGGCGCGCCGTCGCGATCCGAAGCGCTCGCACCGCGATGATCGGCCTGGAACGCCTTCAGCGCCGCCGGATCGTCGCTGGCGATCCAACGCGCGGTGTCCCAGGGCGACGCTTCCAGCTTCGCCTCGACCTTATATTCCGCCTCCAGACGGCTGATCAGCACTTCAAGCTGCAACTGGCCGACCACGCCCACGATCATGTTCGACCCAATCTCGGGATAGAAAACCTGGATGATCCCCTCTTCGGCCATGTCGTCGAGCGCCTTGCGAAGCTGCTTGGTCTTGGTCGGATCGACCAGCGCGACGCGGCGCAGGATTTCGGGTGCGAAGTTCGGCAGGCCGGTGATCGTGATGTCGGTGCGTTCCGACAAGGTATCCCCGACGCGTAGCGTGCCGTGGTTCGGAATGCCGATGATGTCGCCGGGATA
>PNJO01000292.1 GCA_013821905.1 Sphingopyxis sp. | reverse complement strand
AAGGTGGCGGAGACGGAGGGATTCGAACCCTCGGTACCGGATTTACCAGTACGACGGTTTAGCAAACCGTTGGTTTCAGCCACTCACCCACGTCTCCGCATGGTCCACCGCGCTAACGGCAGGCTGGCTTAGGCGGGTCGCTATAGCCATGCGTTTCGCGACCCGCAACGCCTAACATTGACCTTTTTCGACATGAGCCGGGGCATTTCGTCGCCAAATCGATTCGGTCCGGCGCAAAATCGACTCGGGTCATCGCCCGTTCATTGCTCCACCGTCAAAGCGAGTCATGATTAACGCCGAATTACGGCACAGGACGCCGGAGTTTCCCTGGGGGATAGACATGCGCAAGACGTTCACCACCTTTGCCGTCACGGCCTTTGCAGCGATCGGCCTCGCGCTGTCGCCGCTGCCCGCGGCGGCGCAGATGACCACGATCGATCCCAACACCGCGATCGATTCCGACCTCGACAATCCGGCGCCCGCGCCGACGACGCCTGCCGACGGCGGCTATGATGCATCGCTCGACAGCGACCTTGCGACCGGAGCCGAACAGACCGGCGGCGTTTCCGCCGACGGCACGGCCACCGATCCCGCGCCCGCTGCGACGACCGCGGCGGCGGCCGGCTCGACCTACAAGAAGGACGATCTGATCGGCGCCGCCGAAGGCGTGTTCGGCAAGGGCGCACAGGGCCTCGCCGGGCTGATCGAGGACATCCTCAAGAAGCAGGGCGAGCCCAACGCCTATATCGTCGGCCGCGAAGCCGGCGGCGCGCTGGTGCTCGGGGTGCGTTACGGTTCGGGCACGCTGCATCACAAGATCGAGGGCGAACTTCCCGCCTACTGGACCGGTCCCTCGATCGGCTTCGACGCGGGCGCCAATGCCGGCAACACCTTCGTCCTCGTCTATAATCTCTTCGACAGCGAGGATCTCTACAAGCGCTATCCGGCGGGCGAAGGCGCCGCCTATCTGCTCGGCGGCTTCAACGCGAGCTATCTGCGCCGCGGCGACGTCGTGCTGATCCCGATCCGCGTCGGCGTCGGCGCGCGGCTCGGCGTGAATGCGGGCTATATGAAGTTCCGCAAGAAGCAGAATTGGGTCCCCTTCTGAGAGCCAGGGAGCTTGCCAAGGGGGCGAGCCATAGCCCGCGCTTCGGCGCGGGCTTTTTCTTTGGGCGGCTGATATCCTGCGCCGCGAGCAGCTTCGGAGGGCCAGAATGAGTGCGCAAGAGAACCGGGGGCCGCATTATTCGCCCTTCATGGCCGGCGGCGGCCTGATCTTCATCTCCGGCCAGCTCCCGCTGCGACCGAGCCGCGATACGTCGCTGGCCGACGCTCCTTTCGGCGCACAGGCCGCGCAGGCGCTGGAGAATCTGGACAAGGTGCTGCGCGATGCCGGCGCAGACCGCGCGCAGGTCGTCAAAACGACCGTCTATCTCAGCGATATCGAGGACTGGGGCGAGCTGGACGAAATCTACGGCCGGTTCTTCGGCGACACGCGCCCCGCCCGCAGCGTGGTCCCGACCGGCCCGCTGCATTTCGGTTTCCGGATCGAGATCGAGGCCATCGCGCTTGTCGGCGGGGAAGCCTGAACGAGGGGCTCAGTCACCGTCAAAGGCGATCAGCGTCTCGCAGGCCAGTCCGGCGTCCTCCAGCCGCTCAGAGCCGCCGAGGTCGGGCAGATCGATCACGAACAGCGCGGCGGCTACTTCGGCGCCGACGCTGCGCATCAGCGCGGCCGTCGCGAGGATCGTGCCGCCGGTCGCGAGCAGGTCGTCGACGAGCACGACGCGATGCCCCGGCAACACCGCGCCTTCATGCAGTTCGAGGCGGTCGACGCCATATTCGAGCTCGTAATCGACGCCGATGGTGACGCCGGGCAGCTTGCCGGCCTTGCGCACCGGGACGAGCCCCAGCCCCATCGCGGTCGCCATCGCCGCGCCGAACAGAAAGCCGCGCGCCTCGACCGCAACGATGAGGTCGGGGCGATAGGCGGCGGCACGTGCGCTGAGCCGGCGCGCGCTCTCGGCGAAACCGGCGGCGTCGCCGATCAGCGTGGTGATGTCGCGGAATTGAATGCCCGGCTTCGGAAAATCCGGGATGGTGCGGACGAGCGACGCGAGATCGAGCTCCGGTCGAGGCGGGAGGGCGATCATCGAAGCGGTCGCCCTCCCCTCTATCCTCAATGCTTCTTGTCGGCCCAGATGTTCCGGTACGACAGATAGGTCAGCACGGTGAAGATCAGCAGGAAGC
>PNJO01000291.1 GCA_013821905.1 Sphingopyxis sp. | reverse complement strand
TTTGCTTCGGCGCGGGTTTGCGTCCGATGGATTGGAGATAGCCGGAGCGACCCTCGCCCGCCGTTCGCGGCTTGCGGCGACTGTTCCGAAATTGCGGTCGCGGCGTCTTCGTGGCAGGTTTTCGGCCTTCGGCGATTCGTCAGACTGCTTTGGAGGGGTTCCGGCACCGATGACCGCGGCGCGCGCGATGCATCATGTGAGGGATTCGGAAGGCTCGCTCGAGGGAATGGCGCGCATCCTCGACCGGCCGCCCGTCACCCTCTCCGACGGGCTGCGCGGCGACACGCTGGTCACCGGTCGCTGGCAGCACGGCCCCGTCCACGACACGCTCGCCGCGCTCCCCGCGCATGTGATCGTCGCGCATCATGGCGGTGACGGCGAAATGAGCCTTCGCGCGGCGGACGGCATCAACATGCGCGCAAGGTCGCGCCAGGGGACGATGGTTATCATCCCCAAGGGGCAGGACGGCCGTTGGGACATTTCGGGCAATTCGGACGTCAGCCATGTCTATCTGACCCAGGAACGGCTGGTATCGACCGTCGAGGAGATGACGCACGGCCGCAGCTTCGACCTGCTCCACCGCGTGGCGTTCGAGGACCCGACGACCGTCCATCTGGTCACGATGCTCAGCAACGAGGCGATGGCCGCGGAACAGACCTCGCGCCTCTTCGCCGAACAGGCGATCGACCTGCTTTGCACCCAGCTCGTCCGCGCGCATTCGAGCTTCGGCGCACTCCCCGATCCCGCCGAGAAACGCGGCGGGCTCGCCGACTGGCAGGTCAAGCGCGTCGTCACCTATATGCGCAGCCGGATGGAGGAAGAGATCGGCCTCGACGAGCTCGCGGCGCTCGTCCACCTCAGCCGCTTCCATTTCTGTACCGCCTTCAAGAAGGCGACGGGGCGTAATCCGCATGAGACGCTGACGATGATGCGCATCGCGCGCGCCAAGGAGTTGCTTTCCGACCCCGACCTGCCGGTCACCGAGGTCGGGCTTTGCGTCGGCTACCAGACGCCGTCGTCCTTCGCCGCAAGCTTCCGCAAGACCGTGGGCATGAGCCCCAGCGAGTTCCGGCGGCGGTTATAGAAACAACAAAACGCCCTCCCCTTCAGGGGAGGGCAGCGAGACTTACGAACTTGTTCGTTAGTAGCAGCGGGAGGGGCCAGCGACATGGCGCAAGGCCGACAGCCCCACCCCAACCCCTCCCCTGAAGAGGAGGGGCTTTCGACGCTCAGGCAGCCTCAGCCGCCGCGAAATCGGTCGACACCGACACGCTGCGCCACCTGGCGACGATCTCGGCATCCGAGACATGCTTCGCCTCGATCGCGGCGACCGTATCGCTACCGAGCGGCAGGCGCACGGGCGGGTTCGCCGCATCGGCGAAATCGACGAGCACCTGCGCAAGCCGGTCGGGATCGCCCGGCTGCCCGTGGTTGAGGTCTGCCGCCACCCGGCGAACGCGCCCGGCGGTTTCGGCATAGTCGGCAATCTCGTCGCCGCTGACCGTCAGCGATGTCGCATCGAGGAAGTCGGTGCGGAAATAGCCGGGCTCGACGACCGTGACATGCACGCCGAGCGGCGCGAGTTCGGCGTGGAGCGCTTCGGACAGCCCTTCGACCGCGAATTTGGTCGACGAATAGACGCCGAAACCCGCCGCACCGCGATAGCCGCCGATCGACGAGATGTTGAGGATGCGGCCCGAGCGCTGCGCGCGCATCGTCGGCAGCACCGCACGGGTGACGCCCAGCAGGCCGAACACATTGGTGCGATACACCGCCTCGACATCGGCCGCGCTCGCCTCCTCGACCGCGCCGAGCAGGCCGAAGCCCGCATTGTTGAGCAGCACGTCGATCGACCCGAAGGCTTCGACCGCCGCCGCCGCTGCGGCCTTGGCCTGCGCCTCGTCGGTGACGTCGAGCGGCAGCGCGAGCAGCCGTTCGCGCGGGCCAAGCGCTTCGATGACGGCTTCGGCACGGCGCGCGGTCGCGACGACATTGTCGCCCTGCTCGAGCGCCAGTCTGGCGATGCGAAGCCCGAAGCCGCGCGATGCGCCGGTGATGAACCAGGTTTTCATGACAACAACTCCTTCTAGTGTTGATGGAGTGTCGTTACCGCGTCCGCTCGGCGGCCGCCGTTCGCGCCTTGCGGCGATTGTTCCGAAATTGCGATCGCATGAAAAATCTAGCGCGGATGCCGCTTCGCCAGCGCGATTCCCGCCAGATTCTGCGCGCGTCCGACATGACGGAGGCGCGGCGGCGGCCCGTCACCGGCCAGGTCGCGAA
>PNJO01000290.1 GCA_013821905.1 Sphingopyxis sp. | reverse complement strand
CCTCGGCGAGCGCACCCTCCGCCAGGATGATCGCCTTCTCGGCAGCGCTGAAACCCCAGTCGGTGAAATCGGGCGCGGCGGCGATGCCGACGAGTCCCGCGACGCGCGCCGGACCGTCGCGCCGGACCAGCGCGAGCGCGGCGAGCAGCATCAGCCATCCGCCCATCGACGATCCGACGAGGATCACCGGCCCGTCGGCCGTCGCGTCGATCAGGTCGAGGACGTCGCCGCGCCAGTCGAGCAGCGTCTGGTCGGCGAACAATCCGTCCGACAGGCCGCATCCGGCATAGTCGAGGAGCAGGCACGCCTGGCCCTCGGCGACGGCCCAGTCGAACAAGGCGGTCGCCTTGCCGCCTGCCATGTCGGACATATAGCCGGGCAGAAAAACGATCGCGGGACCCGCGCCCGGCGCGAAGCGATAGGCGAGCCGCGGGCGGCCCGGGCGGTCGAGATAAGCGGGAGCGGCGTCCACCGGGGTCAGATTACCCAGTCGATCGTGTTCATCTGGACCACGGCTTGCCCCTTGGCGCGCCGTTGTTCGACCATGATATGGTTGAGCCGCTTGATCGTGTCGCTGCCGGTGGTGATGCACCAGCCGGGGACGATCGCGTGGATCAGCGCGCAGACGCCGCCATAGATCATCGTCACGCCGAATTTCGAGGCGACGCCGAAATGCTCGATGTAATTTTCATCGACGCTCTTCGGGTGATCGACGAACAGGCGCTTGAACATGGGGGGAGGCTCCTTTCCGGCTGCCGCCGCCCTAGCGCCCGCCCGCGCGGCCCGCAAGGGCGGCGCGACAATGCGGTCGGATTAATCGTTACGAATGAAAATATTCTCGATCGGCAGGCCGAAGAGGTCGGCGATGCGGAAGGCGAGCGGAAGCGACGGGTCGTATTTGCCGGTCTCGATCGCGTTGACCGACTGGCGCGACACCTGCAGCCGCTCGGCAAGATCTTGCTGGCTCCAGTCGCGTTCGGCGCGCAGGACTTTGAGGCGGTTCTTCATGGGCGGTCCGCGCGCCGTTCGGCCGACGCCATGATCGTCTGGCCCAGCCCCAGGCCGATCGCCCACACCGGCACCACCCACCAGGCGGGAACATGCGGGGCAACGCCGAAAGTTTCCAGAAAGCCCCACAAAGTTCCGACGAGAAGGACGAGCGCGAGGCCGATCAGGGCGGCGCTGGTCTGGCGATGTCGCAGATATTCGTCCTCTTCCTCGATGACATAGCGGGCCAGCGTCCACACGAAATAGACCATCGGCACCGACGGCAGGACCGAGATTCCCCACAGCAGGGCGCCTTGCGGGTCGAGATAGTTGTGAACGGTCATTGCCGTCCCCAGGCACAAGACATAGCCGACCGACCAGATCAGCATGCGCCGGTTGTATCGCCGTGTCGCCGGCGACAGGGCTCCTGCCGCAGCCTGGCGATTGTTCGTTGCCTTCGTCAGCGGGATGAGAAGCAGCGCTGCCGCGGCGACGAACGGTAGCGAACGCCAGCCGCCCAGAACGCCACGATGCTCGCAATAGGCGATCGCGCATAGCGCCGCCGCGAAGGCGGTCGCCCACAACCATGGATGGCGGCCCGCGAAGCTGGTTTCGATTTTCGCAGCCTTTTGGGACATGTCAAACTTCCTTATCTGATAGACAAGCAAGGTTTACATTTCCGTCGATATGAAGTCAAGCATCATTGTCAAAGTGACAAGGGTGCCAATCATATCCTTCGTCATTCCCGCGAAAGCAGGACCGATGAAGGCGAGATAAGGGTCAGGCGATCAACGCACTCGGCCAGCCGATGCGCACCAGCGTTTCGTCGGGGTCCGAGAGCGCAAATTCGTACATGCCCCACGGCTTGTGCGTCGGCGCCTTTTCAGGGCCGAGGATCGCGTCGCGCACGCGCTCGGCCAGTTCATCGACCCGGTCGCCGTACAGATACAGGCCGAACGGATTCTGGTCGCGTTCGGGCCAGGTCGGCCCCGATTCATTGGTCAGGTGAAGCTGCCAGCCCTTGCCGTCGGCGAGCAGCCGGTAGCTGCCATAGTCGCTGACGACCGACAGGCCGAGCTTTGCATAAAAGGCGGTGCTGGCATCGAGATCGCTGCACGGCAGGATCGCGGCGATATGGTGGCGGGGTGTGTCGGTCATGTCGGGAGCTTATGCCCGCCGCTCCGGTGACGCCAGCGCCAGTTGGCGAGATGCGCGGCGGCGAGGGTCAGCGCGCCGGCCGAGGTCAGCAGGCGGTCGGCCGCTTCGGCGTCGGTGGCGGCAATCCAGCCTTCA
>PNJO01000289.1 GCA_013821905.1 Sphingopyxis sp. | reverse complement strand
GGCAATGGCCGCTGGGCGAAGAAGCGCCTGTTGCCCCGCGTCGCCGGTCACAAGGCCGGGGTCGAGGCGGTACGGACGATCGTTCGCGCGGCAGGCGACCTCGGCATCGAGGCGATGACTCTCTACGCCTTCAGCTCCGAAAACTGGAAGCGGCCCGAGGAAGAGGTCAACGACCTGATGGGGCTGATGAAGCGCTTCATCCTGTCGGACCTCGACGAATTTGCCGCGAACGATGTGAAGCTGAA
Source organism: Sphingopyxis sp. (assembly GCA_013821905.1). GTDB lineage: Bacteria > Pseudomonadota > Alphaproteobacteria > Sphingomonadales > Sphingomonadaceae > Sphingopyxis. The sequence goes on along the minus strand of PNJO01000289.1, from coordinate 2,035 downwards.
GGTGATCGGCAACTGGCGCGCGCTCGCGCCCGACGTCGTCGCGCTGATCGACAATGCGCTCGAACGCACTTCGGGCAACAAGCGCACGACGCTGGCGGTGGCGCTCAACTATGGCGCTCAGGACGAGCTGGTGCGCGCGGCGACCGCTGCGGCGGCCGAGGGCCCGATCACCGAAGCGGCGATTGCGGCGCATCTCGATACCGCGGACATGCCGCCGCTTGACCTCCTGATCCGCACCTCGGGCGAGGTGCGTCTCTCGAATTTCCTGCTGTGGCAGTCGGCTTATGCCGAGCTCTATTTCACCGATATCTTGTGGCCGGATTTCAAGCCGGCCGACCTTAAAGCGGCGCTCGACCAGTTCGCGCGGCGCGATCGTCGTTACGGGGGGCTGTAGGACATGGCGGCAGGCAAATCGGACCTGTGGGTGCGGATCGGGTCGGCGATCATCCTGTTCGCCATCGCGGGTACCGCACTGTGGTTCGGCGGGCTCGCGTTCGGGCTGCTCCTGCTGGTCGGCGGCGCGCTCGTCCTTGTGGAATGGTTTGCACTGGTCCGTGCCATGACGCTGAGCGGCGGGGCCAAGGCGGGGCTGACGGCGCTCGGGCCGATATTGGTCCTCGGTGCCATGGCGGGGCTGTGGTTCATTCGCGACCAGCTGGGCGTCACCGCGGCGCTCTGGGTGTTCGGCATGGTCTGGGCGACCGATATCGGTGCCTATTTCGCCGGTCGCGCCTTTGGGGGCGCGCGCCTCGCGCCGAAAATCAGCCCGTCGAAAACCTGGTCGGGGCTGATCGGCGGCATGGTCGCGGCGCTGATCGCCAGCGCGACGATCGGCGACCGCGCGGGCATCGTCGGCGTGCCGCTGTGGATCGGCCTGTTCATGGGCCTGCTCGCGCAGCTTGGCGATCTCGCGCAAAGCTGGATGAAGCGCCGCGCGGGGGTCAAGGATTCGGGCAAGCTGATCCCGGGACATGGCGGCCTGTTCGACCGCGTCGACGGCGTTTTGCCGGTCGCGCTGCTGCTCGGCGGGCTGGCTTTTGCCGGCATAATCGCCGTCCGGGTCGCGGTCTGAGATGACGCCGCGCCGCCTCTCGCTGTTCGGGGCCACGGGATCGGTCGGGCAATCGACGCTCGATCTCGTCCGCCGCGATGGCGAGGCATGGCGCGTGGCGGTGCTCACCGCCCATTGTGACGTCGCGGAACTGGCGAAGCTCGCGAAGGAATTCCGGCCCGATATTGCGGTCATTGCCGACGAAAAGCGCCACGATGCGCTGAAGGAAGCGCTGGCCGGCACCGGCATCGAAACCGCCGCGGGCGCGGCGGCGCTGGTCGAGGCGGCGCAGCGGCCGACCGACCTCGTCATGGCGGCGATCGTGGGCACCGCCGGGCTCGCCCCGACGATGGCCGCGCTGGCGGCGGGCTATGACGTCGCGCTCGCCAACAAGGAGGCGCTGGTCTCGGCGGGCGAGCTGATGACCGCGGTCGCGCGCACGTCGGGTGCGACGATCCTGCCCGTCGACAGCGAGCATAATGCGATCTTCCAGTGTCTCGCCGGCGGGCGCATCGACCAGGTGCGCCGCATCATCCTGACCGCGAGCGGCGGCCCGTTTCGCACGATGAGCGCCGCCGACATGGCCGTCGTCACCCCGGCGCAGGCGGTCGCGCATCCCAACTGGTCGATGGGTGCCAAGATCAGCGTCGATTCGGCGACGATGATGAACAAGGGCCTCGAACTGATCGAGGCGTTCCACCTCTTCCCCGTCGGGCTCGACCGCATCGAAATCCTCGTCCATCCGCAATCGGTGATCCACAGCCTCGTCGAATATGTCGACTGCTCGACGCTTGCGCAGCTCGGGTCGCCCGACATGCGGATTCCGATTGCGAGCGCGCTCGCCTGGCCGCAGCGGATGGCGACGCCCTGCGCCCCGCTCGACCTCGCGACGATTGCGCGGCTCGATTTCGAGGCGCCCGACGAGGAGCGTTTCCCGGCGACCGCGCTCTGCCGCGCCGCGATAGCCGAGGGCGGTGCGCGCCC
>PNJO01000288.1 GCA_013821905.1 Sphingopyxis sp. | reverse complement strand
AGCCTTTTCACCGCAAGCGGCGAGGGCGAACATGCTGGCAGCAACGGCGATAGCAGCAAACTTCTTCATGATGTGTGGGCTCCCTAAAATGCCTTAACGCGTCCGGGAAAACTTCCCGTACCGCGAGCCGCGGGATTTAGCCGTTCCGCATGAATCGTCAACAAAAATAATTGAGATGGTCGGCGCGGGCGGAAAACTGTCATTTCTCCGTAACAGTCACGGAAGTTCGCTATCCTCGCTGTTCGCAAGAATCGCCAGAACCGCGCTCCAAACCACGGCATTTTGTCGCAATTGCGCGGGATCGACCTTGTCGAGCGTGTCGTCGGGCGTGTGGTGCAGGTCGAAATAGCGCGTGCCATCCTGGGCCAGATCGATCGCCGGAACCCCCGCCTGGACCAGCGCGCCGATATCGGCGCCGCCGTTAGCGGGCTGGCGGCCGCGTACGACGCCAAAGGGCATCACTGCGGCGGCGAGCCGGTCGGACAAGGCCTTGGCGCTGTCGGGCAACTTGAAGTCGATCCGCCACACACGGTCGGCGCCGAAATCGGATTCGAGCGCGACGGCGTGCTTCTCGGTCCCGTGCGCGTCGAAATAGGCCTTGCCGCCGAATACACCGACTTCTTCCGCGCCCGCCCACAGGATGCGGATCGTCCGGCGCGGCTGGCCCGCGCTCTTTACATGATAGGCGGCGGCGGTGACGATACCGCAACCCGCCGCATCGTCGATCGCGCCGGTGCCGAGGTCCCAGCTGTCGAGATGGCAGGCGACGATGACGGGGCTCGCATTCGGGTCGCTGCCGGGAACTTCGGCGACGACATTGCCCGATTTGCGGGTGCCGAGGTTCTGCGGGGTCAGGACGAGCTTCATGCGCAGCGCCTCGGCGACATAGCCAAGCGGCGTTTCCTTCGCGCGCATCTGCTGCGCGCGCTGCCACTGGCGCACCAGCTGGTCGGCATCGGGATTCGAGATCGCGCCCGCCGGGATCGGCTTGACGCCGGGCTCGAAGTTGGTGACGCCGGCGTGCGGATTGCGGTGCGCGTCGGTGCCGATTGAGCGGATGACGATCGCGATCGCGCCCTTTTTCGCCGCCACATTAGGCCCGGTGAAACGCCCTCGGCCGTAATAGCCATAGCCGCTGCCGTCCTGCGTCGGCTGCATCTTGTGGTCGATGAAGACGATCTTGCCCTTCACCCGATGGTCGGGTGCAGCTGCGAGCGCGTCGAAGCTGGCGAAATAGGCGATGTCGCCCTCGATGCCCTCGCTACCCGTCGAGGCCGAATTGCCGAGCGCCGCGATGGCGAGCTTTTGCGCATGAAAGGGGCCGGTCAGCCAGGCTTCCTCGGTCCCGCGCACCCATACGGGCATATCGAACCCTTCCTCGCGCACATTGGCGAAGCCCATGTCCTGCAACCGCGCGACCGCCCAGCGCCGTGCCGCGGCTTCGGCTTCGGTGCCGGCCATGCGCGGGCCGATCTCCGTCGTCAGACCCTCGGTGATCGTCCAGGCCGGGTCCTGCCCCTGTTGCGCCAGATCGACCGCGCTCGGTGGCGGCGGGAGCGAGGCGGAGGCGCTGGTGGTGGCGAGGAGCAGGGCGGCGGTCCCGGCGAAGCGGGCGAGGGGAGGCATGGCTTTCATGCCGCTGTCGTAGCGAGCCGCCCCGCGGGCGCAAGCGCCGATTGCCAACCGCGCGCCCATTCGCTAACCGGCGCCCAACTCTCCCGGCCGCGGATCGCGGCCCAGCCCACACCGGAGCATTTTCATGGCCGCCCAATATAGTTTCGTGATGAAGGGTCTGTCGAAGACCTATCCCGGCGCGCAAAAGCCGACGCTCAACAATCTGAGCCTGCAATTCTACCCCGATGCCAAGATCGGCATCGTCGGCCCGAACGGCACAGGCAAGTCGACCCTGATGAAGATCATGGCCGGTATCGACAAGGAGTTCACCGGCGAAGCGTGGCCGGGCGAGGGGATCAGCGTCGGCTATCTGGCGCAGGAACCGCAGCTCGACCCGACGAAGACGGTCAAGGAAAATGTCATGGACGGTGTCCGCCCCGTCGCCGACATGATGGACCGCTTCAACGAGATCAGCGCGCTGATGGCCGATCCGCCCGCGGACGCCGATTTCGACGCGCTGATGGAAGAGATGGGCACGCTTCAGGAAAAGATCGACGCGGTCGACGGCTGGACGCTCGACAACCAGCTCGAAATCGCGATGGAAGCGCTTCGTTGCCCGCCGGGCGACTGGGGCGTCGAGAACCTCTCGGGCGGTGAAAAACGCCGTATTGCGCTGACCCGCCTGCTGCTCGAGAA
>PNJO01000287.1 GCA_013821905.1 Sphingopyxis sp. | reverse complement strand
CAGATCGTCCCGCTGGGCGACTGGAAGGCAGCGCTGGCAGATGTGCGCGGGGTGATTGCCGACGCCGTCACCCGCCCGCCCTCGCAGGCGGATATCGATCGCGAGGCGAACGAGATCCAGGCGTTTCTGGTCAAGGAACTGGAAAATGCGCGCAACGAGGCGGGATCGCGCCTCGCCGACGATCTGGTGCGTGCCGTCGATATCAACGAGGTCGTCGCGAGCCCGCAGGGTCAGGTCGACATGTTCCGGTCGATCCGCGCTTCGGCGACGCCGCAGACGATGCTCGACATCAGCAAGGCGATCTTCAGCGCACCGGTCACGCGTGTCGCGCTGACCACGCCAACCGCGGTGCCGGGCGGCGATTCGGCGCTGCTCGCGGCGCTGGCAGCGCCCGCGGCGGCGCGCGACGACCGGCTGACGGCGGTGCAGGCCGATTTCGGGCAGCTTCCCGCGATCGGCCAGCCCGGGACGGTGGCGGCGACCGCGCCGTTGCCGGGCTTGCGCGCCGAGCGGATCGAATTCGCCAACGGCGTCACCGCGCTGATCTCGAACAACCGGATCGAGCCGGGCAAGGTGCGCGTCAACGTCCGCTTCGGCACCGGCAACCGCAGCGTTGCCGCCGATGCGCCGAACCTGCTGTGGACCGGCGACTATGCGCTGGTCGCCAGCGGCATCGGGCCGTGGGGACAGAACGAGATCGATCAGGCGACCAACGGCCGCCAGATCCAGCTGAATTTCGCGATCGACGACGACGCCTTCGAACTGTCGGCCGAAAGCAATCCCGCCGATCTGGCCGACCAGCTCAAGCTGATCGCCGGCAAGCTCGCCTATCCACGCTGGGAGGCCGCGCCGATCGAGCGGTTGAAGGTCGGCTATCTCACGGGCTACGACCTCAACGATGCCACGCCCAACGCCGTGCTCGATCGCAATTTGCGCGGTTGGCTGACGGGCGACGACGCACGCTGGTCGGCGCCCGACCGCGCGGCGATCACGGCGCTGACCCCGGCGACCTTCCGCGCCTTCTGGGAACCGCGCCTCGCGAGCGGGCTGATCGAGGTGCAATTGTTCGGCGACATGACGTCGGTGGACTACAAGAAGATACTGGCCGAAACGCTGGGCGCGCTGCCGGCGCGCAAGGTGCTCGAGCCCGCAGGCGGACAGCGCGTCGCCTTTGCCCGGCCGACGGCGACCCCCGACCTCGCCTTCCATACCGGCGAAAGGGGACAGGCGGCGGCGATGACCGCGTGGCCGACCGGCGGCGGGCTTGCGGCGCCGCGCGACGAGCGCGGGCTCGAGGTGCTCGCGGCGATCTTCAACGACCGCCTTTTCGACCGGCTGCGCGCCGAGCAGGGCGCGAGCTATGGCCCGGTCGTCGACAGCCATTGGCCGACGGGGTTCGAGGGCAGCGGCGGCTATCTGCTTGTCGGCAGTCTGCTGGCGCCCAAGGATGTCGATCGTTTCTACGCCATCGCGCACGACATCGCCGCCGACCTGGTCGCCAATCCGGTCGGCGCCGACGAACTCGCGCGCAACGCGGGGCCGATCCGCGAACAGGTGATGCGGGCATCGACCGGCAATCTCTACTGGATGTATCTGCTCGAAGGCGCGACGCGCGATCCGCGCGTGGTGGCCAAGGCGCTGTCGATCGAAAGCGACATTTCGTCGATCACCGCGGCCGATATCCAGCGCCTCGCGCGGCAATATCTGGCGCCCGGGCGCCAATGGTCGGTCGCGGTGCTGCCCAAGGGCATGACGCTGGCCGACGCCAGGGCGCTCGGCGCGGCGCAGGGCGCCGCCGGCGGCCGCTAAGCGGTTTCGCCGTCCATGGGCGGCCGGCGCGTCCGGCGGATGCGCGGCTCGTGGTCGAGCTTGCCCTTCGTCATGATGTCGTGGCGCATCTTGGCGCGAACGTCGTGGATCGAGGCGATCACCGGCCCCATTGCGACGCCGAGGTCGATCAGCACCGCTTCGGCAAGCTGCAGCGAGCTTTCGAGCGTTTCGGGCACCGCGTCGCTGGCCCCGGCCTGATAGAGCGCGCCCGCATGGTCGGCGTCGCGCGCGCGGCTGATGATCGGCAGGTCGGGATATTTTTGGCGCAGCTGGCGCGTCATGCGCAGCTGCTGGACGGGATCGTCCATCGTCAGCACGATCGCCTGCGCATGTTCGATACCCAGCTTGTCGAGGCTGCCCGGCCGCGCGACGTCGGCGAAGCGGACGACGAAGCCGTCGCGCCGCGCGGCGGCGACGGTGTCGATATCGGCATCGACCGCGACATAGGGGCGGCCATGTTCGCGCAGCAGCTCGGCGACGGTGTGGCCGAC
>PNJO01000286.1 GCA_013821905.1 Sphingopyxis sp. | reverse complement strand
ATCATCGTCGGCGCGCTGATCGCCAGCGCCGCCGCGGGTTCGGCCTCGTCGAAATGGCTCGGGCTCGCCGCCGTGGTGATGGCGAGCATCAACATCTTCGGCGGCTTCGCGGTCACCGAACGCATGCTGGCGATGTACAAGAAGAAGGAGCGCTGAGATGGAGTTTCAGCACATCCTTTCCGCCGCAGCCGGCGGCCACGGCGCCGTGAACCCCTGGGCGGCGGTCGCCTATCTCGTTGCGGGCGTGCTCTTCATCCTGGCGCTGCGCGGCCTGTCGTCGCCCGCCTCGTCGCGGCGCGGCAACCGCTTCGGCATGGCGGGCATGACGATCGCGGTCGTCACCACGCTGCTGACCCATGCGCCGGTCACCGCTGAAGGCGGGCTCGACACGATCGGACTGGTCGAAATTCTCGTTGCCATCGGCATCGGTGCCGTCATCGGCATTGTCATGGCGCGCCGCATCGCGATGACCGCGATGCCGCAGCTCGTCGCAGCCTTCCACAGCCTCGTCGGCCTTGCCGCGGTCGCGGTGGCGGCGGCGGCCTATCTGAACCCGCAAGCGTTCGGCATCGCCGATGCCGCGGGCCAGATCTTCACCGTCAGCCGCATCGAAATGGGGCTCGGCATCGCGATCGGTGCGATCACCTTCTCGGGCTCGGTCATCGCCTTCCTGAAACTGAACGGCAATATGTCGGGCGCGCCGATCATGCTGCCCGGCCGCCACATCATCAACCTCGGCACGCTTGCCGCGATCATCGGTCTCGTCGCCTATTTCACGCAGGACCAGTCGCCCTGGGTGTTCTGGACCGTTACCGGGCTGAGCTTCCTGATCGGCTTCCTGCTGATCATCCCGATCGGCGGTGCCGACATGCCGGTCGTTGTGTCGATGCTGAACAGCTATTCGGGCTGGGCCGCAGCGGCGATGGGCTTCACGCTCGGCAACACCGCGATGATCATCACCGGTGCGCTCGTCGGCTCGTCGGGTGCGATCCTGTCCTACATCATGTGCCGCGCGATGAACCGCAGTTTCATCAGCGTGATCGCCGGCGGCTTCGGCGGCGACGCCGCGGCTGCTGCGGGCGGGGCGAAGGAACAGCGCCCGTGGAAACCGGGCAGCGCCGACGACGCCGCTTTCCTGATGAGCCAGGCCGAGAATGTCATCATCGTTCCCGGATACGGCATGGCGGTCGCGCAGGCGCAGCACGCGCTGCGCGAGATGGCTGACCAGCTGAAGAAGGAAGGCGTCAACGTCAAATATGCGATCCACCCGGTCGCGGGGCGTATGCCGGGCCATATGAACGTGCTGCTCGCCGAGGCGAATGTCCCCTATGACGAGGTCTTCGAGCTGGAGGATATCAACGGCGAATTCGCGCAGGCCGACGTCGCCTTCGTCATCGGCGCGAACGACGTGACCAATCCGGCGGCGAAGACCGACAAGACGTCACCGATTTACGGTATGCCCGTGCTCGACGTCGAAAAGGCGAAGACCGTGCTGTTCGTGAAGCGTTCGATGGGCGGGGTCGGCTATGCCGGCGTCGACAACGACGTCTTCTATATGGACAATACGATGATGCTGCTCGGCGACGCCAAGAAGATGGCCGACGACATCGTCAAGGCGCTCAGCGGTAGCGGACACTAGACAAGAATCGTCGCCCCTGCGAAGGAGTTACGGGTCGGATTGTCCCCCGGACAATCCTTGGACATGCCGGGGGCATGGCCAACCCGTAACTGGCCGCTGGCAGCCTTGTGCTGCCTCGATAGCGGCCCCCGCCTACGCGGGGGCGACGTGTTTTAATAAGGGACTTTATGCGCAAGATCGGCCTGATCGGGGGGATGAGCTGGGCATCGACCGAGCTTTATTACCGCCATCTCAACAAGGGGGTGCAAAAGCGCCTCGGCACTGCCTGTTCGGCGCCCATCCTGATGGAGAGCCTCAACTATTGCGAGCTGTCGCGCATCACCACGCCCGAACAATGGGCGCATGCGAAGGAGGTGCTGATCGCCTCGGCGCAGCGGCTCGAGGCGGCGGGCGCGACCGCGCTGATGATCGCGGCCAATTCGATGCACAAGGTCGCCGAGGACGTCGCCGCGGCGATCTCGATCCCCTTGCTGCACATCGTCGACGAGACGGGCGAGAAGATGAAGGCCGATGGGATCAAGACGGCGGCTGTCGTCGGCACGCGCAACGTGATGACCGAGCCCTGGTTCCGCCAGCGGCTCGTCCGCCACGGGCTGACGCTCGCGCCCTATGACGCGAGCCGCGCCGACGAGATCGACCGGATCATCTATGAAGAGCTGATGCTCGGCAAGGCGAACGAAAGCTCGCGCCGGACGATGAAGACCTTCATCACCGACATCGCGAAGCAGGACGTG
>PNJO01000285.1 GCA_013821905.1 Sphingopyxis sp. | reverse complement strand
TAGAAAAGCCCGGGATGGTCGGCGGCGAGAACCATCACCAGCGTCGCGCCGCGATCCTCGTCGGGCACCGCGGCGATGTGGAGCGGGGCGTCGCCGGCGGCCTGGATATGGCGCAGATTGGCGGCGATCACCTCGACCGGCTCGGCGATCCAGTAGCTTTCGGGGAGGCGTTTCACCAGCCTGGCAAAACCCTTGTCGTCCATCTGCAAGAGCGCGGCGACGGCTTCCTTCTTGCTTTCGATCCGCGCTTCGCGGCCGCGCTGCTTGTGACCGAGGCGGAGGACTTCTTCGGCCGCATCATAGAGTTCGGTGAGCAGCTGGCGCTTCCAGCTGTTCCACACGCCGGGGCCGACCGCGCGGATGTCGACGACGGTGAGCACGAGCAAAAGGCGCAGGCGCTCGGGGCTCTGCACGATCTGCGCGAAATCGAGGATCGTCTTGAAGTCGGCAAGATCGCGCTTGAAGGCGGTCGCCGACATGAGGAGGTGATAGCGCACCAGCCAGGAGACGGTTTCGGTCTCGGCCTCGTTGAGCCCGAGCCGCGGACAGACGCGCAGCGCGAGTTCGGCGCCGAGCACGCTATGATCGCCGCCGCGCCCCTTGGCGATGTCGTGGAGCAGCACCGCGACATAGACGACGCGCCGCGAATGGATCTGCCCCATGATCGTCGTCGAGAGCGGATGGTCGTCCTTGAGCCGGTTTTGCTCGATATCCGAAAGCAGGCCGATCGCGCGGATCGTATGCTCGTCGACGGTGTAGTGGTGATACATGTCGAACTGCATCTGCGCGACGACGCGGCCGAAATCGGGCACGAAGCGGCCGAACACCCCGGCCTCGTTCATCCAGCGCAGCACCGTTTCTGGATCGCGCGGGCTGGTCAGCACGTCGAGGAACAGCTCGTTGGCGCGCGCGATGCGGCGCACGCCCCGCGTCTCGATCAGCTTCGCGTCGTGGCGCGCCTGGCGCATCGCCTGCGGATGGATTTCGAGGCCGTGCTTGTCGGCGAGCGCGAAAATCTCGACCAGCCGCACCGGGTCCTCGCGGAAAAAATCGTCCGACGGCAGCGCGAGCCGGCCGCGGTCGAGCACGAAACCGTGGAGCTTGCCGGGGCGCCGCCGGATCGTCGGCAGGAAACGCCGCCCGCGCGCCGCCATCTGTTCGTCGAGATGCGCGAGGAAGGTGCCGGTGACATCGCCGACCGCCTTCGCGTGGATGAAATAGAGCTGCATGAAGCGCTCGACCGCGCTCTTGCCCGGCCGGTCGGCGAAGTGCATCCGGCGCGCGATTTCGGGCTGGAAATCGAAGGTCAGCCGGTCCTCGGCGCGCCCCGCGAGCGTGTGCAGGTGGCAGCGCACCGCGAGCAGGAAATTTTCGGCGCGCGAGAACAGACGAAGCTCGCGGCTCGTCAGCAGTCCCGCATCGACGAGTTCGGGAACGGTGCGTACGCGGTGAATGAACTTGCCGATCCAGAAGAGCGTGTGAAGGTCGCGCAGCCCGCCCTTTCCTTCCTTCACATTGGGTTCGACGACATAGCGCGAATCGCCCATTCGCTTGTGCCGCTCGTCGCGTTCGGCGAGCTTTTCGGCGACGAAGGCGCGGGCGTTGCCGGCGACGACCTCGGCATCGAAGCGCGCCGACGCCTGATCGTAGAGGTCGCGGTCGCCCCAGATGAAGCGGCCTTCGAGCAGGGCGGTGCGGATCGTCAGATCCTCTTTTGCGGCGCGCACCATCTCGTCGAGCGACCGCGAACTGTGGCCGACCTTCAGTCCGAGGTCCCACAGCGTGTAGAGCTGTGCCTCGATCACCTGCTCGGTCCAGCTCGTCTGCCTGAACGGCGTCAGAAAGCCGATGTCGATGTCGCTGAACGGCGCCATTTCGCCGCGGCCATAGCCGCCGACCGCGATCAGCGTGATGCGCTCGCCCGCCGAACGATTGCCCGCGGGGTAGAGATGATCGACGGTGAAATCATGGCTGAGGCGGATGAGCTGGTCGATCAGGAAGGCCGTCGCGTTCGCCGCGAGCCGCCCCGCCGAAGGATGGACGAGCAGGCGCCGGTCGATCTCGGCACGCCCGTCCTCGAGCGCGCCCTTGAGCAGGTCGACCATCGCGCGGCGGCGCTTGCCGGTGTCGCTCGTCCCGCCGGCGATCTCGTCGAGCTGCCCCGACAGCGCGCGGCGGTCGATGATCGCGCGGCGACCCTCGATATTGTCGAACAGGTCGCTCATTTTTCGTCGGCCAATATCTGTTTGAGCCGGTAGAGCGCGTCGAGCGCCTCGCGCGGCGCGAGCGCATCGGGGTCGATGCCCGCAAGCGCGTCGCGAAGCGCATCCTGCGCGGCGGCGGGCGCTTCGGCAATGGTCGCAGCGAACAGCGGCAGGTCGTCGAGCCCCGCCGCGAGCCCCCCGGTCTTCTCGCG
>PNJO01000284.1 GCA_013821905.1 Sphingopyxis sp. | reverse complement strand
ATCGAGCAGGCGCGCGAAGGTGTCCGGCTCGCCGAACTCAGCTACCGCGCCGGCAAGTCCTCGCTCGTCGAATATATCGACGCGCAGCAGGCCTATGCGGCGACCCAAGCCGAGCTGATCGCGGCGCGCCAGGCCCGGGCCCAAGCCCGCGCCATCCTCTCGCGCCAGGCAGCCGCCGACGGCGATGCGGACCATCAGCCATGAGCGCGCCGAGCCTTCCAGTGGACGGAGGCGCCTTCGCCATCGTCCTTCCAAGTCAACAGGGGTGCGCCGCCGGTCGGCGCGCGAACCGCATCAACAGCGGAGATAGAATATGATCACCAAGGACAAGCGTCTCCTCGGCACTGTCGCGGGCGCCATGATACTCGCTGCCGTCACGGGCTTCGGCGTTGCACGCTGCACCGCCGACCCGGCCGCCGCGCCGGCTGCCGAAGGCGAAAAGGAAGCGGCGAGCGAAGCCCTTCCGAGCAGCCTCGCCATCACGCCCGAAGCGATCAAGGCCGCCGAAATCGGCGTCGAGACGATCGGCGCCGGCGGACTCGGTTCGGAAATCCTCTCGCAAGCGACCGTTACCGCCGCGCCGAGCGGCGAGGCGATCGTCACCGCCCGTGCGGGCGGCGCGGTCACCCGTCTCTTCAAGCGGCTCGGCGATCCGGTCAGCGCCGGTGAGACGATCGCCATCGTGCAAAGCCGCGACGCCGCCCAGATTGCGGCCGAACGGATTGCTGCCGATGCGCGCTCGACGCTTGCGCAGAAAAATCTGCACCGCGAGAAGACCCTGTTCGACCAGAAGGTGTCGGCGCGCGTCGACTATGAGCAGGCGCAAGCCGAAGCCGCGGCCGCCGCGGCCGAAGCGCAGCGCGCGCGTGCCGCAGCGAGCGCCGCGCAGGTCACGCGCGATGGCAGCAGCGTCATCGTGGCAAGCCCGATCTCGGGACGGATCACGGCCGAGAACGCCAGCCTTGGCGCCTTCGTTCAGCCCGAAACCGAATTGTTCCGCGTTGCCGATCCCAGCAAGGTGCAGATCGAGGCCGCCGTCGGCCCGGCCGATGCACAGCGGCTCTCGCCCGGAGACCGTGCGATCATCGAACTTCCCGACGGCCGGACGATCGATGCCCGCGTGCGGGCTGTGACCCCCGGCCTGTCCGGCGATACGCGCTCGGCAACCGCCGTGCTCGATGTGCCCGGGGCGCTTCAGCCGGGCCTTGCGGTCCGGGTGCGGTTGCTCCCGAGCCGCGGCGCCGAAACCGGTGGGCCGGCCCGGATCGTGATCGCCGACGAAGCCCTCCAGACGCTCGAAGGCCGCGACGTGGTGTTCGTCCGCACGAAGGACGGCTTCCGGGCGCAGCAGGTCACCGTCGGTCAGCGCAGCGCGGGCCGTGTCGAAATCCTCTCCGGGCTGAAGCCGGGCCAGATCGTCGCGACCAAGAACGCTTTCCTGCTCAAGGCCGAACTCGGCAAGGGCGCGGGCGAGGAGGAATAAACCGTGATCGCGAAACTGATGGCGCTATCCGTCCGCGCGCGCTGGGCGGTACTCTTTCTCTTCCTCGTGATCGCGGGACTCGGCGTATGGCAGCTCACCAAGCTGCCGATCGACGCGGTTCCCGACATCACCAACAAACAGGTGCAAATCAACACGATCGACCCGCGTCTCTCGCCGGTCGAAATCGAGAAGCTCGTAACCTACCCGATCGAAATCTCGCTGGCAGGCATTCCGGGGCTCGAGACGACACGCTCGATCTCGCGCAACGGCTTCAGCCAGGTGACGGCAATCTTCACCGATGAAACCGACCTCTATTTCGCGCGCCAGCAGGTGGGCGAACGGCTTCTCCAGGCGGGCGAGAATCTTCCCGACGGGGCGCAGCCGCAGATCGGTCCCGTGACCACGGGGCTCGGCGAGGTCGTCATGTATACCGTCGGCTATAAAAATCCCGACGGGAAGGGCGCCAAGAAGGTCGCGGGCCAACCCGGCTGGCAGCCCGACGGCAGCTATCTGACCCCCGAGGGCGACATCCTCACCGACGAGATCGCCAAATCGGGCTATCTTCGCACGGTGCAGGACTGGATCGTCAGCCCGCAATTGAAGTCGGTCGGCGGCGTCGCCGGCGTTGACTCGATCGGCGGCTATGCCAAGACCTTCGTGGTCGAGCCCGATCCGACCCGCCTCACCAGTTACGGCATTTCCTATAGCGAACTGGGCGAAGCCCTCGAACGCGCCAATCTCGCCGTCGGCGCCAACTACTATAACCGGGCCGGCGAGGCCTATCTCGTGCGCGTCGATGCACGCGTCCGCTCGGTCGACGAAATCCGTAACGCCGTCGTCGCCACGCGCGGCGGCGTGCCCGTGACGGTTGGACAGCTTGCCAATGTGAAGATCGGCGGCGACCTCAGAACCGGTGCGGGCAGCATGAACGGCAAGGAGGCGGTCATCGGCACCGTGCTCATGCTGATCGGG
>PNJO01000283.1 GCA_013821905.1 Sphingopyxis sp. | reverse complement strand
CCGAATGGCCATAGCGGTCAGCTTCACCGTCTCGGCGGGCACCTTTTCCTTCGTCGTTTCGGCATCCACCGCCGTGTTGGTCGGTGCAGCTGGCTCCTTTGTGCCGCAACTCGACAGTGTAGCCGCGCCAAAGGTTGCTATGAGCAACGCGGCGGTCGAACCGCGCGATGCGCGCAAGGCATAGGTCGTCATTGATCATCTCCGGAATTTTGAAGCTCGGCGGGCGCGAGGCTGGTCAGCCTGCGCAGGCGCGCTTGGGCATCATGAAATGCGGCGAGCGCGTCGGTCGCGGTCGCGCGGGTCTCGGACAGCGTCCGTTCGGCTTCGAGCAATTCGAGCTGGCCGAACTTGCCCTGGCCGTAGCCGATCCGAGCGATCCGCGCTGCTTCCTGGGCGGCAGCAAGTGCTGGTCCGCCAGCCGCGCGGGCGTTGGCGGCAGCATCGGCAACTTCGGCCTGCGCCGCCGCAATCGCTCGCTCCGTGTCTAGCAGCGCCAATCGGCGTTGCGCGTCGAATTGATCGCGCTCCGCCTTGGCCTGGGCGACCGCGGCGCGGCCATTGTTGAACAATGGGATAGGAATCGACACACCGAACACCGCTGCAACGTCGTTGGTTGCCTCCAGTCGGCGCGCGCTGGCGCTGATCGTGACGTCGGGGATGCGTTGCGCCCGCGCCAAGCGAACTTGCGCGTCTGCGGTGGCGACGTCCGCCTTTGCCGCCACCAGCGCAAGCGTGCCGGACGCCTGAGCCGGAAGCACCGGACCATATCCACCGATCGCGTTGAACCAGATGCTGTCGAGCGCGCCCGTCACCGGTCGACCGATCAGCCTCGCCAGATTGCCGCGCGCGACCGCGACCGCGCGTTCGGCGCGGTCGGCGGCGGTGCGCGCGTTGATTGCCTGCACTTCGGCCCGCTGCTGATCGATCGGCGATGTATCGCCAACCTGCACCCGGTCGCTGGCGACGCGCAGCGCTTCATTGGCGATACCGACCTGCTCGCGCGCTGCGAGCAGTCTCCGTTCGGCAGCCGCCGCCTCGATATAGGTCTGCGTGACCAGCAACTCGAGATCGGCAAGCGCGATTGCCGCCTGTAGGCGTGCCCGGTCGCCCCGCGCGTCGGCTACCGCAACGCGCGCGGACCGCTTGCCACCGAGCTCGATCGGCAGCGCAAGGCCCACCGTCGTCTCGGCGCTGGAGAGGCCGCGATACTGGCCGGAGCCGGCGACATTCTCGGTCTGCGCCTCGAACGACGGATTGGGTCTGAGGCCCGCGACCGTTCGCGCGGCGTCGGTCGCCCTGATGCCGGCGTCCGCGGCGTCGATACCGGGAGATTGGGCGCGCGCGGCGGCGAGCGCCTCCGCGAGCGTTAAGGGCGGTGCATCGGCCAAGGCGGCCGAAGGCGTCTGCGCAACGGCGGTGCCGACGCAGACGGTCGCGGCGAGCAGCGCCGCGAGGGTACGAGACATAAATGGAATACTCCTGACGTTCGCGATGTTCCGCGCACGGTCGTGCCGGGCGGAAGGATGGCGACGTCAGGCGATTGGGGGTCTCAGGTCGCGCCCTGCCAGATAGGACGACGGCGCAACGACACGGCGAACCACATCCGGTTGAGAGGAACCAAGGGCGGGCGCGGCAGCCCATGTTCGCGCAGGCACGCCAAGATCATGCGCGTGCGCGGTACTATGGTGATGCGGCGTGGCCTTGTCGCTGTCGCGCGGCACTTCATCCCCGTCCCCGGGGGCATGTCCGACCGACGTGCCATCGACGACTGTCACGCACGCATCGATCTGCGCGGCATAAGCGATGGACGCGTGCGTCCCCGCCCAAAGGGTCAGGGCCAGCATCAGGCTGGCGATTGAGGCGAGCAGCTTGCGCACAGGCGGTCGCTCTACGCGATTCAAGCGAAAGATCAACGGACAAGCCCCGCGCGCTTCAACCAAACAGCATTAAACGAGTTCTTTCGCCCGCTGAGACTATGGTCATATCTAGTCACGTTATTCTGTATCTCTGGCGAAAGTCTTCAGCGCGATGACAGAAGTTGGACGCGCCATCCCGACCAACTCATCGCGTGCTTGCTTGAGGATTTGAACACCGCCGGAAATCCCCAATGCGGCCATGATGGCAGCGACGAGGAGATCGGGCCATGGTGAACCGGTCCCGAGCACGCCAGCGGCCGCTGCCAGGACCGCAAGGTTGCCGATGGCGTCGTTGCGCGAGCAGATCCAAACCGAGCGCATGTTCGCGTCGCCCGTGCGATAGCGGTAGAGCATGAGGGCGACAGCACCGTTCGCGACAAGGGCGATCAAACCCACGACACCCATTGTTTCGGCATGCGGGATGCGCGTCCCAAAGATCGCCATGATCGTCGTGACCAAAACATAAAGCCCGAACGCAAGAATGGTCGCGCCCTTGAGCAGCGCCGCCCGCGATCGCCAGCG
>PNJO01000282.1 GCA_013821905.1 Sphingopyxis sp. | reverse complement strand
TGACGGCGGCGGCCGAGGCCTCGAACCTCGCCGGGCTGCGCTACCGTGCCGGGCTTTCGAACCAGATCGTCCAGCTCACCGCCGAGGACAGCATGGTGGCGCTGAGCCGCGCGGTCGCCGACCTCGAGGCGCGGCGGCTGTCGCTCGACATCGCGCTGACCCGCGCGCTCGGCGGCGGCTATCGCGCCGATAATTCAACAGGAGACGAATGATGGCCGACGATACGGCTGCAGCCGCAACCCCCGCTCCCGAAGCCGCTCCCGAAACCAACGGCGCCAAACGCGCGAAGTTCCTCCGCATCCTTGCCATCGTTGTGGTGACGGCCGCGATCCTGTGGGGGCTCTGGTATTTCCTGACCCAGGCGGGGCGCGTCCACACCGACAATGCCTATGTCGGCGCCGATTCGGCGCAGGTCACCGCGCTGATCGCCGGGCCGGTCAAGGAAGTGCGTGTCAGCGGCACGCAGGCCGTGAAGAAGGGCGATATCCTCGTCATCCTCGACGACGCCGACCAGCGCATCGCGGTCGCCGACGCCGAAGCGGCGCTCCGCCTCGCGCGTCAGCGTTACGGACAGGCCGATGCCAATGCCGACGCCGCGCGCGCGCGCGTCGTGGCGCGCGGCGCCGACGTGTCGCAGGCGC
This sequence comes from Sphingopyxis sp., assembly GCA_013821905.1. Taxonomy (GTDB): domain Bacteria; phylum Pseudomonadota; class Alphaproteobacteria; order Sphingomonadales; family Sphingomonadaceae; genus Sphingopyxis. The sequence goes on along the minus strand of PNJO01000282.1, from coordinate 1,849 downwards.
GCGCCCGGCTGCGCGACGCCAATGCCACGGTCGAGCGCGCGCGCGCCGAGCTGGCGCGGCGCGAAAGCATCGCGGGCACCGGCGCGGTGTCGGGCGAGGAATTGACCGCGGCGCGCGCGGCGCTGGCCTCGGCGACTGCGGCGCGCGATCTTGCCGCGGCGGGCATCGCTTCGGCTGAAGCGACGCGCGGCTCGGCGAGCGGCGATCTCGGCGCCGCCGAGGCGGTGGTGCGCGGCACGACGATCAACACCGCTCCCGACGTCGCGGCCGCGGAAGCGCGGCTCGAAAAGGCGAAGCTCGACCTCGCGCGCACAGTGCTGCGCGCGCCGGTCGACGGCATCGTGACGAACCGGCAGGTGCAGGTGGGGCAACGCATCGCCGCGGGCGCGCCGATCATGGTGATCGTCCCGATCGGCACCGCCTATGTCGACGCCAATTTCAAGGAAAGCCAGTTCAAGGACATCCGCGTCGGCCAGCCGGTCGAGCTGACCTCCGACTATTATGGCGGCGACGTCGTCTATCGCGGCAAGGTGATCGGCATCGCCGGCGGCACCGGCGCGGCCTTCTCGCTGATCCCGGCACAGAATGCCACGGGCAACTGGGTCAAGGTCGTCCAGCGCCTGCCGGTGCGCATCGCGCTCGATCCGAAGGAACTGAAGGCGCATCCGCTGCGCGTCGGGCTCTCGATGGAAGCCACGATCGACACGCGCGGGAACTGAGTCATGGCCAGCGCCGCCGCCCCCGCCGCCGCGATCCCCGCCGAGCCGCAGCCGCTCACCGGCGTCCGGCTGCTCGTCGCGGCCTTCGCGCTCGCGCTCGCCAATTTCGTCGTCGTGCTCGACACGACGATCGCTAATGTCTCGGTCCCGCATATCGCGGGCGGGCTCGCCGTGTCGCCGACGCAGGGGACGTGGGTGATCACCAGCTATGCGGTCGCCGACGCGATCAGCGTGCCGCTCACCGGCTGGCTCGCGATGCGGTTCGGAACCGTGCGCTGGTTCATGATCTCGATCATCGGCTTCGGCATCTTCTCCTTCCTTTGCGGCGTCTCGCGCACACTCGATGCCCTGGTGCTCTTCCGCGTGCTCCAGGGGCTCGCCGGCGGCCCGCTCATGCCGCTGTCGCAGATCCTGCTGCTGCGCATCTTCCCCAAGGAAAAGGCGGGTGTGGGCCTTGCGATATGGGCGATGACGACGACCACGGCGCCGATCCTCGGCCCGATCCTCGGCGGGACGATCAGCGACAACTGGACCTGGCCGTGGATCTTTTTCATCAACCTGCCCGTCGTCGCGATCTGCGCCTTCGGTGTCTTCACGCTGCTGACGCCCTTCGAGACCAAGCGCGAAAAGGCGCGCATCGACGTCGTCGGCCTGATCCTGCTCGTCGTGTCGGTCGGCGCCTTCCAGATCATGCTCGACACCGGCCGCGAGCACGACTGGTTCGGGTCGACCTGGATCGTCGGGCTCGCGATCGTCGCCGCGATCAGCTTCGCCGCCTTCGTGATCTGGGAACTGACCGACGCCAATCCGGTCGTGAACCTGCGCATCTTCCGCTTCCGCGGTTTCAGCTTCGCAACGATGGCGATATCCCTGGGCTTCGGCGCCTTCTTTGCGCAGGTCGTGCTGACGCCGCTCTGGCTGCAACAGGTGGCGGGCTATACCGCGACGCAGACGGGTTTCATCGTCGCCTGGCTCGGCGTGTTCGCGGTGCTTCTGTCGCCCGTCGCGGCGGGGCTGATCACCAAGATCGACGTCCGCATCACCATCTCGGCCGGCATCCTGTGGATGGCGTTCATGTCGATCCTGCGCGCGAGCTGGAACGCCGATGTCGGTTACTGGACGCTCGCGCT
>PNJO01000281.1 GCA_013821905.1 Sphingopyxis sp. | reverse complement strand
TCGTTCATCAGCTGTTTGATCAGCTTCACCGACTGGGTGTAGCCCCAATGCGCCTCGGGGATCGGGTTCAGCCACACCGCGGCGGGATAGACATGGGTGATGCGCTGGAGCCAGACCGCGCCCGATTCCTCGTTGAAATGCTCGACGCTGCCGCCCGGATGGGTGATTTCATAGGCGCTCATCGACGCATCGCCGACGAAGATCACTTTATAATCATGGCCATATTTGTGGAGGATATCCCACATCTGATGGCGCTCCGACCAGCGGCGCTTATTGTCCTTCCACACGCCCTCATAGGGGCAGTTGTGGAAGTAGAAGAACTCCAGATTCTTGAACTCGCTCGTCGCCGCGCTGAACAATTCTTCGCAGAGCTTGATGAACGGGTCCATCGAGCCGCCGACGTCGAGGAAGAGCAGCAGCTTGACCGCATTGCGCCGTTCGGGGCGCATTTTGATGTCGAGCCAGCCCTGCCGCGCGGTGCCGTCGATCGTCCCCGGAATGTCGAGTTCGTCGGCCGCGCCCTCGCGCGCGAACTTGCGCAGGCGGCGCAGCGCGATCTTGATGTTGCGGGTGCCGAGTTCCTTGGTGTTGTCCAGATTCTGGAACTCGCGCTTTTCCCAGACCTTCAGCGCGCGCTTGTGCTTGCTCTCGCCGCCGATGCGCACGCCTTCGGGATTATAGCCCGAATTCCCAAAGGGCGAGGTGCCGCCGGTGCCGATCCACTTGTTGCCGCCCTCGTGGCGCTTCTGCTGTTCTTCGAGCCGCTCCTTCAGCGTCTCCATGATCTTGTCCCAGTCGCCGAGCGATTCGATCGCCGCCATTTCCTCGGGCGTCAGGAATTTCTCGGCGACGGCTTTCAGCCAGTCGGCGGGCACGTCGACCGGGTTCTGGCCATAGTCGGACAGGATGCCCTGGAAGACCTTGTTGAACACCTGGTCGAAGCGGTCGAGTTGTCCCTCGTCCTTCACATAGATGGCGCGCGAGAGATAATAGAATTGCTCGGGGCTGCGGTCGATCACCTCGCGGTCGAGCGCCTCGAGAAGCATCAGATGCTCTTTCAGGCTGGCGGGAATGCCCGCGGCGCGAAGCTCGTCGAGAAAGCCGAAAAACATGAAGGGCAGGACTATCCTGTCGGGGCGGCGGGCGCAATCACTTTACGTTTACGGAAAGTGGTGAGGCGGGGTAGTTGGCCGGTTGCGGCCGCTCCCCATCCCCCGGGCGGTCGTTGCCCGTCGCATGGCATTGACGCCCCGTTAACCATTGCCCGTCATAGCTTCGCGATCATTCAGGGACGTGGGCAAGCCAATGAAATTCGATCCGATCAACCCGGCCGCACAATTGCTCGACCAGTCGGTGGCGAGCGACTGCGGCGAACTGGCCGTCGGGTGCAGCGATGCCGCGGGGCGGATCAAGCGGTCGACCGATCAGATGGAGCGGCAGATCGCCGAGCTCGGTCGGCTCGAGGAATATGTCGTCAGCCTCGAGGCCGACCAGCGCCAGATCGCCGATTCGACCGACGAGGCGAAGCTCCTCTCCGCGCGCGCGTGCGAACAGCTCGACGTGGGCGCCGAGCGCGTCAACGGCGCGGTCAGCGAATTCCGGTCGGTGATCGACCTCGTCGCGCGGCTCGGCCAGCATGTGACCAATTTCGCCGCTGTGATGGAACAGGTGCAGCAGGTCAGCCAGTCGATCGAGCAGATTGCCAAGACCACCAACATGCTCGCGCTCAACGCCGCGATCGAGGCCGAGCGCGCGGGCGACGCGGGCCGGACCTTCGCGGTCGTCGCCGCCGAGGTAAAGAAGCTTGCCCAGAACACGCGCAGCGCGACCGACGAGATCCGCCGTTCGATCGGCAGCCTTGCGACCGAGGCCTCGGGGCTCGTCGCCGAAATCCAGTCGGGGGTCGAACAGTCGAGCCGTGCCGAGGCGCAGTTCGAAACGATCACCGACGCGCTGCACGATGCGACGCACCTCGTCGCGCTGCTCGACGACCAGAGCGACCGCATCGCCCAGTCGAGCGCGATGGTGCACGCCAATGGCGCCAAGGTGCGCGAGGCGATGGACCGCGTCGTCACCTCGGTGCGCGACAACAGCGCGACCCTCGACGGTACGCGCGATTCGATCCTGACGATGGAACATGTGTCGAACCGCATGTTCAACGCGGTGATCTCTGCCGGCGTGTCTCCCCGGGATTCGGCGATCGTCGAGCTGGCGTCGCGGGTCCGCGACCGTTTCGTCGCGATCGCCGAGGAGTCGCTCGCCGACGGCCGGCTGACGATGGACCAGCTTTTCGATACCAATTATGTGCGCGTGCCGGGGTCGAACCCCGAACGTTTCCGCACGACGCTGTGCGACTGGGCCGACACCCATTGGCGGCCGCTGTTCGACCAGATCGTCGCCGAGCATCCCGAGATCAAGATGTCGTCGGCGGGCGACATGAACGGCTTCCTGCCGACGCATATCACCGAATGCTCGCGCGCGCCGACCGGCGACCTCGAACATGACA
>PNJO01000280.1 GCA_013821905.1 Sphingopyxis sp. | reverse complement strand
AGAGGCCATGCAGAAGCAGTCTAGGGCGATTGTCCGGGCTGATTCGAGAAGACTACTATCCAGTGGACGGAGAAAATGATGAACCTGCTTAAGAAGGCTGCGATCTCCCTCGCAGCGACATCGATGATCGCGGCCCCGGTTGCAGCTTCGGCAGCTCCCGCGGTTGACGGCGCCCGTGCGGTTTCGTCGGTTGACGGCCAGAGCGAACTCGAAGGCAGCACCAGCTGGATCATCGCCATCGTGGCGCTGGCAGCTATCATCGCTGGCATCGTGATCGCGTCGGACAACAACGACGACGCCCCGACCAGCCCGTAATCAACGGCTGATCGATACAGTTACCAAAGGGTCCCGAGGAAACTCGGGGCCCTTTGTGCGTCTGGGCAAGGGAAAAATCGACGGGTGGATGGGCGCCGAAACCATCCGGCTCCGATCACATGCTTCGCCGGTCAGAGCGCGATGTTGCGCGATGCCCGCGAGCGGGCGAGGGGAATCGCTTCGCGCGCGCGCTGAACCGCCCCGGGTGAGAGCGGCGCAAACGCAAGGCGATAGTCTCCGCCGCCTTCCCCGGCTTCGGCGATGATTTCCCCCCACGGACCGACGGCCAGGCTGTGTCCATAGGTCGCGCGGCCGTCAGCGTGTACGCCCTGCTGCGCCGCCGCTATGACGTGGCACCCCGTTTCGATCGCGCGCGCGCGCATCAGCACGTGCCAGTGCGCCTCGCCCGTCGGCACGGTGAAGGCGGCGGGGATCGCGATGACATCGGCGCCGCGGTCGACGAGCGCGCGATAGAGTTCGGGGAAACGCAGGTCATAGCAGATGCTGAGCCCGAGCTGTCCCAACGGGGTTTCGACGACGACCAGTTCGCCGCCGCCTTCATAGGCGGCCGATTCGGTCCATTTCTCGCCGGTCGGCAGATCGACGTCGAACATGTGGATCTTGTCGTAGCGCGCGCGGATGCTGCCGTCGGCCGCGATCACGTGGCTGCGGTTCACGCGCCGCAGACCGTCGTCGGCCAGCAGCGGTATCGAGCCCGTATGCAGCCACAGCCCGTGCCGCCGCGCCATTGCCTGCAGCGCGGCGGGCCAGGGGCTGTCGGCCTCGCGCAGGATCTGCGGCGCCGAGCGCTGGCGATCGCGGTCGAGAAGCAGCGACATTTCGGGCAGGAAGGCCATGACGGCGCCCTGCGCCACGGCATCGGCCAACGCGCGGTCGATCGTTTCGAGATTGGCCTCGGCATCAATGCCGCTGCGCATCTGGACGATCGCGGCGACGGGGGCGGTGGGGCCTTGTTCCATGGCATCTGGCTAATCCGATCGGACCGCGGCGACAAGCGTGGCGACAGTTCAGTGGCCAGCAAGCTTTGAACGCGATAAGCTCTGCCGATGTCCTATCTCCCCCCGCAGACGCCGCTTCGTTCCATTCCGTCGCTTCTGGCCGCCTGCGCCGCTACGGCGCTCCTGCTGGCCGCCACGCCCGCCATTGCCCAGCAGGCGACCGCTCCTGCCGGCACCACGAGCCGGGTCGAGAACGACAATTGGCTCTATGCCGGAAGCGACATTCCGCGCGACACGGCGTGGCAGTTCGGGGTGCTGCCCAACGGCGTGCGCTATGCGGTGCGCAACAATGGCGTCCCGCCGGGACAGGTGTCGATCCGCGTGCGCATGGACGTCGGATCGATGTTCGAAACCGACAAGGAGCGCGGCTTCGCGCATCTGCTCGAGCATCTGACCTTCCGCGGCTCGGAGCACATTCCCGACGGTGAGGCGAAGCGGATCTGGCAGCGTTTCGGCGTGACTTTCGGTAGCGATTCCAACGCGCAGACGACCCCGACGCAGACGGTTTATCAACTCGATCTGCCCAGCGTCACCCCGGCAACCCTCGACGAGAGCATGAAATTGCTTTCGGGCATGGTGCGCGAGCCCGGCGTTTCGGAAGCCGCGGTTGCGGCCGAGCGCGGCGTCGTGATGGCCGAACTTCGCGAATCCGATGGGCCGCAAAAGCGGATCGGCGATGCGATCAACAGCCATCTGTTCGCGGGCCAGCTGCTCGGCGACCGCTCGCCGATCGGCACCAACGCCTCGCTGGCCGCTGCGCGCGCCGATGCGGTCGCCGCCTTTCACCATCGCTGGTATCGCCCCGAGCGCGCAGTGGTGGTGATCGTCGGCGACGGCGACCCCGCCGAATTCGCGCGGCTGATCGCGAAATATTATGGCGACTGGCGCGGCGACGGACCGGCACCGACGCAGCCCGATTTCGGCAAGCCCAACCCCAAGGCGCCGACCGTGCGCTCGATCGTCGAGGCGAACCAGCCGCTCGCGCTGACGCTCGCGATGATCCGTCCGTGGCAGAAGCGGGTCGACACGGTCGAGAATACACGGCGGCTCTATCTGGAATTCATCGCGCAGGCTCTGGTCAACCGGCGGCTCGAGAATCGCGCGCGCAGCGGCGGCAGCTATCTGGTCGCGACGGTCGAGCAGCAATATGTCAGCCGCAGCGCCGACGTGACGATGGCG
>PNJO01000279.1 GCA_013821905.1 Sphingopyxis sp. | reverse complement strand
ATCAGCAGCGTCGCGATATGCGCGCCGTCGACGTCGGCATCGGTCATGATGACGATCTTTTCGTAGCGCAACCGGTCGGGATCGCAATCCTTGCGCATCCCGCAGCCAAGCGCGAGCGCGAGGTCGGCGATTTCCTGGTTAGCGCGGATCTTGTCGGCACTGGCGCTCGCGACATTCAATATCTTGCCGCGGATCGGCAGGATTGCCTGCGTCTTGCGGTCGCGCGCTTGCTTGGCGCTGCCGCCGGCGCTGTCGCCCTCGACGATAAACAGCTCCGTGCCCTCGGGGCCGTCATTGGCACAGTCGGTGAGCTTGCCCGGCAGGCGCAGTTTGCGGCCGCTGGTGGCCGTCTTGCGCTTGACCTCACGCTCGGCCTTGCGCTTGAGCCGCTCGTCCATCCGTTCAAGGACGAGACCGAGCAGCGCGCGGCCGCGGTCCATATTGTCCGACAGGAAATGGTCGAAATGGTCGCGCACCGCATTTTCGGTAAGCCGCGCGGCCTCGGGGCTCGACAGCCGGTCCTTGGTCTGGCTCTGGAACTGCGGATCGCGGATGAACACCGACAGCATCATCTCGCCGCCGTTGAACACGTCGTCGGGAGTGATCTGTGCCGCCTTTTTCTGTCCGACGAGCTCGCCGAACGCGCGTAGCCCCTTGGTCAGCGCGGCGCGCAGGCCGGCTTCGTGCGTGCCGCCCGCCGGCGTCGGAATCGTGTTGCAATACCAGCTGTACGACCCGTCGGACCACAGCGGCCAGGCGATCGCCCATTCGGCGCGGCCCTGATCGCCCGTAAAATCCTGACGCCCGATGAAAGGCTCGGCCGTGGCACATTCGCGCGTGCCGATCTGTTCCTTGAGGTGATCGGCAAGCCCGCCGGGGAACTGGAACACCGCCTCGGCGGGCGTGTCGTCGCCGATCAGTTCGGGCGCGCATTTCCAGCGGATTTCGACGCCCGCGAACAGATAGGCCTTCGACCGCGCGAGGCGATAGAGGCGCTGCGGCTTGAAACGGCCATGTTCGCCGAAGATTTCGGGATCGGGAACGAAGGAGACGCTGGTCCCGCGCCGATTGGGGGTCGGACCGAGTTCCTCGATCCCGCCGAGCGGCGTCCCGCGCGAAAAGCGCTGGCGATAAAGCAGCTTGTTGCGAGCGACCTCGATCACCGTGTCGGTTGACAGAGCGTTGACGACGCTGACCCCGACGCCGTGGAGACCGCCCGAGGTGGCATAGGCCTTGCCCTCGAACTTCCCGCCCGAGTGAAGCATCGTCATGATGACTTCGAGCGCTGATTTGCCGGGAAATTTGGGATGCGGATCGACCGGCATGCCGCGACCGTTGTCGACGACGGTCAGGCGGTTGCCCGCGTCGAGGATGATTTCGATGCGGCTCGCATGGCCGGCTACGGCCTCGTCCATGCTGTTGTCGATGATCTCGGCCGCGAGGTGGTGGAGCGCCCGCTCGTCGGTGCCGCCGATATACATGCCGGGGCGGCGGCGGACAGGTTCCAGCCCTTCGAGCACCTCTATCTGCGAGGCGTTGTAGCTTTCGGTCGCGGGAGTGGCGCTGTCGAACAAATCGTGACTCATGCTTTGGCTATACGGGGCGGGAAAGGGCGCTGGCAAGGGCGGTTTTCAGGGCCGGGAACGGCGCGACCTCCGTTTCGGTTCGTCCCGTTTCGGGCACAGCGAGGAACTTTGAATCATCGTCGCGGGTTTCTACGCCGACTGCAAAGTCATTCAAAAAGCGGAGAATAAAATGAAACTTGTCTCTCTCCTTGCTGCTTCGGCGGCATCCCTCGCGGCTGTGCCGGCGGTGGCCCAGAACGGCCGAGACACGTCGCAGGACTTCAACGGCGCCTATATCCAGCTTGGCGGCGGCGCCACGTTGCAGGGCAATGATCGCGGCGAAACGCTGGTATTCGATACCGACCTCGACGGCACCTATGGCGACACGGTAACGACGGCAGGTGGGACGGACGCTTTCGCGCCGGGCTTCTGCAACGGCGCGGCGACCGGCACCGCCAATGTCGGCTGCCGCAACGACAAGGACGGTCCCGAATATTTCGCGCGGCTGGGTTTCGACAAGCGGATGGGCAATTTCGTACTCGGCGCGGTGGTCGAAGGCGGCCGTAGCGAGGCGCGCGACAGCGTCAGCGGCTTTTCGACTACGCCCGCCAGCTACACGATGAGCCGCGAGGCCGACTGGCAGGCCAGCGCCCGGCTGCGCGCGGGCTATACGCCCGGCGGCGGCGCGCTCTTCTATGTCACCGGGGGCGGCGCCTATGCGCGGCTTGACAACAAGTTCGTGACGACGAACGGCGCCAACAGCTTTGCCGACAATGGCAAGACCAACGGTTGGGGCTATAGCGCCGGCGGCGGCGCCGAACTGATGGTGACCAACAATATCTCGGTGGGCCTCGAATATCTTTTCACCGACCTCAAGGACAAGGATTATGCGGTGAACGTCGGCCCCGGCACCGCGCCACCGACCAACCCCTTCCTGATCGAAGCGGGCGGGACG
>PNJO01000278.1 GCA_013821905.1 Sphingopyxis sp. | reverse complement strand
GTCGCGGACGATCAGGTTCGAGCCGAGGCCGAGCGCCATCACCGGGACGGCGGGATCGAGGCCGCGCAGGAAATCGGCGAGGTCGTCGGCGTCCTTCGGCTCGAACAGCCAGTCGGCGGGGCCGCCCGACTTGAACCAGACGAGCGGGGCGAGTGGGGCTTGCGGGGTGAGCTTGCCGCGAACGGTTGGGAGGGTGGCGGTGGCGGTCATGCGATCCTCCCCCAACGGGGGAGGGGGACCACCCGCAGGGTGGTGGAGGGGTACGGGAGGACATACGCCGCGTGCGACTGCACGTACCCCTCCACCATGCTTCGCATGGTCCCCCTCCCCGTTCCGGGGAGGACCGGCTGGGCGGTGCTCACTTCGCGCCCTCCACTGCGCTCGCCAGACCCGCCGCCATCTTGGTGATGTCGCCGGCGCCGAGGCAGATGATTTTGTCGCCCGCGCCGAGGTCGCCCGCAGCGATGCTGGCGGCGATGCTCGACGCCAGCGCACCCGCGTCGGCGACGGTCGACGCCTGGCGGTGCCCGCGGTCGCGGAGGCCCTGGACGAGCGCTTCGGACGAGACCCCCTCGATCGGACTTTCGCCGGCTGCATAGACGGGGAGCGCGAGCACCATGTCGGCGTCGTTAAACGCCTGCTGGAAATCGTCCATATGATCGCGCAGCCGCGTGAAACGATGCGGCTGGACGACCGCGACGACGCGCCCCGCGCCGACGCCCTCGCGCGCCGCCGACAAGACGGCGCGGATTTCGACCGGGTGGTGGGCGTAATCGTCGATGACGGTCAAACTCCCCTCACCCGCCGCGATCTCGCCGACCTTGGTGAAGCGCCGCTTGACCCCCGCAAAGCCGTTGAAGCCCGAAGCGATCTTGTCGTCGGACACGCCCATGTGCAACGCGACAGCAATTGCCGCGAGCGCATTCTGGACATTGTGACGACCCGACATCGGCAGATGGATGCCTTCGATCGTGCGGCTGTTCCCGTCGCGGTCGCGCACGACGACGTCGAAGCGGTTGCCGTCGGGGCCGGGCGTCACATTGGTGCCGCGCACATCCGCTTGGGCTGAAAAGCCATAGGTGACGATGCGGCGGTCGCGGATGCGCGGGATAATCGCCTGCACCTCGGGATGGTCGAGGCAGAGCATCGCAGCGCCATAGAAGGGCACGTTCTCGATGAACTCGACGAAGGCGTCCTTGATCGCGTCGAAGCTGCCATAATGATCGAGATGCTCGGGATCGATGTTGGTCACGACCGCGATCGTCCCGTCGAGGCGCAGGAAGCTGCCGTCGCTCTCATCGGCCTCGACGACCATCCAGTCGCTGTCGCCAAGCCGCGCGTTCGAGCCGTAATTGTTGATGATGCCGCCGTTGATCACGGTGGGGTCGATCCCGCCCGCATCGAGCAATGCCGCTACAAGGCTGGTCGTCGTCGTCTTGCCGTGCGTCCCGGCGATCGCAACGGTCGATTTGAGCCGCATCAGCTCGGCAAGCATTTCGGCGCGGCGGACGAGCGGGATGCGCTGCGCCAGCGCGGCCTCGACCTCGGGGTTGCCGCGCTTGACCGCGGTCGAGGTCACGACGACCGCCACGCCGTCGACGTTCGAGGCCTCATGCCCGATCGCGACCTTGATCCCGCGCTTGCGGAGGCCCTCGACGACATAGCTATCGGCGATGTCGCTGCCCTGCACCTGATAGCCGAGATTATGCATCACCTCGGCGATACCCGACATGCCGATGCCGCCGATGCCGATGAAGTGGATAGTGCCGATATCGGTCGCGACGCCGCGCATCATTTATCTCCCGCGCGGGTGGCGGCGACGCCGCCCGCTACCGCCGCGCTACGCGACGGCGAACCGACGCGGATCACGTCCATCATCGGCGGCGCGGCGAGCGATTCGACCAGTTCGGCCAGATCGCGCGTCGCGTTGGGAAGGCCGCAGCTTGCCGCACGTTCGGCCGCTTCTTCGAGCGCGCCGGGTTCGAGCGCCATGCGCTGGATATGTTTGGCGACCTCGGCCGGCGTGAAATCGGGCTGCTGGAAGGATATCGCGCCGCCCGCCTGAACCAGATCGACGACATTGTAGGTCTGGTGATCGTCCATCGCGCTGGGATAGGGCACGAAGATCGCCGGACGCCCCGCGCAGGCGAGTTCGGCAACGGTCGAGGCCCCTGCGCGCGCGATGACGAGATGCGCCCAGCGCAGCCGCTCGGGGAAATCGGTGATATAGGAGGCGCACTCGGCCGCCACGCCGAGGTCGGCATATTTGGCGCGCACGCCTTCGATATCGTCCTCGCGGCACTGCTGGACGATCTGCAACCGGTCGAGCAGCGCGCGCGGCAGCATCGCGATCGCGGCGGGCACGATGTCGCTGAGCACCGTCGCGCCGAGGCTGCCGCCCACGACGAGCAGACGGAAGATGCCGTCCTCGGGCAGCGGCGGGAAACCGTCGTCGCGGATCGCGATAATCTCGTCGCGCACCGGGTTGCCGGTGATGTGCAGTTTCGCTTCATGCCCCGCGGGG
>PNJO01000277.1 GCA_013821905.1 Sphingopyxis sp. | reverse complement strand
CGGCGATCCATCTTGCCCGGCCGAACATGCCGCGATGGGCCATTGCGAGATGCCGAAGACAGAGGCGCCGCCGCCGCCCCCGCCGCCGCCCGCTTGTCCGCCCGAACATGCGGCGATGGGGCATTGCACGCCGGCCGAACCCGCGCCGCCGCCGCCCACCGCCGACGGCACCGATCTTCCCGCGGGCGACGCCCCCGCCCCGCCCGCGCCGCGTGTCGGCGCCGCCGATGCGATCTTCGGGGCCGCGGCGATGGGCGCCGCCCGCGCGCATCTTTACGCCGAACATGGCGGCGGCACCGTGTCGAAGGTCATGATCGACCAGGCCGAGCTTCGCGCCGGCAAGGGCAAGGAAGCCTATGTCTGGGACGCCGAAGCCTGGACCGGCGGCGACATCGACCGGCTGGTGCTCAAGAGCGAGGGCGAAGGCGACTTCGGCGGCGCGTTCGAGGGCGGCGAGGCGCAGGCGCTGTGGAGCCATGCGATCGGCCCCTATTTCGATTTCCAGGCCGGGGTCCGGCAGGATTTCGGCCCCGGCGCATCGCCGACCCACGCCGTTGCCGGCTTCGAGGGCCTCGCGCCCTATTGGTTCGATATCGAGGGCGCGCTGTTCCTGTCGCAAAAGGGCGACGTCACCGCGCGCTTCGAGGGCAGCTATGACCAGCGCATCACCCAGCGCCTGATCCTGCAGCCCCGGGCCGAACTGAGCTTCGCAGCGCAGGATATCGCCGAAAGCGACATCGGCGCCGGATTGTCGGAGGTCGAACTGGGCATCCGCCTGCGCTATGAGATCGAGCGCGAATTCGCGCCCTATCTGGGCTTCGTCTGGGAACGCAAGGTCGGCAAGTCCGCGCGTTTCGCCCGCGCTGCGGGCGAGGATCCTTCGCGCCCGGCGTTCGTTGCGGGGCTGCGCTTCTGGTTCTGACGCACGCGACGCATTGATGTAACACTCCGCTCGTCTATCGAGCCTTCATCGATTCGCGCCTACGGAGCCCATCATGTTCAACCGCCGCCACTTTCTTGCCGGAGCGACGCTCGCCGGCCTTGCCGCGCCCGCGATCGTCCGCGCGCAGGGCCCGTTCCGCGACTTTCCGTTCAGCCTCGGCGTCGCGGCGGGCGATCCGGCGAGCGACGGCTTCGTCATCTGGACGCGCCTCGCCCCCGATCCGATGGAGCGCCACGGCGGCATGCCGCTCGCCAACGTCCCCGTCGAGTGGGAAGTCGCGAGCGACACGGGCTTTCGCGACGTCGTCGCGAAGGGCACCGAACTCGCGCGCCCCGAGCTGGCGCACAGCGTCCATGTCGAGGTTGCGGGGCTCCAGCCCGACCGCCCCTATTATTACCGCTTCACCGCGGGCGGCGAGCGCAGCCTGCGCGGCCGCGCACGCACCCTGCCCGCGTCCGGCGCGCGGGTCGACGCGCTCAAGTTCGGCGTCGCGGGATGCCAGCATTTTGAATCGGGCTTCTACGGCGCCTATCGCCATTTGGCGCGCGAGGACCTGGCGTTCGTCTATCATTATGGCGACTTCATCTATGAATATCAGCAGGACTATCTCTACGACAGCGGCCTGCCGATCCGCCCCGTGCGCCGCTATGCGCAGCGCGCGCTGGTCGACCTGACCGATTTCCGCGGCGCCTATACCCAGACCCTGCTCGACATCGACCAGCAGGCGGTCCGCTCCACCCATGCCCATCTGTCGAGCTTCGACGATCACGAGATCCGCAACGACTGGGTGTCCGACGTCGACAATTGGAAGATGGGGCTGTCCGGCAACGATCCCGACGCCGCCCCGCCCGAAATCTTCATGCTCAAGAAGCAGGCGGCGATGCAGGCCTGGTACGAACATATGCCCGTCCGCAAGGCGCTGCTCCCGCGCGGCGGCATGGTCGCCGCGCACCGCGAGTTCCGCTATGGCGACCTGGTGGCGATGCAACTGCTCGACACGCGGCAATATCGCAGCGACCAGCCGTGCGGCGACGGCTTCAAGCCCGCTTGCACCGAGGTGTTCGCCAAGGATGCGCAGGTGCTGGGCAAGGCGCAGGAAGACTGGCTCGCGCGCAACCTGGCCAAGGGCGGCGCGACGTGGAACGCGATCGCGCAGCAGGTGACGATGATGTCGCTCGACCGCCGCCGCAAGCCCGATGAGCCGGCGAAGATCCTCAATCTCGACAGCTGGGCCGGTTATGAAGCGCCGCGCGAGCGCATCCTGTCGCGCTTCGCGGGGCTCGACAATTGCGTCGTGCTGACCGGCGACGAACACCAGAATTTCTGCGGCGACCTGGTGCTGAAGGACAAGGTTGTCGGCGCCGAATTTGTCGCGACCTCGATCTCGAGCGGCGGCGACGGCAGCGACAGGCGCGCGGGCACCGACGACTGGCTGAAGCTCAATCCCGAACTCAAATTCGCCAACGACCAGCGCGGCTATGTCGTGTGCGACGTCAACCGCGACGCTTGGCAGACGCATTTCATGGTCGTCGACAAGGTGACGACCCCGGTGAACAACCTTTCGAAGCGCGCGACGGGCGTGGTCGAGAGGGGCGTCGCCGGAATCAAGATGGCTTAGGGTCAGGACCCATTAAAT
>PNJO01000276.1 GCA_013821905.1 Sphingopyxis sp. | reverse complement strand
GCAAGATCGCCGCCGCCGTCGTCCGCGAGGATGCCGAGCAGAAGCAGCGCCTGCTCGACCGCGCCTTTGCGCTCGCCTTCAAGGGGCTGGTCTATGCGCAGATATGGGAGGATCCGGTCGTCGACATGGAGGCGCTGGCAATCCGGCCGGGCAACCGGATCGCGACGATCGCGAGCGGCGGGTGCAACGTCTTTTCCTATCTGACCGCCAACCCGGCAGAGATCGTCGCGGTCGACCTCAACACCGCGCATGTCGCGCTCAACAATCTGAAGCGTGTCGCGATCCGGCGTCTGCCCGACTACGACAGCTTCCGCCGCTTCTTCGTCGATGCCGACAGCAGCGCCAACATCGCCGACTACCGCGCCTTCGTCCGCCCGTATCTCGACGAGACGAGTCGCCGCTATTGGGAGGGCCGCGACCTCGTCGGGCGCCGCCGGATCAACGGCTTTGCGCATGGGCTCTACAAGCGCGGACTGCTCGGCAATTTCATCGGGCTCGCGCATCTGGTGGCGCGGATGCACCGCATCGATCCGCGCCAGCTTCTCGCGGCAAAGACGGTCGAGGAACAGCGCGCGATCTTCGAGGCGAAATTCGCGCCCTTCTTCGACCGCAAGTTCATCCGCTGGGTGACCGACCAGCGCTCGTCGCTGTTCGGGCTGGGCATTCCGCCGGCGCAATATGACGCGCTCGCGGGCGGCAAGCCGATGGCCGACGTGCTGCGGGCGCGGCTCGAGAAGCTGACCTGCGACTTCCCGCTCGAGGAGAATTATTTCGCCTGGCAGGCGTTCGGGCGCGGCTATGGCAAGGGCGTCGCAGCGCCGCTGCCGCCCTATCTGCAGGCGGCGCATTATGATGCGGTGAAGGCGCGCGCCGAACGGGTGACGATGCTGCACGCGAACATGACCGACATGCTCGCCGCGGCCGATGCGGCGAGCTTCGACCGCTATATCTTCCTCGACGCGCAGGACTGGATGAGCGACGTGCAGCTGGGTGCATTGTGGAGCGAGGTCACGCGCACCGCGCGCCCGGGTGCGCGCGTGCTGTTCCGCACCGCCGCCGAGCCGAGCCTGCTGCCGGGGCGACTGGCGGCGGACCTGCTCGACCGCTGGGAGTATCGCGAGGCGGCTTCGCAAGACTATACGCGCCGCGACCGGTCGGCGATCTATGGCGGGGTGCATCTCTATGTGCTGAAGGACGCCTGAGTATGGCGGCGGGGCATGGCGAGCTGATGGACGGCGTCTATCGCACGCAGCGGCATATCTATGACCTCACGCGCAAATATTATCTGCTCGGCCGCGACGGGCTGATCGCCGATCTGGCACCGCCGCCGGGCGGCAGCGTGCTCGAAATCGGGTGCGGCACCGGGCGCAACCTGATTGCCGTCGGCAAGGCATGGCCCGAAGCGCAATTGTTCGGGATCGATATTTCGGAAGCGATGCTGGAAACGGCTCGGGCCTCGATGCGGAAGGCGCGCGTCGGCGCGACGCTGGCGCAGGGCGATGCGTGCGATTTCGATCCGCAGGCGCTGTTCGGGCGGGCGCGTTTCGACCGGGTGTTCATCAGCTATGCGCTGTCGATGATCCCCGACTGGCAGGCGGCGCTGGTGCAAGCCGCAAGCTGCGTCGCGCCCGGCGGGCGGCTTGAGGTGGTCGATTTCGGACAGCAGGACCGGTTGCCCGCGCTGTGGCGGCGGGCGCTGTTCGGCTGGCTCGCGCAATTCCACGTCGCCCCGCGCGCCGAACTGGGGCCGGTGATCGCAGGGCTGGCAAAGGATACCGGCAGCGCGGGTCACTGCCGCAGCCTCTATCGCGGCTATGCGATCCGCGGCGGCCTCGCGCGCGGCTGATTTGCTGCTATCGTCTTCCCGGGACAAGGGAGGGATGGATGAGCGAGGCGATCGGGCAGGCGAACGGGGCGCAGCTTCCGGCGGTCATGGAAACATTGGCGCAGGCCTTCCAGACCGACCCAGCGCTGTCGTGGATTTTGCCCGAATCCGGCCACCGCGCCCGCGCGCTTCGCAGCCTCTTTCGCACGCTGGCACCGGCCGACGTGCGCGCCGGCGTGGCGCTGCGATCCGAGGGCGACGAGGCGGCGTCGCTGTGGCGCGCACCTGGGCGGGCGGAAAGCGGCACGCTCGAATTCCTGCGCACCGTGGTTCCCCTCGTCGCGACCTTCGGAACGGCCCTGCCGCGCGGGCTGAAGGTGCAGGGCAGCATCGACGCGCACCGGCCCAAGGGGCGTTTCTGGTATCTCCATTATGTCGGGGTGCGGCCCGCGCATCAGGGCAAGGGGCATGGCGGACGGATCATCCGCACGCAGACGGCGGTGGCCGACCGCGACGGGCTGCCGTGCTGGCTCGAAACCGCAACGCCGGAGAATGTGCCGCTCTACGAGCGGCTCGGCTTCGTTACGCAGGTCGAATGGGATGTGCCCGGCGGCCCGCACTTCTGGGGCATGACGCGGCCGCCGGCCTGAGGGTCAGTCGTCGAAACCGACGAAGCGGACGGCATCGTCCACGCTCTTGCGGTTCGACACGACGGCATTGGCCGGGAAGCTCTCGTCGGGCCAGCCGAGCGCGAT
>PNJO01000275.1 GCA_013821905.1 Sphingopyxis sp. | reverse complement strand
CGGGCGCAGATCCTCGGGCGGCTCGGGGCGGTTCGCCTTATACTGGTCATAGATTTCGTTGCGGAACGACTGGCTGCTATGGTCGAGGATGACCGCAAGGTGCGTCGGATCCTCGGCATCGTTGAGGTCTTTCGCGAGCTTCCACAGCATCGTCGTATAGCCATAGACCGCGCCGACCGGCACCCCGTTCGGGTTCGTCAGCGGCGGCAGGCGGTGATAGGCGCGGAAGATGTAGCTGGAGCCATCGACCAGATAGAGATGATTCTTCTCGGACATGGCGGCGGTGTAGCAGCGGCGGCGCGGGCGGCCTAGGCCGATGGTCCCGCTTTCTTCTCTGTCACCCACCGCGCAAAGGCGACCGCGCGTTCGAAGGCCTGCTTGCCCGCCGGGGTGTCGAGGTCGAACTGATATTCGTGGCCCAGCGGCGGCGCATAGCCTTTCGGGAAGAAGAGCGTGTCGACGGACGCGCCCCTGGCTTTCAACGCTTCGGCCAGCCCCTCCGAATGCGCGAGCAGCGGATCGGCGTTGCCGGCAGTGATGAAGGCCGGCGGAAAATCGGCGGTGACATGGTTCGCGACCGACATCAGGCGGAATTTGGGGTCGTCCATCGCGTCGCGCCGGCCGCCATAGGCCCAGACCACAGCCCGGAGGAAAGGCGCGAGCGCTCCTTTGAAATTCAATAGCGAAAGATCGTGCATCCCGCAAAAGAGCAGCGCCCCCTTGATGCGGCCCGGTTCCACGGCAGGCCGGATTCCAACCGCCTTCGCATAGGCGGGGTTGGTCGCGATGGCGCTCGTTTGCGCGGCGATCTGCGCACCGGCCGAATCGCCCGCGACGAGGATGCGGTCGGGGTCGATCCCCAGCCTCCCGGCGTTGGCGACGACATAGCCGAGCGCCTTGTTGAATTGGCGCACCGGCGTCGGATAGCGCGCGCCGGGCGCGATGGTGTAGTCGACGGTGATTGTGGTGAAGCCCTCTGCGGCGAGGATTTTCAGATATTCGGCGACGATGTGGCGATTGCCCGAGACGAAGCCGCCGCCATGAATCCAGACGATCGCGGGCTGCGGACCCTTGGCGCCGCGCTGCCGAAAGACATCGAGCAGCGCGTCGGGGTCGGCGGGGTCATAATGCAGCGCCGCGGTCGTTTCGACGTCGGCGGGAACCTTCGGCAGCAATTTGGCGCTCGCGGCGTCCGAGCCCGAATCGAACAAGGCGCGGATCGCCCAGACGCCGGGCACGGGCGTGATATAGGTGACCGTCACCCACAAGAGCGCGACGATCGCGACCAGTCCGAGCAGGATGCGAACGAGCCAACGCAGCATGACCATTACCCCTCCCGCGCCCTATAGTGCATCGGGGGGCGAAAGTCAGCGATAGTCGATCGCCAGCTTGCCCGCCGCTGCAACCGCCGCGGTGCGGGCGTCGTCGGTGGTGCCGCTCGCGACTTTCGCGAGCGCGACGCCCATGCGGCGGTAGGGGCGGGTGACGGGCTTGCCGAAGATGCGGGCGTCGACCGAGGTTTCGGCATTCGGCGGCGTCAGCGCGTCGGCGAGACCGGTGATCGCAAAATCCTGCGCGTCGCGGTCGGCGAGTAGCACCGCGCTGGCGCTGGCGTCGGGCACCGCGATGGCCGGGATCGGCAGGCCGAGGATTGCCCGGGCGTGGAGGTCGAATTCGGACAGCGACTGCGAGATCAGCGTCACCATGCCGGTGTCGTGCGGGCGCGGGCTGAGCTCCGAGAAGATGACCTCGTCGCCCTTCACGAAAAACTCGACGCCGAAGATGCCGTGGCCGCCGAGAGCGTCGACCACCTTGGTTGCCATATCTTGCGCACTCGCGAGCGCAGCATCCGACATCGCCGCGGGCTGCCAGCTTTCGCGATAGTCGCCGCGTTCCTGTCGGTGGCCGATCGGCGGGCAGAAGGCGACGCCATCCTTGTGACGGACGGTCAGCAGCGTGATCTCGTAATCGAAGTCGATGAAGGCCTCGGCGATCACGCGCAGCCGGTCGCCGCGCATCCCGGCGGCGGCATAGTCCCACGCGGCGTCGACACCGTCGGCATCCCCGACCGTGCTCTGCCCCTTGCCCGACGAGGACATCACCGGCTTCACGACGAGTGGGAAGCCGATGCGCGCGGCGGCGGCGGCGAGTTCCTCGCGGCTCGTCGCATATTCGAAGGTCGAGGTCCTGAGGCCGAGTTCGCTCGCGGCGAGATCGCGGATCGCGTCGCGGTTCATCGTGAGCTGTGCCGCGCGCGCCGATGGGACGACATGGAAGCCCTCCGCCTCGACTTCGGCGAGGATTTCGGTGCGGATCGCCTCGACCTCCGGCACAATATGGTCGGGGCGGTGCTTTTCGATCGCGGCGCGCAGCGCGTCGCCGTCGAGCATCGAAAACACCTCGCGCTCGTCGGCGACCTGCATCGCGGGTGCGCCGTCATAGCTGTCGCACGCGACGACATGGCAGCCGAGCCGCTTTGCCGAGATCACGAATTCGCGGCCGAGTTCGCCCGAACCGAGCAGCAAAATCTTGGCGATGGGGGTCATGGGCGCGCTCCGTGAATGGCAGGAATGCGGCGGCACTAGTCGCGTGCGTCGGGATTCGCCAGTGCCCGCTTCTAGGGTCAGGACCCATTAATT
>PNJO01000274.1 GCA_013821905.1 Sphingopyxis sp. | reverse complement strand
GAGCTCGGCCAGGCTGGCGAACCGGAGTCGCGGCTGGAAGAAGTGTAGCGCGACGATCTGGATGAGAAGTTAGCGACGATCAGGATGAGAAGCGCTGATCGCGACGAGGTCGTTTTGGTGTGTTTGATTGCCGCTGGCAAGACCTATGTCTCAGGTTGATTGTCGGGGAGCGACACATCGGTATTTTTGGCTGTGGCGACCTTGGCGGGGCGACCTGCCCCCTGCTGTTTTCGCTCGATAGCCGTGCGCCGCCGATAGCTTTCGACATTCATCTCGAAGATGGTGGCGTGGTGCACGAGGCGGTCGACGGCGGCCAGCGTCATTGCGGGATCGGGGAAGACCCGGTTCCATTCGCCGAACGGCTGGTTGGCGGTTATCATCAGCGAACGCCGCTCGTATCGCGCGCTGATCAGCTCGAACAGAACCGAGGTTTCAGCCTGATCCTTGGCGACATAGGCAAGGTCGTCGAGGATCAGAAGGTCGAAGCGATCAAGCCGATTGATCGCGTTCTCGAGCGCGAGCTCGCGGCGCGCGACCTGTAGTTTCTGGACGAGGTCGGAGGTGCGGACGAACAGCACCCGCCAACCCTTTTCGATCAGCGCGAGCCCGATGCCCGACGACAGATGCGATTTTCCTCCGCCGGGCGGGCCGAACAGGATCAGGTTTGCGCCATTTTCGAGCCAGCTGTCTCCGGCACAGATCGCCATCACCTGCGCCTTCGATATCATCGGAACCGCGTCGAAGTCGAACGTATCGAGCGTTTTTCCCGGCAGCAGTTTCGCCTCCGCCAGATGCCGCTCCATGCGGCGGCGACCGCGTTCGGCGATCTCATGCTCGGTGATCGCGCTGAGGAACCGCGCCGCCGGCCAGCCCTCCTTGTCGGAACGCTCGGCGAACGTCGGCCAGAGCTGTTTGATTGTCGGCAGTCGCAGCTCGTTGAGCATCAGCGTGAGCTTTGTGACATCAATACCCTGGTTCATGCCATTTCCTCCGCGCGAGGAGCCAGGAGCGCTTCATAGGCGCTCAGCGGGACGAGCTCGACGATGACCTCGGGCAGCGCCGCGGGGTCGGGCGCGAACCGCGCCCTAAGCATTGCCATGTCCGGCATACCCTGCGGCGTCGCTAGCAGGGTTTCCAACACAGCGGCGAGTTCGGCCTCGCAGGCCCGCTCATGCGCGAGGCTAAGAAGCTCGACCATTGTCCGGCACGCGACCCGTTCGGCGAGCCGCTCCAGCAGCCGATCGAACATGCGCCGGTAGGCCTCGCGCGGGAAGAGCTGGTGGCGATAGACAAGATTCAGCAGCGCCATCGGTTTGCGCCGAAGCGCATGGATGACATGGCGATAATCGACGACATGGCCATGTTTGCCGCTGCGCTCGGCGCGGCCGCGCGGAAGCGTAAAGAGCGGTGTGCCGCCGAGGAACAGCTCAAGCCGATCGTCGTAAAGTCGCACTCGCAGTCGATGGCCGATCAGCCGCGACGGCACGGTGTAGAACACCTTGCGCAGCGTGAACCCGCCCGAGGAGGTCACCATGACAAGCACCTCTTCATAATCGCTGGTGCGCATGCTCGGTAGCGACTGAAGCGCCGCCCGTTCGGCGTCGATCCGCTTCGCGCACCGCGCATTCTTGCGCGCGACGATCTCGTCGACGAAGCAGCGATATTCCGCAAGGTCGTCGAAGTCGGCCGATCCGCGCATCAACAGCGCGTCGCGCACCGCCGCCTTCAGATGCCCGTGCGCGCTCTCGATCGCGCCATTTTCATGCGCAACACCGCGGTTATTGCGGGTCGGCTCCATCCGGTAATGGCGACACAGCGCGTCATATCTGTGCGTCAGATCCTCGCGCGCCGATGCATCCAGATTCCGGAACGCCGCCGACAGACTGTCGCTGCGATGCTCGCGCGGCGCGCCGCCCAGCGCCCACAGGGCATTCTGCAGCCCCTCCGCCAACGCGACATAACTCTCGCCGCCCAGGATCACATGGGCATGCTCGAAGCCAGAACAGGCGAGCCGGAAGTGGTACAGCCGGTGATCGAGCCCGACCCCGGCGATGTGTACGCCCAGATCGGCCATGTCGGTAAAATCCGACAGCCCCATCCGACCCGGCTCGTGCACCTGGCGGAAGATCACGTCGCGATCCGGGCCTTGCAGCGCCCGCCAGCTTCGAACCCGACGCTCCATCGTCCGCCGCACCCCATCGGGAAGCTCAGGATGACGACGCTGCATTTCTTCGAACACCGTCACGGCCCGGAGTCCCGGCGCCGCCTCCAGCAGCGGTACAACTTCGCTATCGAAGATATCCGCCAGCGGATCGGGGCGCCGGCGACCGCGCGGCTCTTTCTTCTGCGAGGGCAACTGCGCATCCCGCTCCAGCCGATACGCCGTTGCCGTGCTGAACGCCGCGCACGCCGCCGCCGAGCGCGGCGACACTGTCTGTCTCATCTTCATATATAATCTCACCTGATGATCGTTGATATGTCTCCCGGGCACCGCATCTCCCCTTCCAAAGGAGGCGCCACCTGGCAGGTCACGATCACCAAAAGCGCCATTCCAAAAGAAAAGACGCTTGCGGGGGTGTGTCTGTCGCTCCTCGGGGCTTCGCCCCTCGTCCCGACAGACACACCCCCGCCATTCTCATCTAGATTGTCGCGCTGTTCTCACCTTGATTGTCGCGCAGC
>PNJO01000273.1 GCA_013821905.1 Sphingopyxis sp. | reverse complement strand
GGTGCCGTTCGAGATGACGGCGACCAGATTGCCCTTGGCGGTATAGTCATAGGCCTTGGCAGGGTCTTCGGCGATCGCGTTGACCGGTACGGCAACGCCCGGCGAATAGGCAAGGCTGAGGTCGCGCTGCGTCGCCATCGGCTTCGAGGCGATGATCTCGATCTTCCCGGGCCGGCCGTACGAGTGGTAAAGCAGGGCCTCGCGGTCCGAAAACTGCACCTTGCTGCCGCTGTCCATTCATTATCCCCTAAAATTGACTTGTCAGACGCGCGCCCGAGCCCTTTCCCTAGCGTCGCGGGCGCCGATTGTAACCGGCAATGTTGCGGCCACGCGACTTGCCTTGCCGCCCCCAATGTCTAAGCAGGGTCCGATGTCCGCCACCGCCCGCACTGCCGCCAACAGCAACACCGCCCCCGCCGCCCCGACGGCTGCGACTCCGATGATGGCGCAATATTGGACGCTCAAGGAAAGGGCGGGCGACTGCCTGCTCTTCTATCGCATGGGCGATTTCTTCGAGCTGTTCTTCGACGATGCGAAGGCGGCCGCCGCGACGCTCGACATCGCGCTCACCTCGCGCGGCGAACATGGCGGGGCGCCGGTGCCGATGTGCGGCGTTCCGGTCCATTCGGCCGAATCCTATCTCGCGCGGCTGATCCGCGCGGGGCATCGTGTGGCGATCGCCGAACAGGTCGAAACCCCCGCCGAAGCCAAGGCGCGCGGCGGGTCGAAAGCGCTCGTCGCGCGCGACATCGTGCGTTTCGTGACGGCAGGCACGCTGACCGAGGAAGCGCTGCTCGAAGGGCGCAGCGCCAACCGCCTCGCGGCGCTGGCGCAGGTCGGCAGCGAGGGCGAGATTGCCATCGCCGCCGCCGATATTTCGACCGGCCGCTTCGAGGTCGTCGCGGTGCGCCCCGAACAGGTCGATGCCGAACTCGCGCGCCTTGCGCCTTCCGAACTGCTCGTCAGCGAGGCGGCCGACGAGGTGCCCGCATGGGTCGCGCGCCAGGTCGTACGGCGACCCGCATCCGATTTTTCGAGCACGATCGCGCAAAAGCGCCTCGAAACCTTTTTCGGTGTCCAGACGCTCGACGGCTTCGGGCAATTCTCGCGCGGCGAGCTGGCGGCGATGGGTTCGCTCGTCGCCTATCTCGACCATGTCGGGACCGGCGGCCCGACCTTCCTCCAGCCGCCGATGCGCCACCTTGCGTCGGGCCGCATGGCGATCGACGCCGCGACGCGCGAGAGTCTCGAACTCGTTCGCACGATGGCGGGCGGGCGTGAGGGCAGCTTGCTCGGGACGATCGACCGGACGGTGACGGCGGCGGGTGCGCGGCTGCTCGCCGACGATCTCGCGAGCCCGCTCACCGACAGGCACGCGATCCTCGACCGGCTCGATCTCGTCGACGGTCTCGCGCGCGATGCCTTGTGGCGCGGCGAACTTCGCGCGGCGCTGCGGGCATTGCCCGATGCGGGCCGCGCATTGGGCCGCCTCGTTGCGGGTCGCGGCGGGCCACGCGACCTTGCGCAGCTCCGCGATGCGCTCGGCGGCGCACGGCTGCTTCGCGAACGGCTCGCGCGCCGCGCTGATCTGCCGCCGCTGCTCGCGCGCCTGCTTCCAGGCCTCGACGGTCATGGCGCGCTTGTCGACGAGCTGACCCGCGCGCTGATCGAGACGCCGCCGGTCGACGCCGCGCAGGGCGGCTATGTCGCCGAGGGCTATGACCATGCGCTTGACGCGCTGCGCGAAACCGCGCGCGACGGGCGCAAGGCGATCGCGGCGCTCGAGGCGCAATATCGCGACCGCACCGGCATCGCGTCGCTCAAGATCCGCCACAACGGCGTCCTCGGCTATCATGTCGAAGTGCCCGCAAAGCATGCCGACGCGCTGATGGCGCCCGAATCGGGCTTCACCCACCGCCAGACGCTCGCCGGCGTCGTGCGCTTCAATTCGTCCGATCTCCACGAAGCCGCAAGCCGCGTGACGCAGGCGGGCGTCCATGCGGTCGCCGCCGAAGCGGCGCATCTCGAAGCGCTCACCGACGCCGCGGTCGCGCGCCGCGAGGCGATCGCCGCCTCGTGCGATGTTCTCGCGCGCATCGACGTCGCCGCCGCGCTCGCCGATCATGCGATGAGCCAAAACTGGTGCCGCCCCGACCTCGCCGACACCCCGTGCCTCGACGTCGGCGGCGGCCGCCATCCCGTCGTCGAGGCGGCGCTGGCGAAGAGCGGCGAGCGCTTCGTGCCCAACGATGTGTCGCTGTCCGAAAGTGACCGGTTGTGGCTCGTCACCGGCCCGAACATGGGCGGTAAATCGACCTTCCTGCGCCAGAATGCGCTGATCGTCGTGCTCGCACAGGCGGGCGGTTTCGTGCCGGCGGCGTCGGCGAAGCTCGGCCTCGTCGACCGCCTGTTCAGCCGCGTCGGCGCGAGCGACAATCTTGCGCGCGGGCGCTCGACCTTCATGGTCGAGATGGTCGAGACCGCGGCGATCCTCGCGCAGGCGACGCCGCAAAGCTTCGTCATCCTCGACGAGGTCGGGCGCGGCACCTCGACCTATGACGGGCTCGCGCTCGCCTGGTCGGTGGTCGAGGCGGTGCACGAGGTCAACAAGTGCCGCTGCCTCTTCGCGACCCACTATCACGAACTGACGCGGCTCGCCGAGACGCTGACCGCGCTGTCGCTCCACCATGTCCGCGCGCG
>PNJO01000272.1 GCA_013821905.1 Sphingopyxis sp. | reverse complement strand
GCTGAAGAAGCCACCACCGAAGCTCCGGCTGCTGAAGCTGTTGCTGAAGAAGGCGCTGACGCCGCTGCTGCTGGCGCCGACGCCGCTGCTGCTGGTGCCGAAGCTGCCGCTGCCGGCGCCGAAGCTGCTGCTCCGGCCGACGCTGCTGCCACCGCTGCTGCTCCGGCTGACGCCGCTGCTGCTCCGGCTGCTCCGGCTGAAGAAAAGAAGTAAGTCGCAGCCCTTCGGGGCAATGACTGAAACGAAAAAGGACGGTCTTCCTTCGGGAAGGCCGTCTTTTTTTATGCGCGTTTGCGGGCGGGATAGACTTCACCGCCGCCGCTGTCTAAGGCCCGCGCAGTCGGGGAGTAGCGCAGCCCGGTAGCGCGCCTGCTTTGGGAGCAGGATGTCGCAGGTTCGAATCCTGTCTCCCCGACCATTTCCCAACAGCCGGCGGTCACCCCGCCGAGGTCGCGATCAGTCGCGCGTAGAAGTCGATCATGCGGCGAAAGCTGTCGACCGTCATATGTTCGTTGGTGCCGTGGATCATCGCCGTTTCCTTCAGCGTGAAATGCATCGGCATGAAACGATACACATCCTGCGACACCGGCTCCATACTGCGACTGTCGGTCGCTGCGACGACCAGATAGGGCGCGACGACCGCGTCGGGCGCGTCGGCACGCGCCGCCGCGACAATATATTTCCACCCCGCCGACTGGCTCGACGATACGCGTGAGGGCTCGTTCGGCGGGTTGACCCATTCGAGCTTGACCGGCGTGTCGCCGACCGCTGCCCGCGCGCGCGCCAAGACGTCGGCAGAGCTGTTCCACGGCGCGATGCGATAGTTGATCAGCGCGCTCGCCGTCTGCGGCAGGACATTCTCCTTGGGGCTTCCCTCGAGCATCGTCGGCGCGATCGTGGTGTGAAAGGCGGCGGCAGAGGAAGGCGATGCCGCCATTTCCCTTTTCAGCAACGGACCGAAGAGCCATTGGTTGGCGACCGCCATCTTCGTCGTGCCGCCCTTGTGCGCGGCCAGCGCCTCGACCATCCCGGCGCCCGGGCCGCGCATCTCGATCGGGAACGGCTTGTCGGCAATGGCGAGCACGGCTTTCGCCAGCGTCGTCACGCCGGTTTCGGCCGGGGGCATCGAGCTATGGCCGCCCGGTGCATGGGCCGTGACCTTCAGCGTCGCATAGCCTTTTTCGGCGACGCCGATCAGGATCGCGGGGCCGTCGATGATCGGTGTGTCGCGCAACACGACGCTGCCCTCGTCGAGGGTGTAAAGCGCGTGGACACCCGCGGCCTTGAGCGTCGCCGCGGCGGCCTTGGCGCCCGATCCGCCCGCTTCCTCGTCGTGGCCCGAGACCAGATAGATACCGCGCTTGGGCCGGAACCCGCTCGCGGCCAGCGCCTCGACGGCTTCGAACAGTCCGATCAGCGAGCCCTTGTCGTCGACGGTGCCGCGCCCCCACACCGCCTTTTCGGCGATTGTCCCGGCGAAAGGCGGATATTTCCAGTCGCCCTCGGTCCCGGGTGTGATCGGAACGACATCCTGATGCGCCATCAGGATGATCGGCGCGAGCGACGCATCGCTGCCCGGCCAGTGATAGATCAGCGTGCGGTTGGGCAGGATCGTCCGCGTCGCCGCGCGGTGGGTCGCGGGATAGGTGGTCGCGAGCCAGGCGTGCAGCCGGTCCCACTCGGCAACCTGGTTCTCGGCGGCGTTCTGATGCGATACGGTCTGGATCTGGGTAGCGGCGCTCAGATGCCGGACCGCCGCATCGAGATCATAGGGGGGAGTGGCCGCGAGACGGAGGTCGCCGCCATCGGTGATGCCGGCGGGCGCAAAGCCAGCCGTCCGCACCGCCACCACGCCCGCCACGACGGCCGCTACAGCGAGCCCGCCCAACAGGATCGCGCGTCCCTTCCCCATATCCCCTCTCCTTCTTCGTCCGGCAATGGACCGCCAAAGCCATCATGTTGCAAGAGAAAAGGCGATTAAGCCGCCATTCACGCGCGACGCGGGAGACCGGCGACCAGTCCCGAGGAGAATGACGATGCGTCTGGTGCTGACCGCCGCTCTTTTGCTGGCCCCGCTCGCCGCACAGGCGCAATTCGTCCCGCGCAGCCCGCCGGTCGAAACGCGGATGCCCGGCATCACCGACATGGGAACGCAGCCGCAGGCCCCCTCCGTTGGACATGACCTTTCCGATGCGCGCGACCTGATCCGCGACGGGCGGGCGGATGGCGCCCTGTCGAAGCAGGAAGCCCGCGCGCTGAAGCGCGAAGCGCGCCAGATTGGCTCACTCGCCGAGCGCTACGGCCGCGATGGACTGTCCGATCCCGAACGGCGCGAAATCGAGACGCGCACCCAGCTGCTGCGCGCCGAAACGCTGGCGCGGCGCCAGTCGGGAAATGGCGACAAACCCTGATCCACGGAAAAATGGTGGGCCCGGCAGGACTCGAACCCGCAACCTAGCCGTTATGAGCGGCCAGCTCTAACCATTGAGCTACAGGCCCCTCCCTTTGAAACCGGTGAGGGATTGCTGCGCGATAGCGGAGCGCGGCGCGGATTGGCAAGCGGCAACGCTCAGAGCGCTTGCACCTTTGCTTCTGCCATCGCGATGATTCCCTCGGCGGTCGTCGGCGCCACCCCGCGAAGCGCCAGATGACCCAGCACCTCGTCCCACCAGCGGTAGAAAAGATCGAGGTCGGCGGCACTGCGGACATAGGGAGTGTTGCCGGGGCGCAGCGACGGCGAA
>PNJO01000271.1 GCA_013821905.1 Sphingopyxis sp. | reverse complement strand
GGGCCCGGCGCCCTTCGTGTCGGGCAAGGCGACGGGAAGCGCACCGTAAACTGTCGCGGCGGCGAGGAAGCCCGCGAGCACCATGATGGCGATCGACAGCGGATCGCCGCCCGCCATGCCGGCGAAGATCGCGGCGACGGCGACCAGCGTCAGGGCGATGACCAGGCTGGACAGGCGATCGAACATCGGGATGCCGCGTCGCACGAAGCGCGCCGCGTCGCAAGGCGCTTTACGGTGATTAACGCTTTTTCCCGCGATGTCCCAATGCGGGATGGCGCCAGGTGCGTGCGGTCTTTTGCTTTTCCTTGCCGCATCATTGGGTTATGCGCGCAGCATGGAAAATAGCGACATCACACCCGAAAATCCGCCGGCTGCAGAGGGGGCGGGGCAGGACGATGCGGTGCCGTCGCGCCGCCGCATGCTCGCGCTCGGTGCGGTCGGGGTGTCGGCGGCGCTGACGATCCGTCCCGCCTTTGCCCAGACCGCGGTGTCGGTGATGAACTGCCAGATTCCGGTTCCCGCGCCGACCGCTGCCGGAAAATATATCGACGGGAGCGGCAGGCTTGTTCCGCCCGGAACGAAGGGCGCTTTTCCGGGCTCGCCGCGACCGTTTACCGGCGAAGAGGTCAAGCGCGCGTTCCGCGGCCAGACGCTGCCGGGCACGTCCTACAACCAGTCGCAGGCCTATCTCCAATATATCCGGCGCTTGCAGGCGGGGCAGAGCGGCTTTACCTGTTTCGCATCGATCACGATGCAGCGCTGACCGTCGTTCCTCCCGGACGTTCCTTCGGGCGAAGACGGCACCGGCCGCATCGCCGGACAAAGGAATATTCGTGAAACTAGCCTCGCTCAAAATGGGTCGCGACGGCCGGCTCGTCGTCGTCTCCGACGATCTCGCCTGGTATGCCGACGCCGGCCAGATCGTCCCGACGCTGCAGGCCGCGCTCGACAATTGGGCCTATGCGGCGCCGCGGCTCGCGGCGCTCGCGGAGGATCTCAACCATGACGCGATCCCGAAGGAGCGTTTCCACGAGCGCGACGCCGCATCGCCGCTGCCGCGCGCCTATCAGTGGGCCGACGGCAGCGCCTATGTGAACCATGTCGCGCTGGTGCGGCAGGCGCGCGGCGCCGAAATGCCCGACAGCTTCTGGCACGACCCGCTGATGTATCAGGGCGGCAGCGATGCCTTCCTCAGCCCCCGCGACCCGATCCCGCTCGGCGATCCGGCGTGGGGCTGCGACATGGAGGCCGAGGTGGTGGTGGTCACCGGCGACGTGCCCGCGGGCGTCGATCCGGTCGCGGCGCGCGACCATATCCTGCTCGTCGGCCTGACCAACGACGTCTCGCTGCGCGGGCTGATTCCGCCCGAACTCGCCAAGGGGTTCGGCTTTTTCCAGTCGAAGCCGTCGAGCGCCATGTCGCCGGTGTTCGTCACTCCCGACGCGCTCGGTGGCCGGTGGCGGGACGGCAAGCTGCACGGGACGCTGTGCGTCGATCTCAACGGCGAGCCGCTCGGCCGCGCCGACGCGGGGGTCGACATGACCTTCGATTTCGGCGCGCTGATCGCCCATGCGGCGAAGACGCGCAACCTCGGCGCGGGGACGATCATCGGATCGGGCACGGTCTCGAACCGCGACGCCGGCGGCGGGCCGGGCAAGCCGATCAGCGAGGGGGGGCTGGGCTATAGCTGCCTTGCCGAGGTGCGGACGGTCGAAACCATCCGGCAGGGCGAGCCGAGGACGCCCTTCATGCAGCGCGGCGACATCGTCCGCATCTGGATGGACGACGACAAGCACCACAGCATTTTCGGCGCGATCGAACAGCAGGTCGCCTGAAACGAAAAAGGGGCGGGATCGCTCCCGCCCCTTCCGCTGTCTTGCTTTCGGCCCGATCAGCTGCCGCCGAAGCTGCCGCCCGACATCGCGTCGCTCAGCGAGCAGGCCGCGGGGCCGAGAATGACGATGAACAGGCACGGCAGGATGAAGAGGATCAGCGGTACCGTCATGATCGCAGGCAGGCGCGCGGCCTTTTCCTCGGCGCGCATCATGCGCTCGTTGCGGAATTCGGCCGACAGGACGCGCAGCGCGCTGGCAAGCGGGGTGCCGTATTTCTCGGTCTGGATCATGGTCGTCACGACGCCCTTCACCGATTCGAGATTGACGCGATAGGCGAGGTTCTCGAACGCCTGACGACGCTCGGTCAGGAAGCCGAGCTCGATCGAGGTCAGCGCGAATTCCTCGCCCAGTTCGGGATAGGCGCGGCCCAGTTCCTTCGACACGCGAGAGAAGGCGGAGTCGACGGTCAGGCCGGCCTCGGCGCAGATCACGAGCAGGTCGAGCGCGTCGGGAAGGCCCTTGCGGATCGCATCGGTCCGTTTCGTGCGCTTGTTCTGGACGAACAGGTCAGGGGCCTTGTAGCCGAGAATCAGCGCGGCCATGGTGAACCCGGAACGTTTGAACGGCGTCAGGTCGGGCCACATGTCGAGGCCATAGATCAGAAGCGCCGCGATGCCGCCGAAGACGATCGGCAGCACGAGGCGGCCGAAAATGACCGCGACCGCGAGATCCTTGGACCGGATGCCCGCCTGCGCCAGCTTTTGCTGCACTTCCTTGATCTGGCTTTCCTGCAGCACCTGCAGGCGGCCGAGGAAGGTGCGCATCTTGTCGGCGGTCTGGTTCTTGCGGACGAGCTTCGCGCGGCGCTTGGCGGTCGAGGCGGTGATACCCGCCTTGAGCTGTTCGCGGCGCTCGTTCAGCGCCT
>PNJO01000270.1 GCA_013821905.1 Sphingopyxis sp. | reverse complement strand
TGTTGCCGCGGCCGACGTGACGCTCACCGCCGACGACCTTGCGGCGATCGAAGGGGCGGCGCCGAAGGGCGGTACGAGCGGGCCGCGCTATGGCGAAATGGGTATGCGGATGGTGCGGCTTTAGGCGGCGTCGGGAGGGCAGTGGGAACTCAACGGGGTGGAGCGAAGGCCCCGACGCGGCGCGCGATATCCGACATAGAAACAATGCACAGCGGCTATTGGCCGCGTCGAAAGCGGTCGAATAGGTTCGACGGATACACTGCATCCGAAGGACATCCCATGAAGCACGCCGCCCCTCTTTTCGCCCTGGCCCTCTGCGCGGCCTCTGTTCCGTTCGATACGCATGCCGCGTCGCTCGCCGATCTTTCCTTCCTTGAAGGAAAATGGGCCAGCGATCGCAGCGGCTTCGTCATTGAGGAAAGCTGGACCAACGAGGAAGGCGGCGTCGTCATCGGCATGTCGCGCGGCACACAGAATGATGCGGTCCGTTTTCTGCGCTTTGCCGTCGTCGAAAAGGCCGGCGACTCGGTCGTCATGCGCTTCAAGCGCTACAATGCCGACTATAGCTCGTGGGAGGCGACAGGGCCGAGTGTCATGCGGCTGGCGAAAACCGAGCCCGGTCGGGTTGTGTTCGAGGCGACCGACGCTGCCTCGGATGTCCAGCGGATCACATATCGCGTCCGCGCCGATGGCGCGATCGACGTGGTTGCGGACCGTACCGATGAAAAGGGGCCTTACCTGGTCGAATTCACCCTGCGCCGCCGGGACTAGTTAATCCGGCGGACCAGAACCGGGAGCGTCTGCGAGCACCTAAATAGTCGGGCTACGCCTTCCGGTCCAACCGATCGCACAATTCGTCGACCTTTTCGCGCAACTCGTGAAATCGCATCTGGTCGAGCTTTTCGTGCAGCCGCATGATCTCCAGTTCGGCGCGCAGGTTGATCTCGTAATCGACGCTCGCGGTCAGGCGGTCCTTTGCCGCCTGCCGGTTCTGGCTCATCATGATGATCGGCGCCTGCACCGCGGCAAGGGTCGAGAGCATCAGGTTGAGGAAGATGAAGGGATAGGGGTCGAACGCCAGACCGAAGCGCTGCAGCACTTCCGAATTGAGCAGCATCCAGCCGAGCAGCACCAGCGCGAAGACGATGATGAAGCCCCACGAGCCGCCGACCGCCGCAACCTTGTCGGCAAGCCGGTCGCCGATGCTCGCCTGCGCGTCGCCGATATCGGCGGCATCGCGGCTGCTCGGCGCGCGCGCCGCTATCGCCTCGACCACCCTCCGCTCTTGGGCGTCGAGCTCGGCGAAAGCGCGGCCAAGCAGCCGCAGCGACAGATCGTTGAGATGCGTGTTCGCGTTCATTCCGGGCCTATCCGACCCAGCGCCAGATGCCCGCAACCATATAGCCGAGTGCCCCGTGCGCCCAGGTCGCCGCGATCCACAGCAGGAGCCCGCCGAACAGCGCATGCGGCCGCGGGATGGTGTCGCCCCACGGGCTCGTCCCGCCGAGCTGCCGCGCGAAGGGCACGAAACTCGTCCGCGCCGCCCAGTGCCGCCAGGCATCGCCCATCAACCGCGCCTTTTTGGCGTCCTGTCCCGCCGACCCGACAAGCGCGAGAAAGCCGATGATCGCCGACAGCAATATCTGCCCCGGTGTCGGCACGACCAGCGCATGCGCCAGCGCCCAGAGCGCGAAGCCCCACATCATCGGATGCCGCGTGATCGCATAGACGCCGCGCGGCGCAGCCTGCGCGGCGGCGGCGGCATTCGGCGCGGGCAGTGCGGGATTGCCGATCAGCGACCCCATGAACAGGATGCTCGCGAACAGCACCAGCAGCGACGCGAGGGCCCACAGCCCGTCGCCGACGGCCCACAGGGGCGGCTCGGGCGGCATCCCGCGCCAGGCCTGGACCAGCATGATGAAGGTCGCGATCGCAACGACCGAATAGACGATCAGAAAGGCCCGCTCGCCCATCCGCCCCGCGAGCGGATCGCGAAGCGGATGCGACAGGACGAGATGCGAACCGACGAACAACAGCCCCGTCACGATCAGCAACATCATGGGTTGCATGGAGTGCCTCCTCCTTCTCCCCGGTCCGCCGCTTGTCGTCAGGTGCGGTGGTTACCTGTCGTAGGCCTTGGGCAGAGCGCCTTCCTGCGGCGTCGCATAGCGGTCGCGCAGGCGGTCCTGCCGCGTCGTCAGCGACTGGCGCTTGCCATCGATCCAGATCGCGGTCGGGCGGCTGCCGAGTTCGAGCGGATCGCCGTCCCAGATCACGACGTCGCCGACGCGTCCGGCGCGCAGCGACCCGATGCTGCCTTCCATGCCCACGGCGCGCGCGGGCGCACTCGCCAGCGCGGCAAAGGCCTGGTCCCAGCTGAGCCCGCTTGCCCCCGGCAGGCGCGTCAGCGCCACCAGATTGCCCGCATATTGCGTCGCATAGCCCATCTTGTGCGCGTCATCGTCGTCGAACACGCCGACCGACACGTCGACGCCCGCGGCCTTCAGCCGTCCGGCGTTCGACTGGGTCGCGCCGAGCTGCTCGAAACTGCCCGGCAGATCGGTGAGCGGCGAGACGAGCACCGGCACCTTGGCCGCGGCGATCTCGCGCGCGACGAGCCAGCCTTCGGTGACGCCGACGAGCACCAGCTTCAGCGCCGGAAACTCTTGCCGCAGCTTCAGCACATTGACGATGTCGGCGGCGCGATCGACCCGCACGAACAGCGGCGTCGTGCCGTCGATCACGCGCACCAGCGCCTCGGCGTCGGCGCGCTGGATCATCGCGTCATTGCCCCATTCGGCAAGCGAGGCGGGATTGCGGGCATAGTTGCGCGCCGCCAGCAACTGCTCGCGGAACAGCAGGAAGGTCGCGGCGCGGCTGCCGCCGGCCTTGGCCGACCCGTCC
>PNJO01000269.1 GCA_013821905.1 Sphingopyxis sp. | reverse complement strand
GCCGTCGATCATCTTCGGCCTGCTCGCGCTCGCGGTGTTCATCAACTGGTTCGGCATCTGCCAGGCGAGCCCGCTCGTCGGCGGGCTGACGCTGGCGCTGATGACGATGCCGGTGATCGTCATCGCCAGCCGCAACGCGATCAAGGCGGTACCGCCGTCGATCCGCGACGCCGCGCTGGGCGTCGGCGCGAGCCCGGTGCAGGTGGTGTTCCACCACGTCCTGCCGCTCGCCCTGCCCGGCATCCTGACCGGCACGATCATCGGCATGGCGCGCGCGCTCGGCGAGACCGCGCCGCTGCTGCTCGTCGGGATGCGCGCCTTCATCGGCGACGTGCCGAGCGGAATCTGCTCGCCTTCGACCGTGCTGCCGATGCAGATCTTCCTCTGGTCCGACGAGGTCGACCGGGGCTTTGTCGAGAAAACCTCCGCCGCGATCATCGTGCTGCTCATCGTGCTGCTGTCGATGAACGCGCTCGCAATCTATCTCCGCAACAAATTCGAAAAACGCTGGTGAGCCCGACGACATGACCATGACCCAAGAGGATCTCACGATCGCCGACCCCAAGATGAAGGCGCAGGGCGTCAACGTCTTCTATGGCGAGAAACAGGCGATCAACGACGTGTCGATCGACGTCGGCACCGACCTCGTCACCGCCTTCATCGGCCCGTCGGGCTGCGGCAAGTCGACCTTTCTGCGCTCGCTCAACCGCATGAACGACACGGTCGCGAGCGCGCGCGTTACCGGCAGGATCGAACTCGACGGCGAGGATATCTATGCCCCGTCGATGGACGTCGTGCAGCTGCGCGCCCGCGTCGGCATGGTGTTCCAGAAACCGAACCCCTTCCCCAAGTCGATCTATGACAATGTCGCCTATGGCTCGCGCATTCACGGCCTTGCCGCGAACAAGCCCGACCTCGACGTCATCGTCGAGCGCGCGCTGGTGCGCGCCGGCCTGTGGGACGAGGTGAAGGACCGGCTCGGCGAAAGCGGCACCGCGCTGTCGGGCGGCCAGCAGCAGCGCCTGTGCATCGCGCGCGCGATCGCGGTCGATCCCGAAGTCATCCTGATGGACGAGCCCTGTTCGGCGCTCGACCCGATCGCGACGGCGAAGATCGAGGAGCTGATCCACGAACTGCGCGGCAAATATGCTATCGTGATCGTCACGCACAACATGCAGCAGGCGGCCCGCGTGTCGCAGCGCACTGCCTTTTTCCACCTCGGGACGCTGGTCGAATATGGGAAGACGACCGACATCTTTACCAACCCGCGGCAGGAACGGACCAAGGACTATATCACCGGCCGTTACGGCTGATCCGTAGCGCAACAGGACAAGAGTGATGGCACTAACGAACGATCATACGGTCAAGGCCTTCGACGAGGATCTGAACCGCCTCCGCGGCCTGATCAGCGAAATGGGCGGCCGCGCCGAACAGGCACTGCTCCAGGCCATGACCGCGCTCAGCAAGGGCGACCTCGACCTCGCCGCACAAGTGGTGCGCGACGACAAGAAGATCGACGCGCTCGAAGCCGAAGTCGAACAGCTCACCGTTCAGACGATCGCCCTCCGCGCCCCGATGGCCGACGACCTGCGCGAGATGATCGCGGCGCTGAAAATCGTCTCGGTCGTCGAACGCATCGGCGACTATGCAAAGAATATCGCGAAGCGCGTCGCACTGATGGACCAGACGCGGCAGATCGAGGCGATCCCGGTGCTGACGTCGATGTCGGCGAACGTCGCCGAGCTGATCCACGACGCGCTCGACAGCTTCGCCGCGCGCGATGCCGAACTCGCGATCCGGGTGACGGTGCGCGACAAGAATGTCGACGATTTCTATAACAGCATCTTCCGCACGCTCGTGACCTTCATGATGGAAAATCCGAAGCACATCACCGAGAGCGCGCACCTGCTGTTCGTCGCCAAGAATCTGGAACGCATGGGCGACCATGCAACGAACATCGCCGAAATGGTCTATTATGTCGTCACCGGCGAGCGGATGGAGGAGCGCGAACGCGGCGAGACCCCCGAAAGCGCCGCCTCGGCGGAGCAGGAGCAAGGCTGATGCCGCAGCCCGACCTGCTGCTGATCGAGGACGACGAGGCGATCGCCGAGCTGATCGTCTGGCATTTCGCCCGCGAGGGCTTTTCGGTCCGCCAGACCCCCGACGGCGAGCAGGCGCTCGTCCTCGTCGAGGAACGCGTCCCCGACATCGTCCTGCTCGACTGGATGATCGAAAGCCTGCCCGGGATCGAGGTCTGCCGGCGCCTGCGCCGCAACCCGAAATCGGCGAACGTCCCGATCATCATGCTCACCGCGCGCGGCGAGGAAGAGGATCGCATCCGCGGCCTCGAAACCGGCGCCGACGACTATGTCACCAAGCCGTTCAGCCCGCGCGAACTCGTCGCGCGCGTGTCGGCGGTGCTCCGCCGCCTGCGCCCCGCGCTGGCGGGCGAGATGTTGAGCTATGCCGACATCGAACTCGATTCGGTCGCGCACAAGGTGGTGCGGAGCAACCAGATCGTCGCGATGGGCCCGACCGAATTCCGCCTGCTGCGCCATTTCATGGAGCATCCCGGCCGCGTCTTTTCGCGCGGGCAATTGCTCGACAGCGTGTGGGGGCAGGACAGCGACATCGAACTGCGCACGGTCGATGTCCATATCCGCCGCCTGCGCAAGGCGATCAACCTGCCCGGCACCGCGGACATCATCCGCACCGTGCGCTCGGCGGGCTATGCGCTGGATGCGGGGAAGAGCGTCTAGCCTTTCGGTTTCCGGTAACGACCGTTGCCAGCCGGACGTAGCCGGTGGCGCCCACCGCGATCCCCGGCGAAAGCCGGGGCCCATGAGGGGAAGGCCGTGCTCGCCATCTGGGCCCCGGCTTTCGCCGGGGATCGCGGAAGGGTAGCTAG
>PNJO01000268.1 GCA_013821905.1 Sphingopyxis sp. | reverse complement strand
ACCCACGGCTCGTCGGGGTGGGTGTTCATCCACTCGATCCCGCTTTCGACCGGCGGATGGTGCATCACGATATAGGTCGGCTTGGCGGAGTCCTTCGCCAGTTCGGCGTCGAGCCACGCCGCGCGCGCCGCGCAAAAGGCGCCGCCATGCCGCCCTTCCTCGAGCGTATCGACCGTCACCAGCCGCAGTTCGGGCAGGTCGATCGTATATTGGACGAAGCCGTTGCCGTCGTCGAAGCCCGGGAAGCGCGCGTGAAAATTGTCGCGCAAATCATGGTTGCCGACGCTCGGCCAGACCGGAAAGGGGCAGCGCGAGAAAGCGGTGACGAGCCGGCGATAGCTGTCGTCGTCGCCGCGGTCGGTGATGTCGCCCGTCGCGAGCAGCAGGTCGGGACGGTTCGGGCCGTCGATCAGCACGTCGAGCACATCGTCGAGGCGCTTGCGGTTATATTCGGCCGGATTGTCCGGATCGAACCCGATATGGATATCTGTGATCTGCGCGATCAGCATATCCGCCCCCTGTTCCGGCCAGTCTGGTCCCGGCCGCTAAAACCTCACCCTCCCCGCCGAGCCCCGTGCAGGGCGGGTGTGCGCCACGTCACATCATAAAGACCCCGGCCCCCCGGACCTGTGATCAGGCTCACACTATATGTAGCCGGAATAGGTTGATTTGTGGTTGCGGCCAGATTTTTCTTGCGCTGACGGGCCGGCATCCACGGCTTGCCGCCGTCCGAATGATATTCGTGGCACATCGCGCAGGGCGATTCGGTCGCGGTCTCGACCCTGACCAGCCGCGCCCCGTTTTCACCGACATGGCAGTCGCGGCACTGGCGAAGGCCGGGCACGAGCAGGTCGGTCGACACCTTCGACGCGGGAGCGGCGGTGTGGCAGTCGGCGCAGTCGGTTTCCCTGTGCGCGTCATGGTCGAACCAGCCCTTTTGCAGGTAGCGCGGCGTCTGGCTCACCGCCGCGACGCGCCAGCCCCCCCCATTTGAACTCGCGCCGGCCTGCGGCGCGAAGATTGTGTGGCAGTCGTAACAGGCGCCGCCCTTCGAGAAGACCGCGCGCACCGCGTCCTGCGCGCGGCTCGGTCGCACCGCAACCTCGTTGAAATAGATGTTATAGACCTGCCCCTCGGCATAGGCGCCCGGCCGCCGCCGCTGCATCCCGCCGAGCTGGAGCGGGCGCGAAGGCGGGGTCGAGCGATAATAGGCGGTGAGGTCGGCGACGACCTGGTCGGGTTCGCCGTGGCGCAGCGTCCGCGTCACCCCGCCGACGGTCTCGAACGCAAGGCTGTGACACATCGCGCAATCGCGCTCCATCTCGACCGGCTTCACGCGCACCCCGTCGGATTCGACCCGGTGGCAATTCTCGCATTCGAGCTTGTTGCCGAAATCGTAGCGGCCGCGGAAACTCGCCGCCATGCGCGCCACGCCGCCGGTTGCCTGCAGGTGCAGGTCGTGCGGGAATTTGAGGCCGTCATAATCGACGAGGGCGCCCTTGCCCGGCATCGCGCGCACCGGTTTCGCCCCCGGTGCCGGGCGGACAAGCGGGCGGAATTCGGGGTGGCCGGTGCCGAAATCGGCCGCATCGGCGAGCAATGTCGGATGCCCCGCCGCCTTGAGGCGCCCCGCCATGCCATCGTGACAGTCGGCGCAGAATTTCTGCGGCGTCGCCGCCATCGGCCCCGCGCCCTCATGCTCGGTGTGGCAATCGACGCAGCGGCCCTGCGGCTTGTTGAAGGTCTTGGCAAAGCCCGCGAGGATCTTCTCGCCCACCCCCGGCGGGTGGCGCGCGGCGAGCAGCATCGCGGTCGGCGCATTCGCATGCGCCATGCTCATCGCCTTGTGCTCGCCGGTGTGGCAGCCGACGCACGCCTTGTCGGTCACCGCGACGAACGGCTCGACATGGCACGACTGGCAGTCGTTCTTCAGGCTGGCATGGGCGCTCGACAGCGGCCCCGACAGCCAGGCGCTGTCGGCGTGATAGCCGCCCGGCCGCTCGTCCACATTCTGGTAGCTGTACCACGCCCAGATCGGCCCGATCAGGAAGGCGAGCAGCATCAGCACGCCGAACGCCCACGCCCCCATCCGCTTGCCGGGCATCACGCCCTGCAGCGAAAAGGCCCTCACCTCGTCGACGTCCTTAGACGATTGCGACAGCTCGTCGATCCGCTCGACGAGCAGGATGATGCTGTCGCCCTCGCGCGCGATCGTCAGCCGGTGCCCGCCGAAACGCAGCTCGCCGCCCGCGGCACTGTCGATATCGGCAACCGTCTCGGTCCGCCCGTTGAGGTCGAAGCCCAGCCCCTCGCTCGCCACAACGCGTACCGTGCGCCCGTCGCCGCTGCCGATCGTCGCATGATGGGGGTTCACCGCGAGGTCGGCGACATGGATGACATTGCCGGCGTCGCGGCCCAGCGTGATCGTGTCGCCGGGCAGCGCCTGGTCGCGGATGATCTGCTTGCCCGTCTTGGTCGTCGAGATGCGGCGCAGGATGAAGCTCATCGTCCCCGCCTCACCAGTAGAAGAAGACGCTGATGATGTGCGCCGACAGCGCCGCGATCAGCGCGAAGGTCAGCGGCACATGCACATAGAGCCAGATTTCGAGCAGCCCGCGGATACGCAGATGCTGGCGCAGCCGCGCCAGCGCCACCTCTTTCTGCCGGAGCAGTCCGATCACCTTCTCGCGTGCCTCGGCATCGCTGTTGCGCGACAGGGAAAGCGCGCGCAGCGCCGCCGCGGTCGCACAGTTCGGATAGCGCCCCGACAGCCGCGCGACGATCCCGCCCGCGAACGGGTCCTCGTCGAGCGCGGCGAGCACCGGCGCCGTATCCTCGGGGGTCAGCGGCTGCGCGGCGCTGTGCAATTGGCGGTCGAAGGCGCGGATCGCCTCGAGCATCTGCATCTGCGTCATC
>PNJO01000267.1 GCA_013821905.1 Sphingopyxis sp. | reverse complement strand
GGCGCAGCAGATCGCGATCCAGTTTCCGGGGCGGGTGCAGCGGCTGGTGCTGATGGCGACGACGCCGAGCGTCGGCGCGCCGGGGATCGGATGGGCCGCGCTGCTCGACGACGACATGCTGGCGAGCGGATTGAAGCTGCCCACCGCGACGCCGCTAGGCCTCACCTACCAGACGATGGCGATGGCAGGCTGGACGAGCGCGGCGATGCTGCCGACGCTCAAAATCCCGACCCTGATCCTGATGGGCGAGCGCGACGGCGTCGTTCCCGCCTGCCACGGGCAGACGATCGCCGAGCTGATCGACGGCGCGCTGCTCGAGGTGGTACCGGGATCGCACCTCTTCCCCTTCACCCATGCGGCGGCGACCGCCACGCGGATCAGTTCGTTTCTGGATCGGCAGGACGCGGCACAAGCCGCCGCTTGAGGAAATCGGAAATCGCGGCTGCCGTCTGGTCGGGCGCTTCCTCCATCGGCAAATGGCCGATGCCCTTCTCGATCAGCATTTCGGACCCCGCGATCCGCTCGTGAAAGGTCAGCGCGGCGCTGGGGTTGATCACCCGGTCCCGGTCGCCGAACAGGATCAGCGTCGGCGCCCTGATTTCGCCGACACGCGCCGCCACCGCCGGCTCGCGGTCCATCTTCGCGCGCATCACCGTCGCCTCGCGGTTGCCGGGAAAGCGCAGCAATTCCCAATAGCGGTCGATCATCGCGTCATCGACGATATCCTGCTTCTCGACCGACCCGCGCAGCGATTCCTCGACCAGCATGCGCGGCGTGATCCGCGTCGCGAGCCAGCGCCCGAACGGATATTCGAGGACGCGGAAGCCGATGTTCGACGGCGGCGCCTTCTCGCCCTTGCGCAGCGGCATGCCGCTCGCGTCGAGCAGCAGCAGCGCGTCGACGCGGTCCGGGTGCGCGAGCGCATAGCGCCATGCGACCCAGCCGCCCATCGAATTGCCGCCGAGGATAAAATGGTCGAGCCCGAGCTTCGCCGCGACGACATCGACCGCCTCCATCATGCCCTCGGCCGAATAATCGGTATCGGGGGTGGCGCCGGTCAGGCCGTGTCCGGGCAGGTCGAGCGTGACGACGCGATAGTCTGGACCGAGCCGCTCGACCAGCGGCTCCCACGTATGAAGGCTGGCATTCGCGCCGTGGACGAGGATGATCGCCGGGCCCCCGCGCTGGCCTTGGTCGCGGTAATGGATGCGCTGTCCGGCCGGCCCAGCAACGAAAGCCCCCGCCGGCCCGCTATATTTGGCGATCATTTCGTCGCGGTCGGTATCGGGGGTGCGCAGCAGCAGGAAAGCAAGGACGACCGCGACGATGATGCCGAGCGGGATGAGCACACGCTTGCGCCGCAACAGCGGCCGCCGCGGCGGCAGCGGTTCGAATTCGTCGTCGTCGTCGATCATCGCCATGTCACCCCCCTCGTCCGCCGCGACCCTAGCGCGCCGGCCCCGTGCGTCAATCGCGGGGCTATTCGTGGATCTTGCGGCGGAAGGTTTCGGGCAGGAAGAACAGGCCGATGACGAGCGTGATCACCGCAACGACGACCGGATACCAGAGGCCGTAATAGATATTGCCCGTCGCGGCGACCATTGCAAAGGCCGTGGTCGGCAGAAAGCCGCCAAACCAGCCGTTGCCGATATGATAGGGCAGCGACATGGCGGTGTAGCGGATACGGCTCGGGAACAGCTCGACGAGCAGCGCGGCGATCGGACCGTAAACCATCGTCACCAGCAACACGAGGTAGAAGAGGATCGCGACGACGAGCGGCTTGTTCATCGCGCCAAGGTCGGCCTTCGCCGGATAGCCCGCAGCGGCGGTCGCGGCGGCGAGATCCCGGCGAAAGGTTTCGGCGGCGGCAGCGCGGTCTTCCTCGGCAAGGCGCCACGGCTCGGGCGCGATCAGCACCCGGTCGCCGATCCACACGTCGGCGGCCTCGCCGGTGCGGTGCGGGCGCGTCACGCTGGTATAGCTGACCCCGGCTTTCGCGAGCGCCGACTTGGCGATGTCGCAGCCGGTACTTTCGAATTTTTCCTTGCCCACGGGATCGAACTGGAAGGCGCAGGCCCCCGGATCGGCGGTGACGCGGACCGCCGCGCTGGCCTGCGCCTGCGCCATCGCGGGGTTCGCGGCGGCAGTGAGCATCTGGAAGGCCGGAAAATAGGTCAGCGCGGCGAGCGCGCAGCCCGCGAGGATGATCGGCTTGCGCCCGATCCGGTCGCTCAACCAGCCGAAGACGATGAAGAAGGGCGTACCGAGCGCGAGCGCGATGGCGATCAATATGTTTGCGGTCGCGCCGTCGACCTTCAGCGTCTTTTCGAGGAAGAAGAGCGCATAGAACTGGCCCGAGTACCAGACCACCGCCTGCCCCGCGACCGCGCCGAACAATGCGACGAGCACCCACTTGAGGTTCGTCCAGCGACCGAAGGCTTCGGTCAGCGGCGCTTTCGATGTCGTCCCCTCTTCCTTCATCTGTTTGAAGACCGGGCTTTCCTCGAGCTGGA
Source organism: Sphingopyxis sp. (assembly GCA_013821905.1). Taxonomy (GTDB): domain Bacteria; phylum Pseudomonadota; class Alphaproteobacteria; order Sphingomonadales; family Sphingomonadaceae; genus Sphingopyxis. Next base: position 428 of record PNJO01000267.1, on the reverse strand, counting down.
GCCGGATCCAGAGCGAAACGCCGAGCAGGATGATCGAGATCAGGAACGGGATGCGCCAGCCCCAGTCGGCGAAGGCCGCCTCGCCGACGATCGAGCGGATCGCGATGACGACGCCAAGCGCCGCGAACAGGCCAAGCGTCGCGGTCGTCTGGATGAAGCTGGTAAAGAGGCCGCGCTTTCCTTCGGGCGCGTGCTCGGCGACGTAAGTGGCGGCGCCGCCATATTCGCCGCCGAGCGCGAGGCCCTGGACCAGACGGAGGATGACGAGGAGGACCGGCGCCGCGACGCCGATCGAGGCGTAGCTCGGCAACATGCCGACGAGAAAGGTCGACGCGCCCATCAGCCCCATCGTGACGAGAAAGGTGTTCTTGCGCCCGACGAGATCGCCGATGCGCCCGAAGACGAGCGCGCCGAACGGCCTGACTGCG
>PNJO01000266.1 GCA_013821905.1 Sphingopyxis sp. | reverse complement strand
CACCCCCGAATATGCCGAGCTGTTCGAAAACCGCGAGCTCGAGCCCGCGCCGCTGCTCGAAACCGTGCGTTCCGAATGGCGCGTGATCGTCATGGGCGCCTTCGCGCCGCTCGCGAGCTTCGCGATGTTCCACATGGTCACCGTCTATCCGCTGTCGTGGGTCTTCCTGTTCACCGAAGAATCGCCGGTGCGCTTTCTGGTGATCGAAGCGGTCGCCGCGGTCGTCGGCGTGCTGTCGATCATCGCGTCGGGCCTGCTCGCCGACCGCGTCGGACGCCGCACCCTGCTCGGCGCGACGGCGGCGGCGATCGCTGCCTTCAGCGGTTTTGCGCCGCAGCTGCTCGGCGCCGGCGAGATCGGCGAGGCGGCCTTCATGATCCTGGGCTTCGCGCTGCTCGGCCTGTCCTTCGGCCAGTCGTCGGGCGCGCTGTCGGCGAATTTCCAGCCGCGTCACCGCTACACCGGCTCGGCCTTCACTTCCGACCTTGCCTGGTTGTTCGGCGCCGGCTTCGCGCCGCTCGTCGCGCTGTGGCTGTCGAGCGAATTCGGGCTGCTCGCGGCGGGTGCCTATCTGCTGTCGGGCGCGCTCGGCACGCTCGTGGCGCTCTGGCTCAACCGCGAACTCGCGCAGAATATCGAATAAGCTGGGCGCAAAAGCCGATTGCCAAAGCGGCCCGTTTCGTTATGGGCAGCGCCGTGAGGGTCGCTTGCGGCCCGCACATGATCGCGCCGGTGTCCCGCAAGGGACTTAAAACGGGAACGCGGTGAGAGCGGCCGGCGGCCGCTCGATTCCGAGGCTGTCCCTGCAACTGTAAGCGGCGAGCGAGAACATGGTCCGGGCCGACAGGTCCCGGGCAGCCACTGGGGAAACCTGGGAAGGTATGTTTCGAGCTGTGACCCGCGAGCCAGGAGACCTGCCGGCGCACCGGTCGCTCTTGCCTTGATCCAGGGGATGGTCATGGCACGGTAATCCTCCGTCTGAGCGACGACCATGCGGCCGGGGCCGCATCGGTGCGCGGATACGGGCGCCTTGTCGCGCCCGCCCGTGGTCGCGCTCCGACCGGTGCTCGCGCACCGGCACGCCCCACCAAGTTGCTCTGGCGCCAAGGGGGCTTGCCCATGTTGAAGACGAGTTTCATTTCGCTGATCGCGCTGGCTGCGGCGACCACGCCCGCATATGCGCAGTCCAATCCCGACCTGACCACCACCGACGAAACCGGCGATACGATCGTCGTGACAGCCTCGCGCTCGGGCGAAGGCGTGCGCATCGACCAGCTCGGATCGTCGGTCACGGTGATCGACGCGACGGCAATGGAAAAGCGCCAGACGCGCATTCTGTCGGACGTCCTTCGCGACGTGCCCGGCGTCGCCGTCAGCCGCCTCGGCGCGATCGGCGGCCAGACGCAGCTCCGCATCCGCGGCACCGAGGGCAATCATGTCCTGACGCTGATCGACGGCATCGAGGTGTCCGACCCGTTCAACGGCGAATATGATTTCGGCACGCTGATCGCCTCGCCCAACGCGCGCATCGAGGTGCTCCGCGGCCAGCAATCGTCGCTCTACGGCTCGGATGCGATCGGCGGTGTCATCCATTATATCACGCTGACCGGTGCCGAGGCCCCGGGGATCAGCGCGCGCGCCGAGGCGGGGTCGTTCGAGACCTTCTCGGGCGACCTGCGCGTCGCGGGCGTCAGCGGCAATCTCGATTACGCGATTTCGGGCGCCTATCTCCACACCGGCGGCACGCCGACCGCACGCTTCGGCACTCGCGACATCGGGTCGGACAATGTCGGGGTCAGCGGCAAGCTGATCTGGTCGCCGTCGGACAGCTTCAAGCTGACGGGCGTCGTGCGCTACGGCTATACCGATGCCGACAGCAACAACAGCGAGTTCGACGGCACCAGTCCGCTCTACGGATATATCGTCGACAGCCCCGACACTTACTATACCAGCCAGTCGTTCCACGGTCTGCTGCGCGCCGAATTCATCGCGCTCGACGGCCGCTGGACCAACGCGCTGACCGGGCAGGTCACCGACACGGTGCGCAAGGCCTATTCGGCGTCGATCCGCGACGGCGGCAGCGAAGGGCGCCGCTACAAGGGCTCGTTCGAATCGAGCCTGCGTTTCGGCACCGATGCGATCGTCCACCGCCTGACCGCGGCGGTCGATGTCGAACGCGAGGAGTTCCGCAACACGACGCCCTCGCCCTTCGTGTTCCAGGGCCAGCGCGATACCGACAATATCGGCTTCGTCGGCGAATATGAGCTGCTGGCGGGCGACAGCTTCGCGCTCGGCGCCTCGGTGCGGCACGACGAGAACGACCGCTTCGACGATGCGACCACCTATCGCATCCAGTCGAGCTACAAGCTCCCGACCGGCACGCGCATCCGCGGCGCCTATGGCACCGGCGTCAAGAACCCGGGCTATTACGAGCTCTACGGCTTTTCGGACGGCGTGTTCATCGGTAACCCCGACCTGCGCCCCGAAAAGTCGAAGGGATGGGAGGCCGGGATCGAACAGACGATCGGCGACGATCTTGCGACCGTCGGCGTGACCTATTTCGACAGCAAGTTGAAGGGCGAGATTTTCACGACCTTCCCGCCGCCGAACTTCGTCGCGACGCCTGCGAACCGCACGACGACATCGAAGCAGCGCGGCGTCGAAGTCTTCGCGCAGGCGCGCCCGATCCCGCAGATCGAGCTCGACCTGGCCTATACCTGGCTGAAGGCGCGCGAGAATGGCGTACTCGAAGTGCGCCGGCCGAAGCATGTCGCGAGCTTCAACGCGACGATCTTCAGCCCCGACGAACGCTTTTCGAGCACGCTGACGGTCCGCTATAACGGCCGCCAGACCGACGTCGCCTTCCTCGACCCGATCTTCTTCGCGCCGACGACGGTGTCGCTGAAGGAATATGTGCTGGTGAACCTCAATGCGAACTACAAGCTGACCGACGGTATTTCGGTCTTCGCGCGCGTCGAGAATCTCGCCGGCGAGAAATATGAGGAAGTCTTCAGCTATCGCAGCCAGGGCCGCGCCGCCTATGGCGGCGTGCGCGTCCGCTTCTGATGCGCCTGCCC
>PNJO01000265.1 GCA_013821905.1 Sphingopyxis sp. | reverse complement strand
AAGGCGGGCGAGGTGCTGGTCGAGATCATGGCGACGGGCATCTGCCATACCGACGCCTATACGCTCGATGGCTTCGACAGCGAGGGCATCTTCCCGAGCGTGCTGGGGCATGAGGGTGCGGGCGTCGTGCGCGAGGTCGGCGCGGGTGTCACCAGCGTGAAGCCCGGCGACCATGTGATCCCGCTCTACACCCCCGAATGCCGCCAGTGCAAAAGCTGCCTCAGCGGCAAGACCAACCTCTGCACCGCGATCCGCGCCACCCAGGGCAAGGGGCTGATGCCCGACGGCACGACGCGCTTTTCGTACAGGGGCCAGCCGATCTTCCACTATATGGGCTGCTCGACCTTCTCGAACTTCACCGTGCTGCCCGAGATCGCGGTCGCGAAGATCCGCGAGGACGCGCCGTTCCAGTCGAGCTGCTACATCGGCTGCGGCGTGACCACCGGGGTCGGCGCCGTCATCAACACCGCGAAGGTGCAGGTCGGCGACAATGTCGTCGTGTTCGGGCTGGGCGGCATCGGCCTCAACGTGATCCAGGGCGCGCGGCTTGCGGGCGCGAACAGGATCATCGGCGTCGACATCAACGCAACCCGAGAGGAATGGGGCCGCAAGTTCGGCATGACCGAATTCCTCAATTCGAAGGGCATGAGCCGCGAGGATGTGGTCGCGGCGATCGTCCAGATGACCGACGGCGGTGCGGACTATACCTTCGACGCCACCGGCAATACCGAAGTGATGCGCACGGCGCTCGAAGCCTGCCACCGCGGCTGGGGCACCTCGATCATCATCGGCGTCGCCGAGGCGGGCAAGGAGATCGCGACGCGGCCGTTCCAGCTCGTCACCGGGCGCAACTGGCGCGGCACCGCCTTCGGCGGCGCCAAGGGCCGCACCGACGTGCCGAAGATCGTCGACATGTATATGACCGGCAAGATCGAGATCGACCCGATGATCACCCACGTCATGGGCCTCGAAGAGATCAACAAGGGGTTCGACCTGATGCACGCGGGCGAGAGCATCCGCAGCGTGGTGGTTTATTGACCTTTCCGCCGTTCGCCCTATCCGCGTCGTCATTGCGAGGAGCCGAAGGCGACGCGGCAATCTCCAGCTACCGGCCTGCCGCAAGGCCGGTAGCTGGAGATTGCTTCGCTACGCTCGCAATGACGACGAGAGGGGAGTGACGAAGTGAGCGGACCCTATGTCCTGACCTTCAGCTGCGTCGACGCGGTGGGCATCGTGGCCGCCGTGACGGGGCTGCTCGCGGAGCGCGACGGCTTCATCCTCGACAGCCAGCAATATGCCGACCTCGATTCGGGGCGCTTCTTCATGCGGGTCGAGTTCCGCGGCGCAGGGCCACGCTTTCCCGAGGATTTCGCAGGCGTGCAGGCGGCGTTCGCGCCGATCGTCGAGCGGTTCGCGATGGACGCGCGGATCCGCGACGGCGCGGTCAAGCCGCGCTTCGTGATCGCGGTGTCGCAGGGCAGCCACTGCCTCAACGACCTGCTCCACCGCTGGTCGACGGGCAATCTCGCGATCGACATCGTCGGCGTGGTGTCGAACCATGAGCAGCTGCGCCGCCTCTCCGAATGGCATGGCGTGCCTTTTCACTATTTCCCGGTGAACGACGCGAACCGCGCCGATCAGGAAGCCGCGATCCTCGACGTCATGGCGCGCGGCGGCGCCGAATATCTGGTACTCGCGCGCTATATGCAGGTGTTGTCGCAGGATCTGTCGGCGCAGCTCGCCGGGCGCTGCATCAACATTCACCACAGCTTCCTGCCGGGTTTCAAGGGCGCGAAACCCTATCACCGCGCGCACGAGCGCGGCGTGAAGCTGATCGGCGCGACCGCGCATTTCGTGACGAGCGACCTCGACGAGGGGCCGATCATCGAGCAGGCGGTCGAGCGCGTCGACCACCGCGACGGGGTCGACGAACTGATCCGCATCGGCCGCGACGTCGAGGCGCAGGTGCTCGCGAGGGCGGTGCGCTGGGTCGCCGAGCAGCGCGTGCTGATCGACGGGCGCAAGACGGTGGTCTTTCGCTGAGCCGTTCGATAGGTTCCGAATCGCAACCATAATCAGGAGGAGCGAAAGGCGATGTACAGCCACAACATGGTCGGGGCGAACTGCCTCGATGCCGCGAAGAAATTCTATGATGCGACCTTTCAGGCGATCGGCGGCCAGCCGGGTATCCAGGACCCGAAGGGCCGCCTGATCTATATGCACAATGGCGGGCTGTTCCTCGTGACCAAGCCGATCGACGGCGAGGCGGCGACCCCGGGCAACGGCTGCACGATCGGTATCGCCATGGAAAATCCCGAACAGGCCGACGCCTGGCACGCGGCGGGCGTCGCTGCGGGTGGCACCGCGATCGAAGATCCGCCGGGTGTGCGCGAAGGAAATGGCATGAAAATGTACCTGGCGTATCTTCGCGATCCGTCGGGCAACAAGCTCTGCGCGCTCCACCGGATGTAAGCGATGCGCGGCGAAGCGGGATTGCTGGCAGACCTGAAGGCGCTTGCCATCCCCTTCGCCGCTTATGAGCATGTCGCGGTGTTCACCGTCGCCGAGAGCGATGCGGTGAACGCCGCGATCCCCGGCGCGCATACCAAGAATCTGTTCCTGAAGGACAATGGCGGTGCCTATTGGCTCGTCACCGTGCCGTCGGAGGCGCGCGTCGACCTGAAGGCGCTGCCCGCCGCGATCGGCAGCAAGCGCGTGAGCTTCGGCAAGGCCGAGGATATGGACCGGCTGCTCGGCATCGCGCCGGGATCGGTGACCCCGCTGGCGGCGATCAATGCGCCGGCGGGGAGCATGACGGTGGTGCTCGATGCAGGTCTGGCGGCCGCCGATACGGTCAACGTCCATCCGCTGCGCAACACCGGCACGCTCGGCCTGCCGGGCGCGGCGATCCTCGACCTGTTGCGCCATTGGGGCCATGCGCCCGTCGTGGCGCCGATCCCGGTGCAGGCGGGTTAGCGGTCCGCGAACAATTCGGGGTTTCTGAACCCCTTCGCCAGATGGTCGATCCATGCGCGCACCAGTGGCGGCAGGCCGGTGCGCGTCGTGAAGACGAGATGGACGATGCCGTCCTCTCCGCCCCATTC
>PNJO01000264.1 GCA_013821905.1 Sphingopyxis sp. | reverse complement strand
GGATTGACGCTCATGATCAGGACGAGGTCGATGTCGTCGATCAGATAGTCGAGCATCTTCGCCGGAGTCGCGGGATTGAGCGACACGCCCGCCTGTTTCCCCAGCGACTTGATGTGCTGGACGGTGCGGTGGATGTGCGGCCCCGCCTCGGGATGGACGGTGATGATGTCGGCGCCCGCCGCGGCAAAGGCGTCGAGGAAATGGTCAACCGGACTGATCATCAGGTGGACGTCGAAGGGCAGGGTGGAGTGCGGGCGCAGCGCCTTCACCACCATCGGGCCGATCGTCAGGTTCGGCACATAATGGCCGTCCATCACGTCGATATGCACCCAGTCGGCGCCCGCCGCCTCGATGCTGCGCACTTCCTCGCCCAGCCGCGCGAAATCGGCGCTGAGGATCGAGGGAGCGATGCGGACGGAAGGCGGAGCGGCGGTCATGGACCGGCCTTAACCATCAAGCGAGTCGGGGGCAAGCGGGGGAGCGGCCATCCGGCCATCGTGCGTCACGAATATCCTCAGCTCACCCTTTTCGTCATCCCGGCGAAGGCCGGGATCTCATCGTATCGTTCGGACGCACCGTCGAGATCCCGGCCTTCGCCGGGATGACGATAAAGGGCCTATCGCCAGCGCCAGCCGCCTTCTGTTCTGACCCGATAGATCGGCATCGGCGCGAGCACCGCGACAAGAACGGCGATCGTCATCGCGATCGGCCGACCCTGCAGGAGCACCGCGACGCCGGTGATCAGCGCGATGTGCGCGGCCATCAGGACCCACCCCTGCCACGCGATCGGCAAGCCGGTGCCATAGCCGCGGCTCTTGGGCCGGAACCACGGGCGATTGTCGAGAAACAGGTGCAGCATGGACGGCTCCTTCAGCGGGGATTGGACGAGAGAAACTGCGCGATCGTATCGACCAGGACGGGGTCGATCGGCAGGCTGGAGTCGGCGTAGGTGGCCATGTTGGCGGCGCGGCCTTCGCCCGCGACCTGCTTCAGCGTGTGCGACATGCCGTCGATTAGCCTGAGCTCGGCCCGGGGCTGCGCGGCCTTCAGCAGGTCGGCGTCGACGCGGCTGACCTGGAGGTCGGCGAGACCGAGGACGATCAGTACGGGCTTGTCGACGCGGGCGATCAGCGTCGCCGGATCGCGTTTGAACACGTCGATCAGGAAATCCTGCACGACCGGATTGAACAGGCCCTGCGCCAGCGCGGGGTGCAGGGCCGATACGTCGACCTTTTCGCCCTTCGCCAATTTGTCGAGGGCGGCATTGGCATCGGCCGCGATCGGCGCGTTGGCCGGATTCGCCGCGATTTGTTCGCGGATGATGGTGTCGAGCTTGCGCCCCGGCGCGGCGAGCAGGATCGCGCCGCAAATATCGGGATTGCCTGCTGCCGTCAGGGCGACCAGTCCGCCTTCGCTGTGACCGGCGACCCAGATGCAGTCGCGGCCGGTCCGGGTCTTCAGCGCTTTCGCCCATGCACCGACGTCGGCGGCATAATCGTCGATGGTGGCGCGACTCGGGTCGCTTCCCTCCGCCTTGCTGCCGAACATGCCGCGCTTGTCGATCCGCGCGCTCGATATGCCCTTCGCCGCCAGCGCCTCGGCGAGCAGGCGATAGCTGGCGGCGGCGACGCCCAGCGGGCTGTTCCCGTCGCGGTCGGTCGGTCCCGATCCCGGGACGATCAGCACGGCGGGCGCCTGCCCGGCTTCGGCGAGCAGCAAGGTGCCCGCCAACGGGGCGCCCGGTCCCGGCACGGCCATCTCGACCGACTGCGGCGCGGCCGCGGCGGGTGTCGCCGCGAGCGCGACGCCTGCCGCGAGCGCCAGCATGGATCCGCACCGCCTCATGCCGTTTCTCCCCCTGTCCGACCGGCGGGCGGGCGGCCCCGCCTTGCCGTTTCGCTGCTCTTCACAGTCAACCCCCGCCGGCCCAGCGCTTCGCGGAGCAGCACCTCGATCTCCGCATTGGCGCTGCGCAGTTCGGCCGCCGCCAGCCGTTCGATCGCGGCGTAGAGCGCCGGATCGAGACGGAGGGCAAAGGCTTTCTTGGAGGGCGCCGCCACCGGACGAACTCAGTAGAGCGAGCCGGTGTTGACGACGGGCTGGGTGTCGCGCTCGCCGCACAGGACGACCATCAGGTTCGACACCATCGCCGCCTTGCGTTCGTCGTCGAGGTCGACGACGTTTTTCTCGGACAGGTGCTGCAGCGCCATCTCGACCATCGTCACCGCGCCCTCGACCAGCTTCTTGCGCGCCGCGATCACCGCTTCGGCCTGCTGGCGGCGCAGCATTGCGCCGGCGATTTCCTGCGCATAGGCGAGGTGGGTCAGCCCGCATTCGTCGACGGTGATGCCCGCAACATCGAGCCGTTCGATCAGCGCCTTGCGCAGCTCGACCCCCACCTCGTCATGGTTGCCGCGCAGCGTGATTTCCTGATGCTCGATATCGTCATAGGGATAGCGCGAGCCGATCGAACGCACCGCGGCCTCGATCTGCGCCATCACGAATTCCTTGTAATCGTCGACGTCGAACAGCGCCTGCGCGGTGTCGGTGACGCGCCACACGACCTGCGCCGCCATCTCGATCGGGTTGCCGCGCAGGTCGTTGACCTTGATCTTCTCCGAAATGACGTTGTTCGCGCGCACCGCGATCTTCTTGCGCGTCAGCCACGGCAATACCCAGCGCAGCCCCTCCTCGCGGTCGGTTCCCTTATAGGCGCCGAACAGCTGGATCGCCGCGGCCTCGTTGGGGTTGATGAGGTAAAAGCCGCAGAGGATCAGCGTGCCGACGATCCCCGCGACGACGACGAGCGCCCATTTCCACGCGACCATGACATCGGCGTTGGCATTGGTGATCGCCGCCCAGGCGGCCACGCCCAGCAGCAGCAACCAGATGAGCAGCATCAGATAGCCGCTCTGCGTATTGGCGCGCGTCTCGCGACTGCGGTTCAGCGCCGGCGTCCCTGTTTCGACCATGTTTCCCTCCGAATCACTCGATATAAAGATGATATCATATTTATATCGTTTTGGCGGAAGGTCAATCGGGATTCGATGCTGCGCGAACGGCCGGTTTTGGGGTGGGGAGCGGACGTTGGAGAAAAACGTCGCCCCAGCGAAAGCTGGGGCCGCTATCGGCCTTTTCCTGCGCCGCCTC
>PNJO01000263.1 GCA_013821905.1 Sphingopyxis sp. | reverse complement strand
TTGGGGCAGTAATCTGACGACGAGTTCTCCATGTAGCGTTCTCCGTGAGGTTTGACGGAACAACGGCATAGCCGATCCGGCCTGCATAGGATCTATTACCGCGGCGTCGCGGGCGCCCGCGGCGACTTCGGCGGCACGGGCAACTGGCGCTGGGAAGCCTATGGCCAGTACAGCAAGAGCATCGGCCGCTACCGCACCCAGCAGGCGCTGCAGGACGCCTATGACACGGGCTATTTCCAGACCGCATCGTGCGTCGGCACCGTGACCCCGATCTCGGGCAAGCAGTGCGTCGACATGCGCTGGCTCGACCCCAACTTCCTCGCCGGCGACCTGACGCAGGCGGAGAAGGATTTCTACTTCTCGTGGGAAGAGGGCAAGACCGTCTATACCCAGAAGTCGGGTGAGGCGACGATCACGGGCGATCTGTTCAAGCTGCCCGCGGGCGCCGTCGGGATCGCGCTCGGCGCGACCATCCGCGAGGACCGCATCAACGACGTTCCCGGCGAAATCACCCGCGCCGGCAACGCCTGGGGCGCCTCGACCTCGGGGATCACCGCGGGCAAGAGCCTGACGAAGGAAGCCTTCGGGGAAATCAACGTCCCCGTCCTCGCCGACAAGCCTTTCTTCCAGAATCTGACGCTTTCGGCGGCGGCGCGCATCACCAGCGTGAAGTCGACGCGCGCATCCGACGGCGTGTCCGACAGCGACAACGGCAACTGGACCTACAAGCTGGGCGCCAACTGGGCGCTGAACGACACGTTCCGGCTGCGCGCCAGCTATGGCACCTCGTTCCGCGCGCCGGCACTGTTCGAACAGTTCCTCGCCGACGAAACCAGCTTCCCGCGCCAGACCGATATCGACCCCTGCGTCAACTGGGCAGCCGCCCTCGGCGCGGGCCGTATAACGCAGCGTATCGCCGACAATTGCGCGGCCGACGGGATTCCGAACAATCACCCCGGCGGCGGCGTGACGGCAACCGCCACCTCGCGCGGCGGTCTCGGCCTGCTCGAGGCGGAAACGTCGAAGGCGATGGTCGTCGGCGGCGTGCTGACGCCGAAGTTCGGCTTCCTGCCCGATACGACGATCAACATCGCGGTCGATTATTTCGACATCAAGGTGAAGGGCCAGATCACCCAGCTGGGTGCCCGGAACATCATCTTCGGCTGCTATGATTCGGACAATTTCCCGAACGATCCGCTCTGCGACCTGTTCACCCGCGGCCAGACCGCGGCGCCGAACAACATCAACGAGGTTCGCGACCAGTTCGTGAACATCGCCCGCCAGCGTAACAGCGGTGTCGACCTCAACGTCAACATCCGCCACGACCTCGGCAAGCTCGGGCGCCTGTCGTTCACCGCCGACATGACCTGGCAGACGAAGGACATCTTCCAGCTGCTGCCGACCTCGCCCGCCGAGGACGACAATGGCGAAGTCGGTTCGCCGCAGTGGGTCGGCGATTTCCGCCTGACCTGGGCCACCAACGGCGGCACCACGCTCTATTACGGCATGAACGTCATCGGCGGCACCTCGAACGTGCAGGAATATGTCGACCGCAACGGCGACGTCTGCGTCACCAATGCGCTGCGCGGCACCTACTGCCCGAAACTGACGACCCCGGCGGTCTTCTATCACAATGCGTCGATCACGCAGGAGATCAACGACCGGTTCGAGATCACCCTCGGCGTCAGCAACCTGTTCAACACGCGCCCGCCGCGCGTGTCGACGCTGAACGGCGGCACGATCTCGATGATCGGTCCGGTCGTCGCCGCGTCGCAATACGGGTTCAGCGGACGCCGCGGCTTCATCAGCGTCAAATCCAAGTTCTGATCGTTTGACAGACAAGGGGACCGGGCGGCATGGCAATGCCGCCCGGTTTCTTTTTGGGCCCAGCAGGAGTATCCGCGCCCGATGCCGCAGATCATGGTGAAAGCCGACACGCTCGACGCCGAGGCCGAACGCTTCGACATCGCGCCGCTGCGCCAGCCGGTCTTTCTCAACAGCGTGCCCAAGAGCGGCAGCCATCTGCTCCGCAACATCCTGCGCATGTTCGTGCCCGCCGCGCAGCAATATCGCGCCGATTTCATCCAGTGGCCCAATCTGCAGCAGCATCGCGGCGCCTTCGACCCCGCCCGGCCGATGCTCAGCTGGGGCCATCTGTTTTTCGCCGATGCCTCGGCCTTCGAAACCGCGTCGGCGCGCCGCATTCTCCTCTATCGCGATCCCTATGACTGGGTGATCGCGCGTGCGCGCTTCTTCGTCTCCGAACAGTTTTCGGGCAATATGGACCATCTGAAAAGCGGCGTCCTCGACATCGACGAGCTGCTGACGATGATGATCTTCGGCCTTCCGGGAAAAGCGCCCTCGCTCAACGACATTTATGAAATGAACGCCGCCGCATGGCTCGGCGCGCGCGTTCATCCGCTGAAATATGAGGATCTGGTCGCGCATCTCGGCGATCTCGACAGCCCCGCGGCGGAAAGCTTTTTCTCGTCGCTGCTCGACGCTTGCGGAATCGACAGGCCCGACGACTGGCGCGAGCGGGTGCGGACCGGTTCCGACCGCAAGCAGAGCGCGACCGCGCGCGAGAATCTGACCGGCGTCGGGCTCGAATTTCCCGCGACGCTCGGCGCGCGCCACCGCGCCCTCGTCGATTATCAGGCGCCGGGACTCCGCGCGCTGCTCGGCTATAGCTGAAGCCGGACCGGATGACCGCGCCCGGCACCGTCACCGCCTATATGCTGCTCGGCCAGGCGACCGAGCTTGCCGAGGCGGGCCGCCTCGAACAGGCAGCACAGAAAGCGATGGAGCATCTCCGCCGCTATCCCGAAGAGCCGCGCGGTCTCGCCAAGCTGGGCGAGATCGCGATGCTGCTCGGCGCCCTGATGCAGGCCGAACATTTCCTGCGCCGCGCGCTCGCGGTCGATCCGCGCAATGTCGAGGCGCGACGTTTTCTCGCCGCGGTGCTGAATCAGCAAGAACGGCTCGACGAGGCGCGCCAGTTGTTCGAGGCGCTGTCGGACGAGGTCGCGGATTCGACGCTTCCCGCGATGCACGCGCTGATCCTCGACAAGCTCGGCCGCAACGACGAGGCGCGCGCGATCCAGGAAAGGCTGACGCAAGACCATGGTGAGCGGCCGCATCACTGGATCT
>PNJO01000262.1 GCA_013821905.1 Sphingopyxis sp. | reverse complement strand
CCGCGCATTGCCGCAACGGCCGCATCCTGCTCGACGAGACCGACATGGCGGCGAAGCGGAGCACGGCACCCTTTTTCATGACCGTCTATCGGCAGGAAGGCGACGGGATCAACTATGTGACCGTGCGCAACGTCTATATGCCCGCGATCATCAACGGCCGCCGCTGGGGCGACGTCGAGGTTGCCTATCAGCTTTGAAGCGGGGCGCCCGGCGCGGGTGGCTGCGCGGGGAAATGCTCCATCGCCGGGTCGAGGATCGCCCATTCGGGCGCTTCGCTCGTCCAGATCGCGGCGGTGGGCCTCAATCCGTGTGGCGCGTCGAGGACGCCCAGCCGCACGACGCGCATCTGCGGCCGCGCCGACGAGGCGCTGAAGATCGGCGTACCGCATGCGGCGCAGTGCGAGCGGGTGAGGGTATTGCCGCTGTCGGCGATGTAGCTGTCCGAGGCGGTGGTGCCTTCGGTAACGATGCTGCCGGCCGGAAAGATCGCATTGTGCGTCGGCCCGCCCGCGGCGATCTTCTGGCAGCGCCGGCACCAGCACTGGCGCACGGCGAGCGGTTCACCGTCGATACGGAGCGTGACCGCGCCGCAGGCGCAGCTGCCGCTGTAGTGGGTCACGCGCCCTGGCGGCGCGCCATAAAGGCGAGCTTTTCGAACAGCATCACGTCCTGCTCATTCTTGAGCAGCGCGCCGTGGAGCGGCGGGATCGCCTTGCCGACGTCGCGGTTCTGGAGGACTTCGAGCGGCATGTCCTCGTTGAGGAGCAGCTTGAGCCAGTCGATCAGCTCGCTGGTCGAGGGCTTTTTCTTGAGGCCGGGCACGTCGCGCACTTCGTAGAAGATGTCCATCGCGCGGCTGACCAGCGTCTTCTGGATGCCGGGAAAATGGACCTCGACGATCGACGCCATCGTGTCGCGGTCGGGGAATTTGATATAGTGGAAGAAACAGCGGCGCAGGAAGGCGTCGGGCAGTTCCTTTTCGTTGTTCGAGGTGATGACGACGATCGGGCGTTCCTTCGCGCTGACCGTCTCGTCGGTCTCATAGACGTGGAACGCCATGCGATCGAGTTCCTGGAGCAGGTCGTTCGGGAATTCGATGTCGGCCTTGTCGATCTCGTCGATCAGCAGGACGGGGAGCTTGGGCGAGGTGAAGGCCTCCCACAACTTGCCCTTGCGGATATAGTTACGGATGTCGTGGACGCGCTCTTCGCCGAGCTGGCCGTCGCGGAGGCGCGCGACCGCATCATATTCGTAGAGGCCCTGCTGCGCCTTGGTGGTCGACTTGATGTTCCAGGTGATCAGCGGCGCGTCGAACGCCTTCGCGATTTCCTCGGCGAGCACGGTCTTGCCGGTGCCGGGTTCGCCCTTCACGAGCAAGGGACGGCGCAGCAGCGTGGCGGCGTTGACCGCGACCTTCAGATCATCGGTCGCGATATAGGCGCTGGTACCTTCGAAACGCATGGCGCGCGGCCTTTCCCTTAACGTGAACGTCAAGCGGACATAGCGGGGCGGGGGGGACGGCGCAAGCGCGCCGGCATCGCGTCAGCCGTGCGCGCGGCTCGCGGCGCGGGCGGCCATCAGATCCCAGAGGCCGCCGTGCTGGGCGATCAGCTGCTGCGCGCCGAACATCATCGCGCGCTCGACCGCGGAACTCTCGCCGATCGTGGCGGCAAGGCGCGCGGTGTCGCGAAGGTCGGGAAGGGTGCAGCGCGGCACGTTCATTTCGAGCCGCTGGGCGCTGATGTCGAGCAGGACGCGGATCGTGCGCCAGTCGAGCGTCAGCGCGATCGCGGCGCCGACGGCGCAGCCGTGACGGTCCGATTCGGCGAGCATGTCGATCGCCTTGCGCTGCGCCGCGACGGCGGCTTCGCATTGCGCCTGGCCCTGCGTGCTGGGCACCGGGCCGACGGCGGCGGCGACTCGCGACAGGAAAGCGCGTTCCTGCGCAAAGGCGTTCGCGGCCTCGCTCATCCATTGCCGCGACGCGGGGTCGACCGCCTTGCGCGCCGCATTGTCGATTACGCCCGGATAGCGGCCGTGGAGCAGGCAAAGAAAATGCGCGGCGTCGGCGAGGTTGCGCATCGCGTTCGCGCCGTTCGACAGCTCGCCCGCCCGGATGTGCGAATGCGCGCCGGTGCCCTCGCTCGCGACCAGCGCGTCGAGCATTTCGGCAACGCCGCGCGTCGGCAGTTTGGGCTGGGTCGATTGGCTCAACGCATGATCCTTGCCTGGGGGCCTGGGGCACACGCCCGCAGCCGGTGAATTGCATCGCGCAGGCATAGAGCAACGTCGTAAACGTGACGTTTATAAGCCCCGGACTTTTCACGGCTATCTGTGCCAGCGGGGGACGGCGCCAGGCCGGACAAGGGAAGGACCGGCAAGCCCGGGGAAGCTTGCCGGTCCCGGTGCGGCGTCGGGGGACGCCGCGGGTCGAAAGGGCGGGGCGGACCGGGGAGAGGGAGTGTCCGGCCCCGCCCGTGTCACGCCGCGAGGGCGAGATCGTCGGTCCTGGCTTCGACGCCGGCCGCGGGCTCGGCGGCCGGCACCGGTTCGCTCGCGGCCGCGCGCTTCGCCGGGAAGAGCAGGCGCGAGGCGAGCACGACGATGCCGAGGCCGAAATAGGCGGCAAAGGTCTGCACCGGGAAGAAGAAGAGCGGCGCGATGAAGGCAAGGCGCAGATAGAGCGGGTTGAAGCCGAAATCCTGGCCCACGGCCTCGCAGATACCGAAGAAGGTGTCGCGGCGGCGGAAGAGATTGGTGGTTTCCTTGTCCATTTTTTCGTCTTTCCTCTTGGCTGCGGGCCTCGCCCCGCGCTCATGTCCCCTGCATCGCAAAGGCTGTGCCAAATTATCGGATGCCCGGATTTTCAGTCTTTTTTGCGTCGGGGGTGTCGCGATGGGCGTTCATTTTTGCGGATTATTTCCCATCGAGTGGGGCTGATTGCCATTTGGTGGTCGGCAGCTGAACGGATCATTAAGTTTTCGATCGGTTCGACCGACGGCCGTTTGACGTCGACAAACGGTGGCGGGGTGGTGGGAGGTAAGCCGCGGCGATGCACCGGGCGGGGGCTTCGGGTGGGGAGCGGACGTTGGAGAAAAACGTCGCCCCAGCGAAAGCTGGGGCCGCTATCGGCCTTTTCCTGCGCCGCCTCGTAAACCGCTAGC
>PNJO01000261.1 GCA_013821905.1 Sphingopyxis sp. | reverse complement strand
GAGGCCGGTCGGGAAGCCCGCGCCGCCGCGACCGCGCAGCCCCGACGCCTTGATCTCCTCGATGATCGCGTCCTGGCCGCGGCTCATCAGATCCTTGGTCTTGTCCCAATCGCCGCGCGCCTGCGCAGACTTAAGGTTCCACGGCTGGAAACCATAGAGATTGGTGAAGATACGGTCCTTGTCGGCGAGCATCAGCGGCCCTTTCCGAACAGGCGCTCGGCGCCGAAATAGAGCGCCACGATGACCGCGACGACGAGCGCGATATGCGCGACATTGATCGCGACCTTCGCCGCGAACGCGACCAGAACGCAGGCAACGATAACGAAGACCAGCAGCAGGATCAGGTGGAGGATTTTCTGCAGGTCCATCACCAGTCCTTCCGGTAATCGTGGTTCGACGACACCATGTCGACCAGCGTCGTCGGGCCGCCTTCGGGTTCGCTCGTGTGGCGGCCGGGGACCTGCGTCCCCGTCTTCGGCTGCTCGCCGGCAGCAAGCGCATCGAGGATGCGCGTCATGCTGTCGTAATCGAGGTCTTCGTAATTATCGTCGTTGATCTGGACCATCGGCGCGTTGGTGCAGGTGCCCATGCACTCGACCTCGGTCAGCGTGAACAGTCCGTCGGGCGTGGTCTTGCCCTTGGTCATGCCGCGGTTCTTGCACGCCGCCATCACATCGTCCGACCCGCGCAGCAGGCACGGCGTCGTCCCGCAGATCTGCACATGATAGCGGCCGACGGGGACGAGATTATACATGGTGTAGAAGGTTGCGACCTCATAGGCGCGGATGAAGGGCATATCGAGCTGCGCGGCGACATATTCGATCACCGGCACGGGCAGCCAGCCCTGTGTCCCGGTCTCGGCGCCGACCTGGCGCTGCGCGAGGTCGAGCAACGGCATCACCGCCGAGCGCTGGCGTCCCGCGGGGTAGCGCGCGATGACGATCTTCGCCTGCTCGGCATTTTCGGCAGTCCACGCAAAAGCGCCCCAGCGCGCGCGGACTTCGGCTTCGTCGGGAATTTGCGGTGCGTCGGCCATCAGCGGTCACACTCTCCGAAAACGACGTCAATAGCGCCGATAATTGCAGTGGTGTCGGCGAGCATGTGGCCCTTGCACATCATGTCCATCGCCTGCAGATGCGAAAACGCCGTCGGGCGGATCTTGCAGCGGTACGGCTTGTTGGTGCCGTCACTGACCAGATAGACGCCGAATTCGCCCTTCGGGCTTTCGGTCGCGACATAAACCTCGCCCGCGGGGACGTGAAAGCCCTCGGTATAGAGCTTGAAGTGATGGATCAGCGATTCCATCGACTGCTTCATCTCGCCGCGTTTCGGCGGCACGACCTTGCGGTCGAGGCTCGCGACCGGGCCCGCGGGCATGTCGCGCAGACACTGCTTGATGATGCGCGCGGATTGATAGACTTCCTGCACGCGGACCATGAAACGGTCGTAGCAGTCGCCGCGCGTGCCGACGGGAATGTCGAATTCCATCTTCGCATAGGCGTCATAGGGCTGCGACTTGCGCAAATCCCACGCGATGCCGCTGCCGCGGATCATCGGGCCCGAGAAGCCCCACGCCAGCGCATCTTCCTTGCTGACGATCGCGATATCGACGTTGCGCTGCTTGAAGATGCGGTTGTCGATGACGAGGCTCATCGCGTCGCCGAACAGCTTCGGCAGGCGCTTTTCGCACCATTCGCCGATGTCGTAGAGCAGTCGTTCGGGCACGTCCTGATGCACGCCACCCGGACGGAAATAGGCCGAGTGCATCCGCGCGCCCGAGGCGCGTTCAAAGAAGTTCAGGCAATCCTCGCGCAGTTCGAATACCCACAGGTTCGGCGTCATCGCGCCGACGTCCATGACGTGCGACCCGATGTTGAGCATATGATTGCAGATGCGCGTCAGCTCGGCGAACAGCACGCGGAGGTACTGCGCGCGGTCAGGCACTTCGAGATCGAGCAATTTCTCGATCGCGAGCACGTACGAATGCTCCATCCCGAGCGGCGAGCAATAGTCGAGCCGGTCGAAATAGGGCAAAGCCTGCAGATAGGTCTTATACTCGATCAGCTTCTCGGTGCCGCGGTGGAGCAGCCCGACGTGCGGGTCGACGCGCTCGATGATCTCGCCGTCGAGTTCCATCACCATGCGCAGAACGCCGTGCGCCGCGGGGTGCTGCGGGCCGAAGTTGATCGTGTAGTTGGTGACGACCTGGTCACCCGCGGTGTCGGCCGTGTCGACCGGATAGCCTTCGAACATGTCGCTGCCGTGGTGCTTGACCTGAGGAGAGTCGGTCATGCGTCACCTCCTGTTTTCGGCTTGCGCGGCGCGCGCGGTTTCGCCGGTGCCTTGGGCTTGGCAGCCGCCTTCGGCTTGGCCGGTGCCTTGACCTTCGCGGGCGCCTTGTCGGCGCTCGGTTTGGCGGCGGCCTTGTTCGCTGCCTTGCCCGCGCCCGTCTGCTCGGGCTTTTCGGTCGTCTTGGGCGCCGGCGGCGGCGCCTTCTTTTCGGCCTTGTCGTCGGCAACCTTGACCTGCTGCGCGGTCATCGGCGACGGCGCGCCCTTACCCGGCCCCTCGCCGGTTCCGCCCGCCTTTTCGTCGCCGGGCAGCACATAGTCGGCGCCTTCCCAGGGCGACAGGAAGTCGAAGTTGCGGAAATCCTGCGCGAGTTTCACCGGCTCGTAAACGACGCGCTTGTCTTCTTCCGAATAACGCAGCTCGATATAGCCGGTCAGCGGGAAGTCCTTGCGCTGCGGATGGCCCTGGAAACCATAGTCGGTCAGGATGCGGCGCAGGTCGGGGTTGCCCGCGAACAGCACGCCATACATGTCGAACACTTCGCGTTCGAGCCAGCCGGCGTTCGGCCAGACGGGAACGATCGTCGGCACCGGGGTCGCCTCGTCGGTCGACACGCGGACGCGCAGGCGATGGTTCTTGGTGACGCTGAGCAGGTGATAGACGACCTCGAAGCGCTCGGCGCGGTTCGGGTAATCGACCCCGGCGATTTCCATCAGCTGCTGATAATCGAGCTGGTCGCGCAGACCGATCATCACCCCCGCGACCGCGTCGCGGCGCACGGTGATGCTGTCTTCGCCGACGGCAAAGACATGCTCGATCAGGTCGTCGCCGACGACTTTGGCGATCGCGGCGGCAAGGCCCTCACGCGGGGCGACAAGAGGAGCTGGACTGGTCATCAGCGTTCGATCGTCCCGGTG
>PNJO01000260.1 GCA_013821905.1 Sphingopyxis sp. | reverse complement strand
AAATGGCTTCGATCTCGGGCCCGCGCGGCCTTGCGGGTAGCGATGCTACCCGCGGCGGCCACCCGGACCCGATCTCTTCGCCATTTCGACGCCTCGAACGTGGAATTAATGGGTCCTGACCCTAGGTCTTGCCGCCCCGCTCCGCCGCGTGAACCTCCGCGCGATCGAGCAACAGCGCGAGATCCTCGCGACCGATGTCGAAGGTTTCGCCGAGATCGTCGAGCGCCGCGTCGATATCCTGCATCAGCAAACCCGAAACGGGCGCGGGCATCGCCGCCTTGCCCTCCACGGGTTTCGCGCGGTGCGGGTAGCTGTGCCCCGAAAAGCGGTGGAACAGCCAGCCGATCGCGACCATCAGCAGCGAATTGACGAGCACGACGATCAGGAATTCGGCCACATGCGCCGAAAACAGCGCATAGCCGCCGAGCACCGCGCTGAGCGCCGCGGCGCCGCCCGGCGGATGCAGGCAACGCAACAGCGACATCGTCAGGATCGCCAGCGAAACGGCAACCGCGGCGGCGATAGCGGGATCGGGAAAGACCCATGTGACGACGGTGCCGACGATCGCCGAAACGACATTGCCGCCCGCGATCGACCAGGGCTGCGCGAGCGGACTCGCGGGCACCGCGAACAGCAGCACCGCCGACGCGCCCATCGGCGCGACGATCCACGGCGCCGAGGCCGGGAACAGCGCGACGCACGTCAGCCCGACGAAACCGATGCCGACCAGCGCGCCGATGCTGGCGATCACCCGGTCGCGCAGGCTCGCGCCCGCCAGCAGCGGCACGAACAGACGGCCTGTATTCACGATGGCACGGACCATCCCTGTCCTTCCCGTTTCCCCGTCGGCGCGATGCGTCGTTTCGCGCCGCGCGGCCAGAGAGGTTTATTTGCGCGTCCGCAAGCCGAAATATCGCTTCTACGCAGGGCCGTGCGGTTCGTCCTTGAACGCGCGCTCCGCATCGCTAAACCGCGTCCATGCGTAACATGCTCCTCACCAGCGCGATCGCGCTCGCCGCCGCCCTTTCCTCCCCCGCCATGGCCCGCCCGATGACCGAGGTCGACCTTGCGACGCTGAAGCGCGTCGCCGCGCCGACGGCATCGCCCGACGGACGCTGGGTCGTCTTCCAGATGACCGACACCGAAGCGGGGACCTACAAGCGCTCGACCGGCCTCTGGCTCGTCGACCGCAATGCGAAGGACGCAAAGCCCGTCGCCATCGCCGATACCGCGGGCAAGAACGAGACCGCACCCGCCTTCGACAAGGACGGCATCCTCTATTTCCTCTCGAATGCTTCGGGCAAGGACCAGGTCTGGCGCGTCGATCCCAAGGCGGGCGCCGCCGCGACGCAGGTGACCGACACCCAGGCCGACGTCGCCGGCTTCAAGATTTCGCCCGACGCCTCGAAGCTGCTCGCATGGGGCGACATTCCGAAGGAATGCACCGATTTCGGCTGCGACGCCAAGGACAAGGGCGCGCTCGTCGGCCCGGGCACCGGCCGCCTCTACAAGGACGGCGTGGGCTTCGTCCGCCACTGGGACCAGTGGGAAACCCCCGGCACCTACAGCCGCCCGTTCGTCTTCAACCTGGACGACGGCAAGGCGAGCGCCGCGCGCCCGGTCGACGCCGGCCTGATCGGCGACAGCCCGTCGAAGCCGTTCGGCGACGGCAGCGAGCTGGCGTGGGGCGCCGACAGCCGCACCGTCTTTTTCACGCTGCGCAAGGCCGACCGCAACGAGCCGCTGTCGACGAACCTCGATATCTACAGCTGGCTCGTCGACAGCCGGATGATGCCGGTCAATCTGACGCAGGACAATCAGGCCACCGACACGCTCCCGACGCCGTCGCCCGACGGCAAATGGCTCGCCTATGCCGCGATGGCGCGGCCGGGTTACGAAGCCGACCGCCAGGTGCTGATGCTGCGCAACCTCGAAAATGGCGAGACGAAGAAGCTGACCGATGCTTGGGACCGCTCGGTCGCCTCGATCGCCTGGTCGGCGGACGGCAAGTCGCTCTTCGTCACCGCGCAGGACGTGCTCGATCACCCGGTCTTCAAGGTCGACGCCGCGACCGGCAAGGTCGAACGCCTGAAGGCGTCGACCGAAGCCTTTGACGGCAATATCGGCGACGTGACCGTGCTGCCGGGCGGGTCGTTGCTCTATTCGCGCAACAGCGCGCTGCTGCCGACCGACCTCTATGTCCGCGATGCAAAGGGCAAGGTGAAGCAGCTCACCGCGGTCAACGCCGCGGCGCTCGCCGAGTTCGATCCGGTCAAGCTCGAGCGGCTCCAGTTCGCGGGTGCGAACGGCGACAAGGTGTGGGGCATGATCCTGAAACCCGCCAACAGCACGGCCAAGCTACCGGTCGCCTTCATCGTCCACGGCGGCCCGCAGTCGAGCTTCGGCAACGGCTGGTCGACGCGCTGGAACCCGCGCCTCTTCGCGCAGCAGGGCTACGGCGTCGTCACCGTCGATTTCCACGGCTCGACGGGCTATGGTCAGGCCTTCACCGACAGCATCAACAAGGATTGGGGCGGCAAGCCGCTCGAAGACCTGAAGCTCGGCCTTGCCGCGGCGGGCAAGCAAGATGTGCAGCTCGACATCGCCAACGCCTGCGCGCTCGGTGCTTCCTATGGCGGCTATATGATGAACTGGATCGCGGGCCAGTGGACCGACGGCTTCAAATGCCTCGTCCAGCACGACGGCGTCTTCGACGCGCGCGCCATGGCCTATGAGACCGAGGAATTGTGGTTCGACGAATGGGAGCATGGCGGCCCCTATTTCGAGGTTCCCGAGGAGTTCGAGAAATGGAACCCCGTGAACCATGTCGCCAAGTGGAAGACGCCGATGCTGGTCATCACCAGCGAGAAGGATTTCCGTATCCCCTATACACAGGGTCTCGCGGCCTTCACCGCGCTCCAGCGCCGGAACATTCCGTCGCAGCTTCTCGTCTTCCCCGACGAGAATCACTGGGTGCTGAAGGGCGCGAACAGCGTTCAGTGGCACCAGACGGTGTTCAACTGGCTGGGTGAGTATCTGAAGAAATAGACCGCGGACCGTTCCCCGGCGAAAGCCGGGGCCCAGGTGCGCCAGGCGAGATATGCGTTACGCCGCTCTGGACCCCGGCTTTCGCCGGGGAGCGGTTGCGATGCGCTGCCGGACAGCTTCCCCCTTGCCGCGTTGCGCCCCGGCTGGCAAAGGCGCCCGGCTATGA
>PNJO01000259.1 GCA_013821905.1 Sphingopyxis sp. | reverse complement strand
CGTGACCCACGATCGCTACTTCCTCGACAATGTCGTGAACTGGATCCTCGAACTCGATCGCGGCCGCTATTTCGTTTACGAAGGCAATTATTCGACCTACCTCGACAAGAAGGGCAAGCGCCTCGAGCAGGAAGCGCGCGAGGATCAGGGACGCCAGAAGGCGATCCGCGACGAACTCGAATGGATCCGGCAGTCGCCGAAGGCGCGCCAGGCCAAGTCGAAGGCGCGTATCAAGAGCTTCGACCAGCTTGTCGAGGCGCAGGAAAAGCGCACCCCCGGCAAGGCACAGATCGTCATCCAGATCCCCGAGCGCCTCGGCGGCAAGGTGATCGAGGTCGCCAACATCTCGAAGGCCTATGGCGACAAGCTGCTGTTCGAGGATCTGTCCTTCACGTTGCCGCCGGGCGGTATCGTCGGCGTCATCGGTCCGAACGGCGCGGGCAAGTCGACGCTGTTCAAGCTGATCACGGGCCAGGAAACGCCCGACAGCGGCAGCGTCACCATCGGCGATACCGTGCGTCTCGGCTATGTCGACCAGAGCCGCGACGCGCTCGACCCGAACAAGAATGTCTGGGAGGAAATTTCGGGCGGCCACGAACTGATGAGCATCGGCAAGCACGAGATGCAGACGCGTGCCTATGTCGGGGCGTTCAACTTCAAGGGCGTCGACCAGCAGAAGAAGGTCGGCCAGCTGTCGGGCGGGGAACGCAATCGCGTCCATCTCGCCAAGATGCTCAAGGAGGGGGGCAACGTCCTCCTGCTCGACGAACCGACCAACGACCTCGACACCGAAACGCTCGCGGCGCTCGAAGAAGCACTGGAGAATTTCGCGGGCTGCGCCGTGGTCATCAGCCACGACCGTTTCTTCCTCGATCGCCTTGCGACGCATATCCTTGCCTTTGAAGGCGACAGCCATGTCGAATGGTTCGAGGGGAACTTCGAAGCCTATGAGGAAGACAAGATCCGTCGCCTCGGCGAGGAAGCGACGCGTCCGCACGCGACGAGCTACAAGAAGCTGACGCGCTAAGGCATGGCGGGGGAGGTCACGCCGATATCGTCGAGCGCGATCCGCATGGACGCGGATGCGCTCAACGAATTTCTGAAGGCGGCCTTTCCGCATTCCGAGCCCGGCTCGCGCGGGCATGTCGTGTCCGCAGCGCCCGGTTTTGTCCAGGCGCGGATGGACCCGACCGACAAGGCGCTGCGCCCCGGCGGGCTGATCTCGGGCCCGACGCAGATGGGTTTTGCCGACATGGCGGCCTACGCGCTTGTGCTCGCGCATATCGGGCCCGTCGCGATGGCGGTGACCAGCGCGCTCAACTACCAGTTCCTGCGCCCGTGCCCTCCCGGACCTTTGTTCGCCGACGCGCATATGCTGCGGCTCGGCAAAAGGCTGGCGGTGATGGACGTGCGGATATGGACCGACGATGCCGACAAGCCGGTCGGTCAGGCGAATGTGACCTACGCGATTCCTTGAAGGGGTGCTGCAATCGCCGCGCAGCATTGCGCCAGACGGCGGAGCGGTTTAGCTTTCGCGCACCGGACTGGTGGGGGAAAGCGAGATGCGAAAGAGTCTGATCGCAATATGGGGCGCGGCGATGCTGCTGGCGGCGGCGCCGGCATCGGCGCAGATGCGGAGCGATCCGGCAGCGATCGCGGAGCAGAAGGCCGCGATGGCAAGGCTGGCAAAGCTGCACGGCGAGTGGCGCGGCAGCGCAACGATCACCGGCCCCGCCGGGACGACCAAGGTCGTTCAGACCGAGAGGGTCGGCCCCATGCTGGACGGAACCGTCCTGGTGGTCGAAGGGCGGGGCTATGACGATGGGGGGAAGCTCGTCTTCAACGCCTTCGCCGTCATCTCCTATGATTCCGCGACCGATCAATATGCGATGAGCAGCTGGACCGACGGCCGCAGCGGGAAATTTCCCTTTGCGGTCACCGATACGGGCTTCGAATGGAGCATCCCGCTGCCGAACGGGGCGACGATCAAATATGTCGCGACGCTGGCCGACGGTAAATGGACCGAGGTCGGCAGCTATGTCAGTAGCGGCATGCTGCCGGTGGAATTCGCGAAGCTCGAGGTCAGCCGGACCGGCGACACCGCCTGGCCGGCGGCAGGCTTCGTGCCCGCCGTCCCCTGACCGCGCCTCCGGTCAGGCCGGGGCAAAATCTCCGGTCGCGTCGTCCATCAGGTGCAGCACGCCGTCGCTGATCGCGAAAAAGGCTCCGCGCAGCTTCAGCGTCCCGCGTCTTTCCTTCTCCTGGATGCAGGGGAAGGTGCGCAGATTCGCGATGCTCACGCGTACAGCCGCCATTTCCATCGCGCGCCCCGCTTCGCGGTTGTCGATGTCGGCATAGCCGGCGCGCACCTCTTCGCTCGCTTCGTCGAGCATCGCGATCCAGTCGGCGATGAAGCCGCCGCGTCCCGGCTCCGCTCCTTCCATCGATTTATGAAGCGCCGCATGGCAACCGCCGCACAGGCCGTGGCCCATCACGACGATTTCCTCGACGCGCAGGAACTGAACGGCGAATTCCAGCGCCGCCGAGACGCCGTGGCGGCCCGGCGTCGTCTCGAACGGCGGCACCAGTGCGGCGACATTGCGCACGACGAAGATTTCGCCGGGATTGGTATCGAAAATCTGCGACGGCTCCGACCGGCTGTCCGAGCAGGCGATCACCATCACCTTGGGCGCCTGCCCCTCGGCAAGCTGCTCCCAGCGTTCGCGCTGTTCGCGCCAGCCGCCGTTACGGAAACGGCGATATCCTTCGATCATGTCGGCAAAGTGAGTCATGGACGCGCCATAGCATAGGTAGAGAGGTTGAGAAGAGGCGCGGGCACGACTATGTGGGCGCCATGAACGCTCCCGTGCACAAACCGTCCGAACGCGCCCGCAAGCCCGACTGGATTCGGGTCAAGGCCCCGACCAGCCCCGGCTATGCCGAAACGCGCAAGCTGATGCGCGAGTTGAACCTGCATACGGTGTGCGAAGAGGCGGCGTGCCCGAACATCGGCGAATGCTGGACGAAAAAGCACGCAACGGTGATGATCCTCGGCGACACCTGCACGCGTGCCTGCGCTTTCTGCAACGTCAAGACCGGCATGCCGCGCCCCGTCGACCTGCTCGAGCCCGAGCATACGGCGATCGCCGCGGCGAAGATGGGGCTCAGTCATATCGTCATCACCTCGGTCGACCGCGACGATTTGCCTGACGGCGGCGCGAGCCAGTTCGTGAAGGTGAT
>PNJO01000258.1 GCA_013821905.1 Sphingopyxis sp. | reverse complement strand
TGGCGCAGCCGCCGCTCTATCGCCTGACCGCGGGCAGCCTGTCGGCCTATGCGCGCGACGATGCGCACCGGGCGGAGCTCGAAGCGACGATGTTCAAGGGCAAGAAGGTCGAGGTCGGACGCTTCAAGGGGCTGGGCGAGATGAACCCGAACCAGCTCAAGGAAACGACGATGGACCCGGCGACGCGTTCGATGCTGCGCGTCACGCTGCCCCAGGAATATGAGGAACGCCACCAGGTCAAGGATCTGGTCGACAGGCTGATGGGGAAGCACCCGGAGCATCGCTTCCAGTTCATCCAGGCCAATGCGGCGACCCTCGACGAAGCGGCGATCGACGCCTGAGGAGGCATATATGGCGCGATGCGGGGTGAAGGCAGTAGCGGCGGCGGTGCTGGCGATCCTGTCGCCGCAGGTCGCCACCGCGCAGACACCCGCAACGGCGGCGCCGGCTTCGCAGACCGCCTTCGACCGCCGCGCCGCGGAGCTGGTCGACCTGTTCGCGGGCAAGATCGCCTACGCCGATTATTTCGCCCCGTCGTTTCAGGCGGCGGTTCCCGAAACGCAGTTCAAGGCGATCAACGCGAGCCTCCTCGCGCAATATGGCAAGCCGCTGTCGGTCGACCGTGCGACATCGGACGACGGCCGCTCGGGAACCGTCCTGCTGCGCTTCGAAAAGAGCGTCGCGACGATCGCGCTGGTCGTCGACGGCGACGCCGGCGCAAAAGTCTCCGGCCTGCGGCTGACCGGCTTTGCGATGGCGGACGACAGCTTTGCGCAGGTTGCCGCCGAAATCTCCGCCTTGCCGGGCGCGACCGGCTTTCTCGTCGCCGAGCTCGACGGCGCCGCGATCAAACCGCTCGCCGCGGCCAACGCCGACCGGCAGTTCGCGATCGGGTCGACCTTCAAGCTCTACATCCTCGACGAACTCACGGCGCAGGTCGCGGCGGGGAAGCGCCGATGGTCCGATGTCGTGCCGCTGTCGCACGCCAGCTTCTCCTCGGCCGCGACCGCGAACTGGCCCGCGAATACGCCGGTGACGCTGCAGACGCTCGCCAACTGGATGATCTCGGTCAGCGATAATGGCGCCACCGACACGCTGATCCACCTGCTCGGCCGCGACGCCATCGAGGCGCGGATGAAGAGTGCGGGGCATAGCGATCCGTCGCGCAACATCCCCTTTCTGACGACGGTCGAGGCCTTCGCGCTCAAGGGCAATAATTTCGCCGATCTGCGTCCGCTGTTCCTCAAGGGCGACGACGGCGCGCAGCGCAAGCTGATCGACGCCCATCGCGATCGCCTGACGCTCGGCAATGTCGATGGCGTGAGCTTCGGCGCGGGGCCGCGCTTTATCGACAGCATCGAATGGTTCGCGAGCCCGAACGACATCGCGCGGTTGATGGTCGACCTGCGCGCGCGCCAGTCGGAGACGCTGCTTACCGCGATGGCGATCAACAACGGCGTCGGGCCGAACGCGGCGGCCGACTGGAATTATCTCGGCTACAAGGGCGGGTCGGAAAACGGCGTGCTTTCGATGAGCCTGCTCGGCGAACGCAAGCGCGACGGCAAATGGTTCGTGGTCACGGCGAGCTGGAACAATCCCGATGCCAATGTCGGGACCGAGGATCTGGTCGGACGCGTGACCCGCCTGCTGGCGTTGGCAGCGAAATAGGTTCAGGCGGTCAGCGCCGCGACCAGTGCCTTGACCTTCGCCTGCCGCCATTGCGGGGTCGGGGCGACAAGCCAGTAGCCACGCTTGCTCCCCACCGCATCGCCGACCTGCCGCACGCGCCCGGCAGCGATGTCCGCCTCGGCAAGCATCGCGGGAACGTTGGCGTGACCGAGCCCGTTCGCCGCCGCATCGATCGCGAGTCCCGCATCGCCCAGCCGCAGCGCGGGCTCGCCGTCGGCGACCGGGCAGCCCGGCCAGGCGATCCGCGTATCGCTGCCCGCCCCCGGCCCCGCGACGGTGACCATCAGCGCTTCGTCGAGCGCGACGCCCTCATGCTCGCCCGCGCCGTCGCTCCAGAAGATCGCGAGGTCGAGGTTGGCTTCGGTGAAATCGATGCCCGTGTCGGCCGACACGAGTGTGAAGCGCACGTCGGGCGCCTGCTGACTGTAGCGCGCGAGCCGCGGCGCGAGCCATTTGGCGGTCAGGTCGCGCGGCGCCGCGATCGTCAGCGACTGCGACGACTGGCCGGCCTGCATCGCGCGCACCGATTCCTCGAACTGGAGGAAGCCCTGTCGCAGCGCGTCGAGCCCGGCATCGGCCTCGCCGGTCAGCTCGAGCCCCTTCGGCGTGCGGCGGAACAGCACGACGCCCAGCATATCCTCGAGCGCGCGGATCTGTTGCCCGACCGCGGCGGGCGTGACCGCCAGTTCGTCGGCGGCGCGCGTGAAGCTCAAATGCCGGGCAGCGGCATCGAAAACGCGCAGGGCGTTCAAAGGCAGGTGCGTGCGCTTCATGAGGCGGTCGCGGGGGCCACGAGCGGGAAGTGCGGGATCGCGACGAGCATCTGCGACCCGTCGCCCATCTCCATCGCATAGCTGCCGACCATCGACCCCTCGGGGGTCGGCAGCGGACAACCCGACACATAATCGAACGAACCGCCGGGCGGGATCAGCGGCTGCTCGCCGACGACGCCCTCGCCCTCGACTTCGCTGATCTCGCCGCGCCCGTCGCTGATCCGCCAGTGGCGGCTGATCAGCTGCGTCGCGACCTCGCCATGATTCTCCACGCGGACGTGATAGGCCCAGAACCAGCGGCCGAGCGCCGGATGCGACTGTTCGGGCAGGTAGCTGACCGCCACGCGCACGGTGATCGACCCGGTGGTCGCCGAAAAGGGAAAGAAGGAGTCGATCATCTCCGCGCCAGATTCACCTAAAGCCCCACCCTGGTCAATGCCTGGTCCAGATCGGCGATGATGTCGCGCGGGTCCTCGAGCCCGATGTTGATCCGCAACATGCCCTCTTCAACCCCCATGTCGATGCGCGCCTCGGGGCTGACGCCATAGTGCGTCGTCGTCCAGGGGTGACAGCAAAGGCTGCGCGAATCGCCGATATTGTTGCTGATATCGACCAGTTCGAGCGCGTTGAGAAACGCCATCGCCTTTTCCGCGCCGCCATCGAGCACGAAGGAGAAGATCGGCCCGCAATCCTCCATCTGGATCTTCGCCAGATTGTGCTGCGGGTGGCTGGCAAGGCCGGGGTGCAGGATGCGCGGCACGCGCGGTTCGACGAATTT
>PNJO01000257.1 GCA_013821905.1 Sphingopyxis sp. | reverse complement strand
CCCGCCAGACCCGTGGTGCCGCGCGACTGGTCGAGCAGTTGCGCATAGGCGTTCTGGACCGGCGAAGTCGTCGAAACGACGGTGCTATAGAGCCCCGCCTCGACCTCCATGATCGCCGAATTCGCGGTATAGCTGAGCTTCGGGAAAAGGATCGCCGAGAAATTCGCGCCCGTGAAGCTACCCGTCACGCCGCCTGCGGCGGTCAGGAAGGTGTAACGGTCGCCATCTTTCAGCTGATAGCCCGCCACCGGCGAGAAGTTGACGGTACCGCCAAGATTTGCCGTTCCGGTCGAGGTGCCGTTCGCCACCGCCGCCAGCACGTCCGACGTGCCGTTGGCACCGACATTGATGAACAGCGTGTTACCTGACGACAGGACGATATTGCCGCCAACCGTCAGCGTACCGATGGTCGTCGTCGTCCCCGGCGCGATCTGGCCGGTGATGCTGGTCAGGAACGGCGTATTGATCCGCCCGCTGCCCAGCAGGCCGCCGCCGAACAGGCTATAGTCGCCGACCGAAGTCAGCGTGCCGTTGACGGTGTTGAAGCCCGCGAAATGATTGACATTGATCAGCGAGGTCAGCGAGGCGCCGGCATCGATCTGGAGCGACGCAACCCCGGTCGCCAGCGTCAGCCGGTCGATCGTGACGCTCGCCCCCGACAATGTCGTCAGGCCGTTGGCGCTGAGCGTCACGTCATAATAGCGCGGTGCGGTGCCTGCGGTGCGGACGGGATCGCTGTTGTTCGGCACGAAATTGGTCGCGCCCGGCAGGCCGTTGGCAAGCGTCGCCGGCGGCAGCGCGGCCGCGACCGCCTGCGATTCGAGCGTCACATCGTCAAAGGTGCCGCCCCGATAGCTGGTCGCGGTGCCGGCGATTTCCGCCTCGGTTGCCGAACCTTCATTGTCCGACGCGGTGCCGATGGGGCGAGCGACGATCGTTTCGACCCCGGTGCGGGTGTTGAGACAGTCGGAAACACCGCCCGATTCAAAGCAGATTTCGCCGAAGTCGCCGCTTGTGCCGTCCTTCTGCTCGCCCGTCAGTGTCGGAACGCCGTTGACCAGCTGGCCGCCCGCAATGACCATATAGGCGGGATCGAGCGTCGTGACCCAGTGCGTCGGATCGGTCCACGAACCATTGCCGGCGGTCGCTGCGACATAATGATAGGGATTGTTCGCCGCGATCCAGTCCCAATAGAGATAGAGCGGCTGGTAGAAGGAGACGGTGCCATAGCCGTTCGCCGGCTGGCCGGAGAAAAAGCGGGTGTAGCCGCCCGACAGCACGCCGGCGACGATCTGCCGCGCGAACGCGTTCTGGAGGATCAGCGGGCCGCCCGAATCGCCCTGCGAGGTGATGCCTTCGGTCGGGGTGCCGCCGGTCACGCGCGCATTGTCGCGAAAGGCATTGAAATCGAAAGCGCTGGCGCCGCTCATGCCGCGCCGCGGATCGTCGAAATCCATGAAGTAGAGATTCTGCTTGAGCCCGTTGGGTGCCCCGCCGAACAGAAAGCCCTCGAAGGTTTCGAGATCGGTCAACGCGCCGATCATATTCTCGGCGGCGCGGCGGCGGAAATCGCTGCCCGATGCTCCCGAGGTGCCGGTGCCGTTGTTGCCATAACCGACGATGCCGACATTATAGCCCGTGCCCGCCGCGGTGCTCGTGCCGGGCGCAGCCAGCGGCGAGAAGAGCAGCGCCCAGGTCGGAATGCCGGCCGCAGGCGTGTCGAGCGACGCGAGGGCGACGTCGCCATAGAGAAAGCCCCGCGCCGCCGGTTCGAGCGACAGCGGGTTATAGGCGACATAGTTCACATTGAAGAGCGACTGCGCGAGATTGGTCTGGTTGGCGCGCGCGCCCTGGAACCACAGCAACAACTCGTCGGGCTGGCCCGCGGCGTTGGCACGGGTGTTGGTTTCGAAACCGAAGGAGATCGGCGTGCCGCCCTGCGCCGCACCATAGGCGGTCGCCGCGCGCGAGTTCACGCAGTGCGCCGCAAAGATCATCGTGCGCGGGTTGATCAGCGTGCCGGTGCACAGGCCGACGGTGCCGTTGCCGTTGTTGACGAACATCTGGCCGATGCCGGTGATGTTGACGGGATCGCGCGCGGTGGTCGGCGTGCCCGGATTGGCGATCAGGATTTCGGGTTCAGGCTCGACCTTGATCGTGCGGATATGGTCGGGCGCGACCGACACGGCTCCCGCTTGCGGTTCCGGCTTCACCGCGGCGACGTGACCGTCGTCTTCGATCTGCGCGAAAGCCGGTGCGGCCTGTATCAGGCCCGCGGCACACACCGACGCGAGCAGGACATGGCGCCGCGACCGCAGCGCTACTGCATTAAGATTCATATATGATTCCCCTTTGACGTCGCGGGCCGGCCTCCACAGCGAACCCGACGACAGGGAACAGATTACCGATGAAACCGGATAAGACAATGGCTTGTTTACCGATAGTTACGCCAATCCGGGGGCAAGCGAAGTCGCGGCAAAAAGGCACGAAAAAGGGCGGCCCGTTGCCGGACCGCCCTTCTCTTCTCCGCCCGTCGGCGGAAGAAACTCAGCGCTTCGAGAACTGGAAGCTGCGGCGGGCCTTGGCCTTGCCGTACTTCTTGCGCTCGACCGCGCGGCTGTCGCGGGTCAGGAAGCCGGCCGCCTTGACCGGGCTGCGCAGCGCCGGTTCGAAGCGGGTCAGCGCCTGAGCGATGCCGTGCAGCACGGCGCCCGCCTGGCCCGACAGGCCGCCGCCCTTGACGGTCGCGATCACGTCATACTGGCCGACGCGATCGGTCAGGCCGAAGGGCTGGTTGATGACGAGACGCAGCGTCGGACGCGCGAAATAGACTTCCTGGTCGCGGCCGTTGACGGTGATCTTGCCCGTGCCGGGCTTGACCCACACGCGGGCGACGGCGTCCTTGCGGCGGCCGGTCGCATAGGCGCGGCCCTGCTTGTCGACGATCTTCTCGCGCAGCGGCGCGGTCGGAGTTGCCGGAGCGACGGTGCCTTCAACGGCGCCGCCAAGATCCTTGAGATCGGTCATGGTCTGTTCGTCGGCCATTATGCACCCACCTTGTTCTTGCGGTTCATCGACGCGACGTCGATCACTTCGGGGCTCTGCCCTTCGTGCGGATGTTCGGTGCCCGCGAAGATGCGCAGGTTGCGCATCTGCTGGCGGCCGAGCGGGCCGCGCGGGATCATGCGTTCGACGGCCTTTTCGAGCACGCGCTCGGGGAAACGGCCTTCCAGAACCTTCTGGGGGCTGG
>PNJO01000256.1 GCA_013821905.1 Sphingopyxis sp. | reverse complement strand
TGCTCGCGGCGATCGAGGCGAAGGGCGGGGTGCGGCTGCGCGTCTTCGCCGATATCGTGGCGGGGGCGAGCGCGGGCGGGATCAACGGCATCTTCCTTGCGCGCGCGCTCGCGACCGGCCAGTCGCTCGATCCGCTGACCGAACTCTGGCTCGACGATGCCGATGTCGACCATCTGCTCGATCCCGACGCGCGGCCGCTGTCGGCGGCGACCAAATTCTGGGCGGTGCCGATCGCCGGCTGGGCGATGAAGCGGCGCGGCAATGCCATCGACCGCACGGTGGGCGAAGGCGCGCAGGAAGAGGTGCGCGCGAAGCTGTCGCGCTTCGTGCGCGCGCGCTGGTTCGAACCGCCCTTCGGCGGCGAGACCTTCTCCGGCCTGCTGCTCGACGCTTTCGCCGCGATGGATGCGGGGCCGCGCGGGCCGCAGCTCGTGCCGCAGGGACAGCCGGTCGACCTGTTCGTCTCGGTCACCGATTTCGCCGGGCACAGCACGGCGCTGTCGCTCAACAGCCCGCCGCGCGTCACCGAACAGGAGCATCGGCTGGTGATGCGCTTCCGCGAGGATGCGCGGACCGGCGCGCGCCTCGACGATGTGCCGGCGCTCGCCGCCGCCGCGCGCGCGACCGCAAGCTTCCCCGGCGCCTTTCCGCCTTTCACGCTGCGCGAGCTCGACCGCGTGCTCGCGGCGCGCGCGATCGACTGGCCCGCGCGCGAAGATTTCATCCGCGCCCAGCTTCCCGCGCGCGGCGAGGCCGACCCCGCCGACCGCGTGCTGATCGACGGATCGGTGCTTGCCAACGCGCCCTTCCGGCCCGCGATCGCGGCGCTCAAGCAGCGCCCCGCGCGGCGCGAGATCGACCGGCGCTTCGTCTATATCGACCCCAAGCCCGATTATCGCGCGATCAGCTTCGGCAAGCCCGGCGAGGCGGCCGAGGGCGCGGCGGCGAAGCTGCCCGGCTTTCTCTCGACCATCCTCGGCGCGCTCTCCGAGATCCCGCGCGAACAGCCGATCCGCGAGAGCGTCGAGGCGATCGAGGGCATGTCGGGCCGCATCCGCCGGATGCAGCGCATCGTCGATGCGATGAAGGTCGAGGTCGAGGAGCAGGTGGCGGCGCTGTTCGGCACCACTTTCTTCCTCGACACGCCGACCCCGGCGCGGCTGCAGAAATGGCGCGCGAAGGCGCAGGACCAGGCCGCCGCGCGCGCGGGCTTCGCCTTTGCGCCCTACGGCCATCTCAAATTGTCGGCGGTGGTCGAGGAACTGGTGACCCTGATCGACCGGCTCGCCCCCGCCGAGGGCGATATCTATCGGCGCAACCGGCGCGCGACATTGTGGGACGAGGTGC
The DNA here is from genome assembly GCA_013821905.1 of Sphingopyxis sp. Classification (GTDB taxonomy): domain Bacteria; phylum Pseudomonadota; class Alphaproteobacteria; order Sphingomonadales; family Sphingomonadaceae; genus Sphingopyxis. Next base: position 1,953 of record PNJO01000256.1, on the reverse strand, counting down.
GCGCGCGCGGGCTCGACCGCATTTCGGGACGGCGCGGGTCGGGGGCGAGCGACGATGCCGTGATCTTCTTCCGCACCCACGATCTCGGCTTCCGCATTCGCCGCCTGCGCTTTCTCGCGCGCGAGCTCGACCGCGTGGTCGAGGCGAAACGCGATGCGCGCGACCCCGCGTGCGACGCGATGCGCGACGCTATTTACGCGGCGCTCGGCCTCTATCTGGAGCGCGAGGCCGACAGCTGGTTCGCCGACCTCGATATCGCCGCCGACGCCGATGCGGGACAGTGGATCGACGCCGTCGCCGCGCGCCGCGACCTGATCGGCGCCGATGCCGAGGCCGATACGCTGGTCGCCGACGCGCTCGGGCTGCTGCCGAAGGACGACCGGCGTACACTGCTCCTCGCCTACCTCGGCTATCCCTTTTACGACATTGCGACCTTGCCGCTGTTGCAGGGCGAGGGGTTCGACGAGTTCGACCCGATCAAGGTCGATCGCATCTCGCCCTCCGACGCGACCGCGATCCGCACCGGCGGCGCCGGGGCGATGCTGAAGGGGATCGAATTCAACAGCTTCGGCGCCTTCTTCAGCCGCGCCTACCGCGAGAACGACTATCTGTGGGGGCGGCTCCACGGCGCCGACCGGCTGGTCGATATCGTCGCGAGCAGCGTCGCGGGCGCGTTGGGTGCGGACGAACTGGCGGCGATCAAGCGGCGCGCGTTCCACGCGATCCTCGACGAGGAGGAGGGGCGGCTGCCGCGGGTGGCGGCGTTGATCGAGGAGCTGAGGGGGGAGATCGGCTAACCAGCTCCGTCATTGCGAGGAGCGCAGCGACGAAGCAATCTCCAGCTATCGTCGTTCAAACGGGATAGCTGGAGATTGCTTCGCTTCGCTCGCAATGACGAAGTGAGGGGGACGGATATCAATCCGTCAGATCGTCCCACATTTCCTTGATGCGGCCGAAAAAGCCCTGGCTCGCGGGGCATTCCTCGCCCGTCTCGGTCTCGCGGAATTCGCAGAGCAGTTCCTTCTGCCGCGCGGTGAGTTTCGTCGGCGTCTCGACGTCGATCTGGACGACGAGGTCGCCGTTGCCGCGGCCGTTGAGCACCGGCATGCCCGCGCCGCGCTGGCGGAGCTGCTTGCCCGACTGGATGCCCGCGGGAATGCTGATGTCGTGCTTCCTGCCGTCGAGGCCGGGGATGCTGATCTCGCCGCCGAGCGCCGCGGTGGTGAAGCTGATCGGCGCGCGCGTGAACAGCGTCGTGCCCTCGCGCTCGAACAGCTTGTGCCGCGCCATGTGGAGGAAGATATAGAGGTCGCCGGGCGCCGCGCCGCGCGCGCCGCTTTCGCCCTCGCCCGACAGGCGGATGCGCGTACCCTCGTCGACCCCCGCGGGGATGTTGACGGTCAGCGTCTTGCGCCGGTCGACGCGGCCTTCGCCGTGGCAGGCGTTGCACGGGTCGGCGATCACCTCGCCCGCGCCCTGACACGCCGGGCAGGTGCGTTCGACCATGAAGAAGCCCTGCTGCGCGCGGACCTTGCCGTGGCCGGCGCAGGTCGTGCAGCGATGGGTCTGGGTGCCGGGCTTGGCGCCCGATCCGTCGCACGTCTCGCAGCGCGCCGCGACGTCGACCTGGATTTCGCGCGTGATGCCGGTGAAGGCGTCCTCGAGCCTGATTTCCATGTCGTAACGCAGGTCGGCACCGCGCGCGGGGCCGCGCTGCTGGCGGCCGCCGCCGAAGGCCGAACCGAAGATCGATTCGAAAATATCGCCGATGTCGCCGAAATCGGCATTGCCGTTGCCGCCGAAACCGCCGTTGCCGTTGACGCCGGCCTTGCCGAAACGGTCGTAGGCGGCGCGCTTCTGCGGATCTTTCAGGCAGTCATAGGCTTCGCTGATCGCCTTGAAGCGCGCTTCGCTGTTGTCGCACCCCGGATTCTTGTCGGGGTGATATTTCAT
>PNJO01000255.1 GCA_013821905.1 Sphingopyxis sp. | reverse complement strand
ACCATGCCGACGAGCTGACGGTGATCGCGGCCGATTTCGGGCTGGGGCTGACCGGGCTGCTGGGGGTCGCGCTCGGCATCGTGCTCGGGCTGACGGGGGCTCTGGGCACGTGGATGGGCGGGCAGCTCGCCGACAAATATGGCGCGCGCGACCTGCGCGCCTATGTCGCGATCCCGGCGGTTTCGACCTTCCTCGGCATCCCCTTCTATATCGCTGGATTGCTCACCGATTCGGCGGTGCTGGCGCTGATCCTGTTCGCCTTTCCGCCGGTGCTCAACACGCTCTGGTACGGACCGGGGTTCGCCGCCGTGCAAGGGCTGGTGCGGCCGCAGACGCGCGCGACGGCATCGGCGGTGCTGCTGTTCATCATCAACCTGCTCGGGCTGGGGCTCGGTCCGCTCGGGGTCGGCGCGGTCAGCGATTTCCTCTCGGGACCGATGGGGCTAGGGTCGGCGGAGGGCGTGCGCTGGTCGCTGATGATCTTCATCAGCTTCGGCGCGCTCGCCTCCGCGCTGTTCTGGATGGCGCGCAAAACGATCCGCGAGGAGATGGTCAGTTGAGTATCGCCAGCATCGCCCTGCCCCGCATCTTCCGCATCGGCGGCGGGGCGTCGAAGCAATTGCCCGAGGTGTTGTCGGCGCTGGGGCTGGCGCGGCCACTGATCGTCACCGACGCCTTCCTCGTCGGAAGCGGGCGCGTGCAGCAATTGCAGGATGTGCTGGCGGCTGCGGGAATCGCGAGCCGCGTCTTTGCCGATACCGTCCCCGATCCGACCGTCGCGTCGGTCGAGGCGGGCGCCGACTTTCTCCGCGAAGGCGAGCATGACTGCGTCGTCGGTTTCGGCGGCGGCAGTCCGCTCGACAGCGCCAAGGCGATCGCGCTGCTCGCAAAGCATGGCGGCAGGGTCGCCGATTACAAGGCGCCGCATGTGCAGGACGACCCCGGCCTGCCGGTGATCGCGATCCCGACCACCGCGGGCACGGGGTCCGAGGCGACGCGCGTCATGGTGATCACCGACGAGGCGACCGACGAGAAGATGCTGTGCGCGGGGCTGGCCTATCTGCCGATCGCGGCGCTGGTCGATTACGAGCTGACCTTTACCAAGCCGAAGCGGCTGACCGCCGACACCGGGATCGATTCGCTGACGCACGCGATCGAGGCCTATGTGTCGAAGCGCGCGAACCCGTTCAGCGACGGCATGGCCTTGCTGGCGATGCGCGCGATCGCGCCCAATCTGCGGCGCGTGTGCAGCGATCCCGACGATGCGGCGGCGCGCGAGGCGATGATGCTGGGCGCGACGCAGGCGGGAATCGCTTTCTCGAACAGCTCGGTCGCGCTGGTGCACGGGATGAGCCGCCCGATCGGCGCGCATTTCCATGTCCCGCACGGGCTGTCGAACGCGATGTTGCTGCCCGCCGTGACCGCCTGGTCGGCGCCCGCGGCGCTGCACCGCTATGCCGACTGCGCGCGGGCGATGGGCGTGGCGGACGAGGCCGAGGGCGACCAGTCGGCGGTGGCGCGATTGCTGGATGAACTGGCGGCGCTCAATCGCGAGCTCGAGGTCCCGGGGCCGGCGGCGTGGGGCATCGACGCGGCGCGCTGGGACGCGCTGGTCCCGACAATGTGTGCGCAGGCGGCGGCGTCAGGGTCGCCGGCGAACAATCCGCGCGTGCCCGATGCGGAGGAGATGGCGATGCTCTACGCGCAGGTCTGGGCGGGGTAGGTAAATTCAGCGACTCAATAACTCCCCGATGCACGGAACGAAAATGGGTCGTGTGACAGACATTTGCATGGTATTCGCGCCGCCATGTCTACTGCGGAAATAATCGCTGGCGCCGCTGCTATAATCGCACTTCTAAGTTCGGCTGCCGCTTGGGCATCAATCATCGCCAATCGTTGGAATACCCAAGATTCCATCAATGCGGAGACGAACAACGCCGCCAGAAGCTCTCGCGCTACCGTCGTTAGCGCAAATAGGCAGAGGTGGATCGACGCGGTTAGAGAAGATGTTGCTGACTTCATCGGAACGCGATCCCAAATCGCTATCCTTAAATACGCGGGCAGCATGGAGAACTCAGGGCGCGACGCTCTTCTTACAGAAGAGAGAATTCTCCGGACAAAAGTCGTAATACTATACTCTAGAATTGAGATGCGGCTGAATCACAACGAGGAAGACTCCATACAGTTGCTTAATGCACTGCGTCAATTTGATCAGGACGCTTCCACCGAATCTGAAGCACAGGTTCGGGAGATTGGCCGAAAGATCTTTTCAGCCGAGTGGGCGAGGTTAAAGAAAGAAGCGAGTGGTATCGACCCATTCGTAAAGGAAGCAATCCCGCCTCGGAGAACTTGACGGATTAACCCGCCGTTACGGCTTGTGTTCATCCTCCCGCAACCTGCACCCTGCTTAGGCGCGCCCGCCCCGTCTCCCTCTCTCCTACGTCTCATCGAGGAGGCGGGGCATCCCCTCCCCAGCCGTCGTCATTGCGAGCGAAGCGACGCAATCTCCAGCTATCGAACCCGCGCGAGGCCGATAGCTGGAGATTGCGTCGCTTCGCTCCTCGCAATGACGAGGTGTTACAGCTCCAGCGGTCCGTGGGTCATCTTCGGCAGCACGTGGCGCGCGAAGAGGTCGGCTTCGGCGGCGTGGGGGTAGCCCGACAGGATAAACGCCTCGATGCCCATGTCCTGATAGCGGGCGAGCTTCGCGAGCACCTGGTCGGGATCGCCGACGATCGCGGCGCCGCAGCCCGAGCGGGCGCGGCCGACGCCGGTCCAGAGATTGTCCTCGACATAGCCGTCGTCGGACGCGGCTTCGCGCAGCGCGACCTGCGCGTTGACGCCAAAGCTTTGCGAATCGAGCGACTTGGCCTTGATCTCGGCGCCCTTCGCGGCGTCGAGTTTCGAGAGCAGCCGGTCGGCGGCGGCGCGCGCTTCGCTTTCGGTGTCGCGCACGATCATGTGGGCGCGGTAGCCGAATTTGAGCGTGCGGCCGTAGGCGGCGGCGCGCGCGCTCATGTCGGCGATGATCGCCTTCACCACCTCCTCGCGGTCGGGCCACATCAGGAAGACGTCGCAGCCCTTCGCGGCGGCGTCGCGCGCGGCAGGCGAGAGGCCGCCGAAATAGAGCGGCGGCGCCTTGCCCGACACGGTGCCGACGCGTGGCGGATCGAGCTGCAGCTTCCAGAACTCGCCGTCATGGTCGAGCGCTTCGCCATTGAGCAGGGTCTTCAATATGTGCATCGCCTCGACCGTGCGGCGGTAGCGCGGTCCGGAGTCCATCGTCTCGCCCGGCATGTCCGACGAGATGATGTTGACGGTCAGCCGG
>PNJO01000254.1 GCA_013821905.1 Sphingopyxis sp. | reverse complement strand
GCGCGCGGTGCGCGGCGCGAGCCTCGAGGATTTGCAGAAGGCACCCGGCGTCAGCGCGGCGGTCGCGCAGGCGGTGCATGATTTCTATCATTCGGGACGATGAGTGTTTTAGGTTCGTCACCCCGGCGAAGGCCGGGGTCTCGCCGGTGCATCATGACGCGAGATCGAGATCCCGGCCTTCGCCGGGATGACGGAATAGGAGAGGAAGTGTGATGGATTTCGCGGCATCAATGCCATTGGCCGGAGCGCTGGGCGTCACGATCCATGAAGGCGGCAAGGAGCGCGTCGCGGGCAAGCTGCCTGTGCGCCCCGAAATCTGCACCGCGGGCGGGATCGTTCATGGCGGCGCGATCATGGCCTTTGCCGACTGCCTCGGCGCGGTCGGTGCTTTCCTGACGCTGCCCGAGGGCGCCAGCGGGACGACGACGATCGAGAGCAAGACCAATTTTCTCGGCGCCGGCCCCGTCGGGACGACGCTCATCGGCGAGGCGACGCCGGTCAAGACCGGCAAGCGCCTCTCGGTCTGGCAGACGCGCATCCGCACCCAGGAAGGCGCCGATGTCGCGCTGGTGACGCAGACGCAGATGGTGCTTTGGCCGGCCTGACCGCCGACGCCATCGTCTGCGCGGTTCGCGCGCATGGCGAGCATGGCGCGATCCTGCGCGCGCTGACCGCGGAGGCGGGTCTGGTCGCGGGCTATGTGCGCGGCGGTCGCTCGCGGCGGCTGCGGCCGATCCTGATCCCGGGAAACCTGGTCGCGCTCGAACTGCGCGCGCGAACCGAGGAGCAGCTTGGCGGCGCGTCGGTCGAGCTTCTCGAAAGCCGTGCGCCGCTGCTCCCCGAGCCGCTCGCCGCCGCCGCGATCGACTGGGTGACCAGCCTGACCGCGGCGACGCTGCCCGAAAACCAGCCCTATCCGGCGCTCTATGCTGCCTTGTCCGCCGTACTCGACGCGATTGGCGTTGCCCCGTCGGCTCGCCAGTGGGCGGCAGCGTTGGCGCGCTATGAATTGTTGCTGCTCGCCGAACTCGGCTTCGGGCTGAACCTCGAAGAATGCGTGGTGACCGGAACCCCCGAAAACCTGGCTTTCGTGAGCCCCAAATCGGGTGGGGCAGTCAGCGCGGGTGCGGCGGCAGGTTATGAGGAGCGGCTGTTCGCCCTGCCGCCGTTCCTGTTGGGCGGGGACGCGAACCCGTCGCTGGGCGACGTACTCGACGGCCTGAAGATCACCGGCCATTTCATCGACCGCGACCTGCTCGACGGGCGCAACCGCGACTTGCTCGGCGTAAGGCAAAGATTGCTGGATCGGCTGGGCAGGGCGGTTGCGTGACGCGCCGCCGCTGTCTAGAGCGACAGCGTTCTTGAGCGACAAGCTCCGTGCTCCCGCGCAGGCGGGAGCCCATCTCCGGTGGGCTCTGAGTGGAACCGGCAGGTGATGGGTCCCCGCCCGCGCGGGGACACATGATCTTTTCGCTGTGGCATGACGATTGGCGCGAAGGGGTCTGGAATTGAAAATCCTGCTGCTGGCTGGCGACGGTATCGGACCAGAGATCATGGCGGAGGCCGAGAAGGTGCTCGCCGCGCTCGCGCTGCCGGTGACGCTCGACCGCGCGCTCGTCGGCGGCGCGGCCTATGAGGCGACCGGCCATCCGCTGCCGCCCGAAACGCTCGCGAAGGCGAAAGCAGCCGATGCCCTCCTTTTCGGCGCCGTCGGCGACCCGCGCTTCGATAATGTCGAACGCCATCTACGTCCCGAACAAGCGATCCTCGGCCTGCGCAGCGAACTCGGCCTGTTCGCCAACCTGCGCCCGGCAAAGCTGTTCGCGGGGCTCGAAGACAGTTCGGCGCTGCGCCCCGAGGTCGCGTCGGCGATCGACCTGCTGATCGTCCGCGAACTCAACGGCGACGTCTATTTCGGCGAAAAGGGCACCCGCACGACGCCGAGCGGCGAGCGCGAAGGCTATGACATCATGTCGTACAGCGAGAGCGAAGTGCGGCGCATCGCGCATGTCGGCTTCCGCGCCGCGCAAGGCCGTCGCAAGCGGCTCTGCTCGGTCGACAAGGCGAATGTGCTCGAAACCTCGCAGCTGTGGCGCGACGTGGTGAACGAGGTTGCGGCCGACTATTCCGACGTCGCGTTGAGCCACATGTATGTCGACAATGCCGCGATGCAGTTCGTGCGCAATCCCGGCCAGTTCGACGTCGTCGTCACCGGCAACCTGTTCGGCGACATTCTTTCGGATCAGGCTTCGATGTGCGTGGGGTCGATCGGCCTGCTGGCCTCGGCGTCGCTGAGCGAGGGCCGGCAGGGGCTCTACGAGCCGATCCACGGCAGCGCGCCCGACATTGCGGGCAAGGGCGTCGCCAATCCGCTGGCGATGATCCTCTCGCTGGCGATGCTGCTCCGCCATTCGGGCGGCGACGAAGCGAATGCGGCGCGGATCGAGGCGGCGGTGGCGCAGGTGCTCGCCGACGGGTGTCGCGGCGCCGACCTCGGCGGGACGATGGGCACGGCGGCGCTCGGCGATGCGGTCGTTGCGGCCCTTAAAAACTAGAGTACGGAAAACTAGAGTACGGACTGGGACATGAAAAAGACCACGGGCTTCGATCGCAGCAAGACGCGCCACTGGCACCCCGCGACGCAGGCGGTGCGCGGCGGCACCTGGCGCAGCGAACATGGCGAGACGTCGGAAGCGCTCTTCCTGACCTCCGGCTATACCTATGACGATGCCGAGACCGTCGCGGCGCGTTTTGCCGGCGAAGAGCAGGGCATGACCTATTCGCGCTTGCAGAATCCGACGGTTGCGATGCTCGAGGAACGCATCGCGCTGATGGAGGGTGCCGAGGCTTGCCGAGTCCAGGCGACGGGCATGGCGGCGATGACGACCGCGCTGCTCTGCCAGCTTTCGGCAGGCGACCATATCGTCGCCGCCAAGGCTGCCTTCGGCTCGTGCCGCTGGCTCGTCGACCATCTCTGCCCGCGCTTCGGCATCGAGACGACCGTCGTCGATGGGCGTGATAATGACGCGTGGGAACGGGCGATCCAGCCGAACACCAAGGTCTTTTTCTTCGAAACACCGGCGAACCCGACGATGGATATCGTCGACATGAAGCATGTCTGCACCGTCGCAAAGGCGCACGCGATCACCACCGTGGTCGACAATGCCTTTGCCACCAGCGTACTCCAGCGGCCGATGGATTTCGGCGCCGACGTGGTCGCCTATTCGGCGACGAAGCTGATGGAGGGGCAGGGACGTGTCCTCGCGGGTGCGGTCTGCGGGACCGAAAAGTTCATCAACGACGTGCTGCTGCCCTTCCAGCGCAACACCG
>PNJO01000253.1 GCA_013821905.1 Sphingopyxis sp. | reverse complement strand
TGCGCCCTGCCGCTCGCGCTCGAAGCGATGGGCGAACGATGGTCGTTCATGATCCTGCGCGCCGCCTTCAACGGCGTCCATCATTTCGAGGAGTTCCAGCAGGAGCTCAGCATCGCGCGCAACATATTGTCGAACCGGCTGTCGAAGCTGGTCGAACATGGCATCATGGCGCGCGAAGTGATGGCCGAGGACCGGCGCAAGGTGCAATATCAGCTCACAGAGAAAGGCGTCGCCCTGCTCCCCGTGATGATCGCGCTGCGCCAGTGGGGCGAAAAATGGGGCGCCGGCGTCCCCTCGACTCCGGTGCTCGTCGACACCCGCGACGAACAGCCGATCGGCCCGGTGACGATCACCGCCCACGATGGCCGCGCGCTCGGTTACAAGGAACTGGTGTGGAAGCATCGTGCCGAGTTGCAGCCGCTCGGTCAGGCGCGGGTGCGCATGGCCGCGGTGCCTGCCGAATGATCGACGCCTCCGGCTCGCGCCGGCTGCCTTGCTGACCTCCGCGACGCCCGCCGCTTCCATGCCGTTGTTCGGACTGTCTTCGCCCGGCCCGTTTTTCGGAAACAAGGTCCGCGCCTTCTGGAATCTCCAGATATTGGGCTGGACCGCGTGGCTCGGGCTGCGCGGCGTGTCGGGCCTTGCCAACGGCCAGCCCTTCACCTTCCTGATCCCGCAGACGATCTCGGCGATCACCGGCTTCTCGCTCTCGCTGCTGTTGTCGGTCTGCTACCGCGCGCTGATCAACCGCCGCCCGATTCTGATGTGGAGCGTCAGCTTCGGGCTCGCGGTGCTCGCGACCGCGCTCTGGGCCTTTATCGACGCATGGGTCGCGCAAATCCAGAATCCGGCGAGCGAGGCGGGTTTCACCAGCCTGCTGCTCGGCGCCATGTATATCGACGCGACCTCGCTCGGCGCCTGGTCGGCGCTTTATTTCGCGATCAACTATTTCCTCCAGCTCGAGGAACAGAACGACCGCGTGCTGCGGCTCGAGGCGCAGGCGGCGTCGGCGCAGCTCGCGATGCTGCGCTATCAGCTCAACCCGCACTTCCTGTTCAACACGCTCAACAGCATCTCGACGCTGGTGCTGCTCAAACAGTCCGAGCCCGCGAACGCGATGCTCTCGCGCCTGTCGGCTTTCCTCCGCTACACGCTTGCCAACGAACCGACCGCGCAGGTGACGCTGGCGCAGGAGATCGAGACGCTGAAGCTCTATCTCGATATCGAGAAGATGCGTTTCGAGGACCGGCTGCGCCCGCATTTCGCGATCGACCCCGCCGTCGCGCGCGCGCGCCTGCCCTCGCTTTTGCTCCAGCCGCTGATCGAAAACGCGATCAAATATGCGGTGACACCGCAGGAAGAGGGCGCGGACATCACGATTTCGGCTCAATTGGCCGGTCAAAACGTCCGGATCACCGTGTCGGATACCGGCTCGGGATTGTCAGCCGACGGCGTCGACCCCACCACAGGCGCCGTTGCAACGGAATCGACCGGTGTGGGTTTAGCCAATATAAGGGACCGTCTGGCGCAGGCTTTTGGCGACCAGCACAGGTTCGATGCGCAGTCGGGCGCAGATGGCGGCTTCACGGTGATTATCGAGTTTCCTTTTCAACCCGATGGACAAGCGATGATTGGAACCGAACGGACATGACGATCAGAACCATCCTGGTGGATGATGAAAAATTGGCGACCCAGGGCCTGCAGCTGCGGCTCGAAGCGCACCCGGATGTCGAAATTGTCGACACCGCGCAGAACGGCCGCGAGGCCATCCGAAAGATCAAGACCCACAAACCCGACCTCGTCTTCCTCGACATCCAGATGCCGGGATTCGACGGCTTTTCGGTGATCCAGGGATTGATGGAGGTCGAACCGCCGCTCGTCGTCTTCGTCACCGCCTATTCGGATCACGCCATCCGCGCCTTCGAGGCGCAGGCGGTCGATTATCTGGTGAAGCCGGTCGAGCCCGAGCGGCTCGCCGACGCGCTCGACCGCGTGCGCCAGCGCCTCGCCGAAAAGCGCGGCGCGGCCGAGGTCGAGCGGCTGAAGACCGTGCTCGCCGAGGTCGCGCCCGAGGCGGTCGACGATTATGACGCCGAAATCGCGCCCGACGCGCACGCCGCCGACCGCTATGAAAAGATGATCAACATCAAGGATCGCGGCCAGATATTCCGCGTCGACGTCGACAGCATCGAACGCATCGACGCCGCGGGCGACTATATGTGCATCTACACCGCCGACAATTCGCTGATCCTGCGCGAGACGATGAAGGATCTCGAAAAGCGGCTCGACCCGCGCAACTTCCAGCGCGTGCACCGCTCGACGATCGTGAACCTGAGCCAGGTGAAGCAGGTGAAACCGCACACCAACGGCGAATGTTTCCTCGTGCTGGGCTCCGGCGCGCAGGTGAAGGTCAGCCGCAGCTACCGCGACGTGGTCGCGCGGTTCGTTCACTAACCCTCAACAACAAACATCGTCATTGCGAGCGTAGCGAAGCAATGACGATGTTTTACAATTGGTGCCCCGTCCGATCGCGCTTCGTCGCCAGATATTGCTCGTTATATTTGTTCGTCGGCAGCGCGAGGGGCAAGCGCTCGACGACCTCGACGCCTTCCTTTTCCAGCCGCGCGACCTTTTCGGGGTTGTTCGTCATCAGCCGGATGCGCGGGATGTTCAGCAGGTCCAGCATCCGCCCCGCGATCGCGAAATCGCGCGCCTCGACCGGAAAGCCGAGCCTGAGGTTCGCGTCGACCGTGTCGAACCCCTGATCCTGCAGCGCATAGGCGCGCAGCTTGTTGACCAGCCCGATCCCGCGCCCTTCCTGCCGCAGATAGAGCAGCACGCCCCACGGCGCGTCGGCCATCGCATGCAGCGCGGCGTGGAGCTGCGGCCCGCAGTCGCATTTGAGGCTACCGAGCACGTCGCCGGTCAGGCATTCGCTGTGGAGCCGCACGACGGGGGGATTGTGATCGCGCTTGCCGACGATCAGCGCGACATGGTCCGACGCCTCCTCGGGCGAACGGAAGGCGACGATCTCGGCCGTTTCGCTCGCCTCGACCGGCAGGCGCGCGCGCGCCGCGACCTCGAGCCGCGCCGGGTCGAGCAGCGCGGCGACATCGTCGACGCTGCATTCGGTCTCGGCGTCGCCCACGGCTTCGCGAACGAAAAAAGCGGGCAGCAGCCCGGCGTGGCGCGCCATCGTCATCGCCGCCGCGGCGGCCGTCTCGCCGCCGGTCGCGACCGTATGGAAGGGCCCTTTCAGCGGATGCGCGAGGTCGAGCGAGGGGTCGGCGATCGCGAGCGCCGCCGCCACGCTGTCGGCGGCACCCGCCAGCCGTACCGGCCCGGGC
>PNJO01000252.1 GCA_013821905.1 Sphingopyxis sp. | reverse complement strand
GGCCTGCCGACCTGGACGGTGCGCGTCCCCGCGAACGCGACCCGCACGCTCGACTATCGGAACGCCAAAGAGGACTAGACGGGCGGCAGCGGCCGCGGCCGGTGATTCTCGTCGAGCGCGACGAAGGTGAAGACGCCCTCGGTGACGCGCTCTTCGGTCCGCCCGCCGTCGCGCGTCGCGATGACCTCGATGCGAATCGCCATCGAGGTCCGCCCGCGCCGTTCGAGATGCGCATAGACCGAGATGATGTCGCGCAGCAGGATCGGTGCGATGAACTCCATCGTCTCGATCGCCACCGTCGCGACCGCGCCCTGCGCTTCGCGCGCGGCGACGATGCCGCCGGCGATGTCCATCTGGCTCAGCACCCAGCCGCCGAAGATATGGCCGTTGGAATTGATGTCGGCGGGCCGGGGGACGACGCGCAGGATCGGATCGCGCGGGCAGTCGGTCGCGGGCTTATCGGTCATGGTTCAGATCCGGGTCGTCCTCGAACGGATCCTCGATCGCCTCGTCATGGCCGCTGCCGCTCGACAGGAAGACGAGGCCCATCAGCGCGGCGCCGAGCAGCACCGAGAGCCCGACGCCGGCGGCGGTCGCGATCATCATGTGCAGCGTGAGCGCCCCGCCCATCGTGTAACGCAGCCAGGAGAGCGCGCCGACCACGGCAAGCAGCGACACCAGCGCCATGCCTTTCATCAGGCGGCGGTATCGCGCCCAGGCGATTCGCGAGATGTCGTTGCTGTCGAGCGGGGATCGTTTGACCATAGGCGCCTCATGGACCAACCGGTCCGCCGCGCCAAGCGCGATGGCCGCGGTTTCGGCTTTGCCGCGAATCATGATAGACAGGCTGTGCATAGAATCAGCACGGGAGCGGCAGGATATGACGATTGCAGCGATCCTCCACGGACGCACGGGTGCGGTGATTGCGGCGCGCAAGGACGACACCGTCCGCGCGGTGGTCGACCTTCTGGCGCAGCACCGGATCGGCGCGGTCCCGGTGATGGAGGGCGATGCGATCGTCGGCATTTTCTCCGAACGCGACATGGTCCGGCTGATGTCATCCTATGGCCCCGAGGCGCTCGACCGCCAGCTCGACGAGGTGATGACGAAATCGCCCGTCACCTGCGAACCTTCGACCGCGGTGATGGCGGCGCTGTCGCAGATGACGCAGAAGCGGATTCGCCACCTGCCCGTCGTCGAGGGCGGCCGACTCATCGGATTCGTGTCGATCGGCGACCTCGTCAAATATCGCATCGACCGCATCGAGGCCGAAGCCGCGGCGATGCGCGACTATATCGCGTCCTGATTCGCGGGGGCCGGCTCGGCCGCGGGCCGGCGCAGCACCAGCCGCGTGACCTCGGCGATCGCCTCGCGCTCCATGATCCAGAGCAGCGCGCCGTAAAGCGTGGCACCCGTCGCCACGAGCAGCGCGAGTCGCACCGGCGCCGCGAAGCCGAGCGGGTCGATTCCCTGTCCGACGAACAAGACGCCGATCGCCATCAGCAGCGCGGGCGCGAGGCCGGGCAGCATCGCCGCGACGACATCCCATAGCGAAACGCCGATCAGCGACCCCGACCGATAGGCGGTGATCAGCAGCAGCAGGGGCGCGGCGACGAGCCACGCCCACGCCATGCCCATCAGCCCCCATTGCGCGCCGATCAGGAAGGCGGTGGGGAAGAGAATCGCGCCGGCGAGCGAATTGACCATCGAGACGCCGGGACGCCCCATCGCATTGACGACGGGGTGGAAGAGAATCTGCACCGTCATCGCGAGCAGCGCGAAGGACAGGATCTGCACATAGGGCACCATCTCGAGCCACTTCGGCCCGAACAAGGTCTCGACCAGCGGCGCGGCGGCGACCGACAGCCCGCAATAGAAGGGGGCGGCGACCAGCGTCAGCAGCCGCACCGTCTTCAGGAAGCTCCAGCGCACGACCGCCGGATCGTCCTTGATTCGCGCGTGCGCGGCAAAGGCGACCTCGTTCAGCGGCGGCACGAACTTCGACATGAAGATCTGGGTCAGGAACAGTGCCTCGGCATAGAGGCCGAGCGCGTGCGGATCGAATCGCCCGCCGGCGATGAAAATGTCGGACTGGCTCTGGATCAGCCAGAAGAACTGATTCGCGAGCACCGCCGACCCGAAGAGAATCACCGCGCCGCAGCCGCGGAAGTCGAAACTGGGCCAGACGAGCAGCCGGGCAAGGATCGTCAGCCCGATCGCGCGGGTCCAGAACATCGCCATCGGCGCATAGACGAGCGTCCACACCCCGTAACCCGCGAGCGCGCATGCGAGCGCGGTGCTCGCGCCCGCGAAAGCCGCAGTCAGATTGACCACGGCCTGGCGGCGGAAATCCAGCGCGCGACTCATGATGACCTCGGGCAGCGCGATGAAGGGCGTCGAGAGATAGATGAGCGCCTGCACGCGCAGGAGGTCGGCGACGATCGGCTGGCCATAATAGGCCGCGGCGAGCGGCGCGCCGAAATACTGGATGGACGCGATCATCGCATTGAGCAGCAAAAGCAGGCCGAACGCCTGGCGCACGCGGAAGGGATCGAGCGAATCGGACTGGACGAGCGCGCTCGCGAATCCGTGGCCGTTGAGGAAGGTGAGGAAGGCAAGGATGACCTGAGTCATCGCAAACAGCCCATAATCGTGCGGATCGAGCAGTCGAATCACGAGGAGAGTCGAGCCCCAGGTGACGATTTGCGCGAGAATCTGGCTGCCCGAACGCCAGATCACGGCGCTGCGTACGCGGTCGCCAAAGGCGCCGACGCTTTCCTTTTCGGGTGAAGACCCTTTGTTTTCCGTGCTTTCGCTTGCCATCTGGGTCCTTGGTGCCGGGTTGTTTCCGGCCTGTCGATGAACTTTTGAAACAAAATTGCAAAAAGGTTGTTGACGCGAATCGAGGAGGGGCCTAGAGGCCTGTTCACCGGACGGGACGCGGCGCCAACAACCGCTACGAACCACCCGGTCGCCAACATAGACGGACAGATGTCCCCCGATAGCAATAGCGGGGAACGACAACTGTCCGCCGTTTCTTGTCGGTGAGCTCTTTGAAATTGTGATTGTCGATGAAGGGACATGTGGGCGGCGGCCCTGGGTCTTGCAGCTTTAAGGTGCAAGCAACTCAGGATAAAAAGCCAAGCCTGACCTACATGTCTTACACGTTTCCATAACGTGGAAGCAGCCTTTCACAGGTTGCTTCTTGTGTAGGCCAGGCTCCTTAAAATGAGCGGGTTTGCGAGGGACATTCCACCTTTGCAGATTCGAACATCAAACTTGAGAGTTTGATCCTGGCTCAGAACGAACGCTGGCGGCATGCCTAACACATGCAAGTCGAACGAGACCTTCGGGTCTAGT
>PNJO01000251.1 GCA_013821905.1 Sphingopyxis sp. | reverse complement strand
GAAACAGCGCGAATTTGGCGTTGGTATTGCCGACGTCGATCGCGAGCAGCATATGAATGGACACCCTAATTCCCCTCCACGGGCCGCCGCAGTTCGACGTCGCCCGCATGGACCAGCATGGTCTCCCCGCCCGCAACGCGCAAGCGCAGCGCGCCATCGGGCGCGAGGCCGTCGAAAGTGCCGTCGATCCCCTGTTCGGAAACACGGAGCAGTGTGCCGACCGCGTGCCCGTCCGGCAGCCAGGCGCGCACGATGCTTTCGATGCCCTCCTGCCGCCAGGCCCACAGCGCATCGACCATCGCGATCGCCAGCGCTTCGGCGAAACGGTCGCGGTCGACCGTGGCGCCCTTGTCGGCGAGCGAAACGGTCGCGCGGTCGGGAAGCTCGGGCGCCGAGACCAGATTGACGCCGATCCCCACGACGACGCTGTTACCGGTGCGCTCCATCAGGATGCCCGCACATTTCGCGCCGTCGATCAGCAGGTCGTTCGGCCATTTGAGCGTCGCGCCAACGTCGGGGGCCAGCGCCTTCACCGCCTTCGCCAGCGCGACGCCGGCGACGAGCGCGAGCGTCGCGGGCGACGGATCGCCGGTAGTCAGGTGAACGACGGTCGAGCCCATGAAATTGCCCAGCCCGTCGCCCCAGGCACGGCCGAGGCGGCCACGCCCGGCGCTCTGGCGGTCGGCGACGAGCCAGTGGCCCTCGCCGACATGCTCGCCACCTGCCAACCGCGCCAGCAGGTCGGCGTTGGTCGAACCTGTCTGCGCGATACGCTCGATCGGCGGGATCAGAAGAGCACCGACGCGGCGTGCGCCGACGCCACCGCGAGCATCGGAATGAAGAGATATCCGATGACCGACAGCCAGAGCGCACTCGCCGTGATGACGGCATCCTCGGCGACCGCACCGCCGCCGGCGGGGAATTCGGTGTCCGACTTGTCGTCGAAATACATCGTCTTGATGATGGCGATATAATAGAAAGCGCCGATCACCGAGGCGACGATGCCCGCGACCGCCAGCGGCACGAGGTTCGCGTTCACCGCCGCCTCGAACACCAGATACTTCGGCCAGAAGCCGAAGAGCGGCGGGATGCCGGCTAGGCTGAAGAAAAAGACCGAAAGCGCCGCGGCAAGGCCGGGACGACGCTGCGACAGGCCGGCCAGCGCCGGGATGCCCTCGACCTGCTCGCCCTTGTCGTCGCGCAGCTGGAGCACGACGAGGAAGGCGCCAATCGTCGTCACCATATAGACGAGCAGATAGGTCAGCACGCCCTCGACACCCTGCTGCGTTCCGGCGGCAAGGCCGATCAGCATATAGCCGACGTTGTTGATCGACGAATAGGCCAGCAGGCGTTTGATATTCTTCTGTCCGATCGCGCCGACCGCTCCGAGGATGATAGACGCGAGCGCGAGGAAAATGATGATCTGCTGCCACGACGTCACGGCGGGCCCCATCGCGTCGATGACGACGCGCGTCATAAGCGCCATCGCCGCCACCTTGGGCGCGCTGGCGAAGAAGGTCGTCACCGGGGTCGGCGCACCTTCATAGACGTCGGGGGTCCACATGTGGAACGGCACTGCGCTGATCTTGAAGCCGAGGCCGGCGATCACGAAGACGATGCCGAAAATCAGGCCGATATTGAGTTCGCCGCCCATCACCTTCGCGATACCCGCGAAATCGGTGGTGCCGGTGAAGCCGTAGAGCAGCGAGATGCCATAGAGCAGCATGCCCGACGCAAGCGCGCCGAGGACGAAATATTTGAGACCGGCTTCGCTCGACCGGTCATCGGTGCGCATGAAGCTCGCGAGCACATAGGACGCAAGGCTGTTGAGCTCGAGCCCGACGTAAAGCGTCATCAGGTCGCGCGCCGAGGCCATGATCCCCATGCCGAGCGCGGCGAAGAGGATCAGCGTCGGATATTCGGCGCGCATGCCGCCCTTGAAAAAGCGCGGAGCGATGATGATCGCGATGAAGCTGGCGACATAGATCAGCAGCTTGGCGAAACCGCCGAAGCTGTCGACCGCGAGCGTGCCTGAAAAGACCGATGCATTGACGCCGAACAGCGCGGTGACCGCGGCGGCCGCGGCCGCGAGGGTCAGCAGCGCGGCGAGCTGGTAGAGCCCGACCTGCCGGTCACCGACGAAGGTGCCGAGCATCAGCGTGATGAGCCCGCCGATCGTCAGGATCAGCTCGGGCCAGACGAGCGCGAGATCGGCGGTCATTGGACGCCTCCCGCATGGCTCGATCCGTGGGCCGGGGCTCCGTGTTCCGCCGCGGCAGGCTTGGGCTTGCCGGCGGCGAGATGCGCGTCACCCGCGGGCTTGGCGGGCGCGAGACGGGCAACGACCGTTGTCACGTCGCCGCGCATCGGGGCGAGGAAGCTTTCGGGATAGACACCCATCCACAGCGCCACGGCAGCCAGCGGCACCATGATCGCCCATTCGCGGGGATTGAGATCGGGCATCGCCTTCACATCGTCCTTGGTGAGTTCGCCGAACACGACGCGGCGGTAGAGATAGAGCATGTACGCGGCGCCGAGGATGATGCCGGTGGTGCAGACGAAGGCGACCGTGCTCGACGCTTCGTAGATGCCCGCGAGGCTCAGGAATTCGCCGACGAAGCCGCTGGTGCCCGGCAGGCCGATCGACGCCATCGTGAACAGCATGAAGAAGAGCGCATAGGCCGGCATGTTCACCGCGAGGCCGCCGTAACGGTCGATCTCGCGCGTATGGAGCCGGTCATAGATCACGCCGACGCAGAAGAAGAGCGCGGCCGAGACGACACCGTGGCTGAGCATGATGATCAGCGCGCCTTCGATCCCCTGCTGGTTGAAGGCAAAGAGGCCGGCGGTGACAATCGCCATGTGCGCGACCGACGAATAGGCGATCAGCTTCTTCATGTCGCTCTGCACCAGCGCGACGAGGCTGGTGTAAACCACCGCGATCATCGACAGCACGAAGACGATCCACATCAGCTGCCCCGACGCATCGGGGAACATCGGCATCATGAAGCGGATGAAGCCATAGGAACCGAGCTTCAGCAGCACGCCCGCGAGGATCATCGACCCCGCCGTCGGTGCCTGCACGTGCGCATCGGGAAGCCAGGTGTGGACAGGCCACATCGGCATCTTGACCGCAAGGCTGGCAAAGAAGGCAAGCCACAGCCAGGTCTGCATCGCGGGCGGGAAGTTATAGTTCAGCAGCGTCGGGATGTCGGTCGTGCCCGCCTCGGCGATCATCGCGATCATCGCGATCAGCATCAGCACCGACCCGAGCAGCGTGTAGAGGAAGAATTTGAACGCCGCATATTTGCGGTTCGCGCCGCCCCAGATGCCGATGATGAAATACATCGGGATCAGACCGGCTTCGAAGAAGATGTAAAAGAGCAGCAGGTCCTGCGCC
>PNJO01000250.1 GCA_013821905.1 Sphingopyxis sp. | reverse complement strand
TGAGGTCGATGCGCGTGCGGTTGTTCTGCGAATCGAGCGCGACCCAGCCGCGCAGACGCAGCCCGCCCGGCGACGCGCCGTCGCGGATGAACACCATCGTGATCGTGCCATATTCGGGGCGCTGCGGGTCCTTGACCTCGACGCTCAGCACGCCGTCGTTGCCGGTCGGCAGGACCTTGGCATATTTCGACAGATCGCGGTCGGGGTCGAGCAGCGCGCCGAGCGGCGAATTCTTCACCGGCCAGCTCTGCACCTGCTTCACCTGATAGTCGATCATGGTGAGGCGGCTGCCGTCGCCGACGATCAGCAGCGGGACATCCTTCTGATACTGGAAGCGGATCTTGCCCGGGCGCTTCAGGGTCAGCTTGCCCGACAGGCGCTGGTTGTTGCGGTCGGTCTGCACGAAATCGGCGGTCATCGAATTCGTCGACTTGAGGTGCGTCTGCACCGACGACAGCGCATTCGCCGATTGCGCGATCGCGGGTGCCGCCGCGACAAGGCCGGCGGCGGCGAGCGGCGCGAGCGTCCAGGCGGCGGTGCGGGTCAATCGGGTCTTGAAGATCATCTGTCTCTCAATTCTGTATTCGGGAATTTGTTCCTGGCTTCTACGCTTTGAACCCGCACTGAACCGTCATTTCATCCCCCGGTCATCCCGGCGAAGGCCCGGATCCCGCCGGTGCGTATCGACGGAAGGTTGCGATCCCGGCCTTCGCCGGGATGACGTCAGAAGATGAAAGCTTCCATCACCGCTGCTGGCCGTACTGGTCGGTGAGCACGTCGCGGCGGCCGACATGGTTGGGCGGGCTGACCAGCCCCTCCTCCTCCATCCGCTCGATCAGGCGCGCTGCGCTGTTGTAGCCGATACGCAATTGCCGCTGGAGCCAGCTCGTCGACGCCTTCTGGCTTTCGGCGACGATCTGGCAGGCCTTGGCATACATGCGGTCCTCGGCGCTGTCGCCGCCCGCCGGCGCGCCCTCCATCGCGAAGCCGCCGTCCTCGGGATCCTCGGTGACACTCTCGACATAGTCGGGGCGACCCTGCCCCTTCCAGTGATCGGCGACCGCGCGCACTTCGTCGTCGGAGACGAACGGACCGTGGATGCGCGTGATCTGCTTGCCGCCGGGCACATAGAGCATGTCGCCCTTGCCGAGCAGCTGCTCGGCGCCCGCCTCGCCCAAAATGGTGCGGCTGTCGATCTTGCTGGTGACGTTGAAGCTGATGCGCGTCGGCAGATTCGCCTTGATGACGCCGGTGATGACGTCGACCGACGGGCGCTGCGTCGCGAGGATCAGGTGGATGCCCGCCGCGCGCGCCTTTTGCGCGAGCCGCTGGATCAGGAATTCGACTTCCTTGCCCGCCGTCATCATCAGGTCGGCGAGCTCGTCGACCACCACCACGATCTGCGGCAGCGGCTGATAGTCGAGCGTTTCTTCCTCATAGACCGGCTGGCCGGTGTCGGGATCGTATCCGGTCTGGACGCGGCGGCCGAGCGACTTGCCCTTGGCGAGCGCGCCGCGCACCTTGTCGTTGTAGGACGCGAGGTTGCGCACCGACAGCGACGACATCATCCGGTAGCGGTCCTCCATCTGCTCGACCGCCCATTTGAGGGCGCGGATCGCCTTCTTGGGTTCGGTCACCACGGGCGCGAGCAGGTGCGGAATATCGTCATAGACGCTGAGTTCGAGCATCTTGGGATCGATCATGATCATCTTCACCTGGTCGGGACCAAGGCGATAGAGCAAGGAGAGGATCATCGCGTTGAGCCCGACCGACTTGCCCGAGCCGGTCGTACCCGCGATCAGCAGGTGCGGCATCGGGGCGAGGTCGGCGATCACCGCATCGCCGCTGATATTCTTGCCGAGGATGATCGGCAGCGCGCCGGTCTGGTCCTGGAACAGCGCGCTGCCGATAATCTCGTGCAGTACCACCGATTCGCGGTGCGCGTTGGGCAATTCGATGCCGATGACGGTACGCCCCGGGATCGGCGCGATGCGCGCCGACAGCGCCGACATATTGCGCGCGATATCGTCGGCGAGGTTCGACACGCGGCTCGCCTTGGTGCCCGGTGCGGGTTCGAGTTCGTACATGGTGACGACCGGACCGGGGCGCACCGCAGTGATCACGCCCTTGACCTGGAAATCCTCGAGCACCGATTCGAGCAGCCGCGCATTGCGTTCGAGCGCCGCCTTGTCGATCTGCCCCGCCGGCCGTTCGGGCGCGGGCGCGAGCAGGTCAACGGACGGCAGCTGGTAGTTGGTGAACAGCTCGGTCTGCGGTTTCGGCCTGGGCTTCGACGGCGCCGAACGTTCGGCGGGCTCGGCGATTTCGGGCGGCGCACGATCGCTCGGCTCGGCGCGCGGGCGCGGGCGGATGACGCGCTCCATCAGATTGGGCGCCTTGGCGCCTGCTTCGGCCGGTCCGGCGGGTTCGACGACGCGGCCGCCTTCGGGTGCGGGCAGCTTGAGCTTCGCCGACCAGCCCTTTTCGAGCCGCAGCGCGCGCCACGCGAGCCACAGGCCGAGGCCGATCAGCAGGAGGATCGTGGCGATGCGGATCAGCGCCGCCGCGGGGTCGCCCGCCAGCGCGAACCAGGGGGTGATCGCCCCGCCGAGGACGAGCGCGATGATGCCGCCCCAGCCCGCGGGCAGCGGCGCGCCGCTCGCGGGCGCCCAGAGTTCGGCGCCGAGCCCGGTGAGCAGGATCCCGGCGAAGCTATAGGCGAGCTGGCGCGGCCACCAGGGTTGCGGCTCGGCCTTCCACAGCCGCCACGCGATGATGCCGAGCAACGGCAGCAGCAGCGCGATCGGCGCACCGCCGATCGACAGGCCGAAATCGGCGAACCATGCCCCCGCGCTTCCCATCCAGTTCGCGGCGCTGCCGTCGGCGGCGGTGTTGAGCGCGGCATCGGTGCTGTCGTAGGTCAGCAGCGCGAGCGTCAGGAACAGCGTGAACAGGCCGAGCGCCACGGCCGACGCGATCACCAGCGATCGCGCGATGCTCTGGCGGAAAACGGTGCGCCAGTCGGCCTTTGCGGTAATGGCCTTGCGGCTTGCCATGCTGAGTTCGCGTCCCTGTCAGTTAACCACGGCGATATGCGCATGGGGCGGACTCGCCGTCAAGCAGAGCCCGGCAGCCGCCCGAACCGCGCGTCATATTATTCCAAAGGTCACGAAGGTCACGCTACACCCCCCTCTTTTGCCATGCCCCGGTCTGTCTTTCCCCGTCTTGCACGGCGAGGCCCGCCGCCGCAGACGTGGAGCAGATTAGGGACAGGGCGCACCGAAACATGATGCGACGCTATTCCACCGAAATAATGTAGGACAGCGCTTATTTCGACGGGTCGATGGCGGTTTTGGGGTGGGGAGCGGACGTTGGAGAAAAACGTCGCCCCAGCGAAAGCTGGGGCCGCTATCGGCCTTTTCCTGCGCCGCCTCGTAAACCGCTAGC
>PNJO01000249.1 GCA_013821905.1 Sphingopyxis sp. | reverse complement strand
TTCGCGCGCAAACTCGCGCGCCAGCAAAAGGCGTGAGCGTTCGCCGCCCGACAGCGCGCCGACGCTCGCCTCGCTGACGCCCGGGTCGAACAGAAATTCCTTGAGATAGCCCTGGATATGTTTCTTCACCCCGCGCACCTCGACCCAGTCGCCGCCGTCGGCGAGGACGTCGCGGACGCGCTTTTCGGGCGAGAGCAGGCTGCGCTGCTGGTCGATGATGATGCCGTCGAGGGTCGGGGCGAGGGTGACGGTGCCGCTGTCGGGCTGGATTTCGCCGGTGAGCAGCTTGAGCAAGGTCGATTTGCCCGCGCCGTTGGCGCCGACGATGCCGATGCGGTCGCCGCGCTGGACGCGGAAGTCGAAATTCTTGATGATCGTGCGGTCGCCGAAGCTTTTCGAGATATTGTCGGCGACGATCACCGATTTCGAGCGCACGTCGTCATTGGCGAGCCCGAGCTTGGCGACGCCCGGGCCGCCGATCATCGCGGCGCGGGTCGCGCGCATTTCCTTCAATTTTTCGAGCCGGCCCTGGTTGCGCTTGCGGCGCGCGGTGACGCCGCGTTCGAGCCAGTGCGCCTCGAGCCGCAGTTTCGAGTCGAGCTTTTGCGCGGCGCGCGCTTCCTCGGCGTAAACCGCTTCGGTCCATTCGTCGAAACCGCCGAAGCCGATTTCCTTGCGCCGGATGCTGCCGCGGTCGAGCCACAGCGTCTGGCGCGTCAGGCGCGTCAGGAATGTACGGTCGTGGCTGATGACGACGAAGGCGCCGGTGTAGCGCGACAGCCAGGATTCGAGCCAGTCGATCGCAGCGAGGTCGAGGTGGTTGGTGGGCTCGTCGAGCAGCAGCACGTCGGGATTTTGCGCGAGCGCGCGGGCCAGCGCGGCGCGGCGGCGTTCGCCGCCCGAAGCGCTGGCCGCGCTGCGGCTCATGTCGATGCCGAGTTGGTCGGCGATCGCGGCGACCTCATGCTCGGGCGGGCCATCGGCGCCGGCCACCGCGAAATCCATCAGCGTCGCGAAGGGCGTGAAATCGGGCTCCTGTTCGAGCATCACCACATGCGTGCCGGGGACAATCGTGCGCTTGCCCTTGTCGGGATCGATGCGTCCGGCAAGCAGCTTGAGCAATGTCGTCTTGCCGGCGCCGTTGCGCCCGATCAGCGCGAGGCGGTCGCGTTCGCCGACATAGATGTCGAGATCCTGGAACAGCCAGCCGCTGCCCTGCACAAGGCCGAGGCCTTCGTATGAAAGAATGGGTGCTGCCATGATGAACGGCTCGCTACTGGCGCGTTCAGCATCATGCAAGCGCGCTGCGCACAAAGGGCGGAACGCGTTCGCTCCGTCTGCGTTACGGGGCGGAGATCACACAGGGCCGGAAATCCGGTTCACAGGAGAATGAAATGACGAAGCAAATGCTCGCCGCTATGGCAACCGGACTCGCCCTGATCGCGGCGACCCCCGCGATCGCGCAGCAAGGAGGTGCAACGGTGACGGCAGCAACCACGCAGGGACCCGTGTTGGGCTTCAGCGTCAGCGAGGAAGTGCGTTCGCGTCCCGACCAGGCGACCGTCGGCGCTGGAGTGGCGACGACCGCGCCGACCGCGGTCGAGGCGATGCGCGCCAATGCCGCGGCGATGGACAAGCTGATCGCCGCTGCCAAGGCGAAGGGCATCAAGACCGAGGATATCCAGACGAGCGGCATCAGCCTGTCGCCGCAATATGATTATAACAACCGCGGCGACGGCCAGCCGCCGCGCTTCCTGGGCTATCAGGTGTCGAACAGCGTGCGCGCGACGACGTCGAAGATCGACGATATCGGTCCGCTACTCGACGCGCTGGTCGCGGCGGGCGGCACCAATGTCGACGGCCCGTGGTTCGGCATGAAGGACCCCGACGCGCAGCTCGTCGGCGCGCGCAGCGCGGCGATCAAGGCGGCCGAGGCAAAGGCGCAGGACTATGCGCGGCTCGCGGGCTATCGCGGCGTCGAACTGGTGTCGATCAGCGAAGGCGGGAGTTTCGGCCCGCAGCCGCCGATGCCGATGGTGCGCAACATGGCGATGGACGCGGCGGGCAAGGCGACGCCGGTCGAACCGGGACAGGTCGCGAACACGCTGACGCTGAATTTCCAGTACCGGCTGGTGCGGTAAGAATTCCTCCCCCTTGATGGGGGAGGCAACGAGACTTGGTCCGGATTTATCCGGGCCTAGTCGCAGTGGAGGGGGTGCGTTCTCGACCTGAAGCCACAGCGCGAGGACGCGCCCTCACCCCCATCCAACTTCGCCTAATCGCTTCGCGATAAGGCTTCATATCCTTCCCCCATCAAAGGGGAAGGATCGCTCGCAAATCTAACCCAGCTCCCCCTCCGCCCACGGCCACGGCCGTTCGCGGAACCATTTGGTGATGATATATTTGCGGCCCTTGCGCACCTTCATCCCGTGGTGGAGCGTGTCGGGGTTCACCGTGCCGTCGGGGCGGACATTGTTCCATGCGAGCAGCTTGCCGGTTTCGGGCTGGTGCATCTTGCCGGTCGCGAGGAAGCGCGTCGCGCCGCCCGCCGGCGGTTCGTTGAGATAGATCATCAGCGTCCAGCTGCGCTGACCGGGGACCGTGCAATAGGTGTCCCAGTCGGCGCCGTGCGGATCGAAATAGTCGGTGTGCGCCTTGAATTCCTCGCCGACGTCGTAGCGCTGGCCCTGCAGCGGTTCGCCATATTCGAGCGGGATGCCGGCGAGGTCGTGGAGCCGCGCATTCACCGCGACCACCGCCGGATGGCGATGGTCGAGGTCGCAGGTCGAGCTGGTGCGGAAAGCCTCGTCGCCATTGGGATCGGCGATCGTCGAAGGACGCGCATTGTCGTCGATCAGCGCCATCAGCGCGGCGCAGCTTTCGGCATCGAGGAAGCGCGCGAGCATGAACTGCTGCAGCTTGGGCGTCGGCGCGCGGCGGATGCCGGGAACGGCGGCGAGCCGTTCGGCGGTGCGGTCGGCGCCCGAGGTCGCCATGTCGACATGATCCTTGCCAGCCATGGCGCGCTTTTAGTGGCGCAAGCCCATGCGAACAATGCTTGACGAAGGGGGAGGGCGCGCCTATCGCCGCGCGCTGTCGCAGGCGGTTTTGCCCGGCGTGTGGCGATCATAGCTCAGTTGGTTAGAGCGCCGGTTTGTGGTACCGGAGGTCGTGGGTTCGAGCCCCATTGGTCGCCCCATTTTCTCTATCTTCGCACATATGCGGCTTTTGGGGTGACTCGCTGCGCCCGTTGCATTATTACGTTTTTACGTAATTTTCTAATGCGAGGAAAAGCCATGTCCGCTGTCTGGGATTTCGCCGATTTCGACGATCATGAACATGTCCACATGTTCCGTGACCGGCAGAGCGGGCTGACGGCGGTCATCGCGGTCCATTCGACCCACCTCGGCCCCGGTGCAGGCGGCGTGCGCTACTGGCATTATCCGCAGCGTTCGGCGGCGATCGT
>PNJO01000248.1 GCA_013821905.1 Sphingopyxis sp. | reverse complement strand
CGTTGAGCTTGCGCGGCACGCCCTCGCTGTAATCGAAGATTTCCTCGAACGCGTCGGGGCTGAAGCTGGGGTTGCCCGTCCAGCCCACCTTGCCGAGGCGGTGGAGGATATAGGGTTCGACCTCTTCGGGCTCCATCGGATCGAGGTGGTGCGTCGCGATCACGCGCTGGCGCAGTTGCTCCAGCGTCGGCGTATGGAACAGCGTCTGGCGGAATTCGGGCTGGCCGAGCAGGAAAATCTGCAGCAGCGAATGGCCGCCGAGCTGGAAGTTCGACAGCATCCGCAATTCTTCGAGCGCCGAGATAGCGAGATTCTGCCCTTCGTCGACGATCAGCAGCGTGCGACGGCCGGCGCGCGCCTGTTCGCGCAGATATTGCTCCATCGCGCGCAGCAGCTCGGCCTTGCTCTCCCCTTCCCACTCGATGCCGAACTGTTCGGCGACGAGGCGGAGCAGATCGTCGCCCTCGACCTGCGTCGACACCAGCTTGACCGCGGTCAGGCGGCTGGGGTCGATGGTGTTCATCAGATGGCCGACCAGCGTCGTCTTGCCCGCGCCGACGTCGCCGGTGATGACGATGAAGCCCTCACCCTGCGCGAGGCCGTAGCCGAGATAGGACATCGCCTTGCGGTGGGTACCGCTCTCGAAATAGAAATGCGGATCGGGCGTCAGCTGGAACGGGCGTCCGGTGAAGCCATAGAACTGATCGTACATCGTAAAATTCCTGTTCCGGGATCAGAAGTTGTAACGCAGTCCCACCAAAGCCGATCCGATCAGTTCGCTGTTGAAGCCGTCCTGATCGAAGGCGTTCAGGCTGGCGGCCGCCGTACCGGACAGGCCGCGCCAGAAACGCCGCGAATAATAGGCCGAAAGGCCCGCCGACTGGACATCGCCGGCCCCCGGCGCGCCATTGTCGAAATAGTTGAGATAGCCGGTGATCGCGACATCCGAATCGCGATCGAGCTGACGCCCGGCGGTCATGAAGAGATAGTAATTCTCGTCGACGATGCCGTTGAGCGACGCGATCGGCGAGGTCGAGGGCACGAGCAGGCGACGACGGTCGTAGCCGAGCCCCACGCCATAGGTCCAACCGCGGACGCGCGACGACAGCGTCGCCTGGACGCCGCTATTGCGGAACTGCGCCGCCGTGGTGCCGCCGCCGAGCTGATTGCCGAGGCAGCCCCCCCCCTGCTGCCCGAAGACGCAGGGGTTGATGTCGCCGCTGATCGGGTTGCGCGTCGGGTCGAACTGCGTCGGCAGCGCCGCGAGACCGCCCGACAGGCCGCGACCAAAGCTCGACAGCCCGTCATAAACGCCGACCACCACCGTCGTCGCATGATCGGCGCGATAGGTGAAGCTGCCCGTATAGATGGTGTCGCCATAGCGGCGGCCGACCTTGGCGGTGAGCGAGGTGCGGCGGTTCGGTTGCCACATCACCCCGGCGTCCCAGATGAGTCCGTCGGTGTCGAACGACAACAGGCGCGGGCTGGCGGGATCGGTGACGAAGCGGCCGCCCGCATCGCGCACGGGCACACCATTGGCATCGACCACGGGCGCGCGTTCGCTGATCTCGACATCCTCATAGCCCACGCCGCCCAGCAGCGCGAGCGTCGGGCCGACCGGCACCGTCACATCGCCGCGGACATATTTGCCCTCGAAACGCTGGTCGAGCTGGCTCGCGTCCTCGCGTTCCCAACCGCCCGACACCTGCCAGCCGAAGGGCAGATCGCCTGGCCGCTGGCCGACGCTGGCCCAGGCGACATGGTTGGTCGAGCTGTCGAACAGATCCTGCTCCACCGCGCCCGGCGGCAGCACCGCGGGCGTGTCGACATCGACCTTGGTATAGCCGAAGCGATAACCGGCACCGACGTCGAGCCCGCCGATACGGCGCGCGAAAGTCGGACCCGCGTAGAGCGAATAAAGGTTCGCCGAATTGGTCGAATTGCCGATGAACAGCCCGCTGTTCGCGCCGCGGCCATCGGCGCTCGACCGCGTCGCGAGCGCACCGCCTTCGAGATTGAGGCCGCGCATCGCTTCGAGGCGGCCGCGCACCAGGCCGCTCAAAATATCGTCGTCCTGCATCCCGCCCGACCAGCCGAAGCGATGTTCGTAACGGACCGAGGCGGCAAGCTCGGCACGGCGCGTCGCAATCGACGCATCGACCCCGGCGGCGAGCGTCGTATAAGTGAGGACGTCGTTGTCGCCGCCCTTCAGCCGCGCGGTGAGCACCTGCCCGACTTCGAGATAGGGGCTGACGTCGACGCGCTTTTCGCTGCGGCGGCGTTCGGCGCGACTGGCGCTCCGGCCTTTCTCGGCAGTGGGGCTGCCGGCCGACGGCGCTTCGCTTGCGCCCTGCCCCGCATCCCCCGAAAATTGAGCGTGCGCCCCCGTCGCCGTTCCGGCGATCAGCAGCGCCGCCAGCGTCCCCACATGACGCAGGCTGGTCTTGGTGCGCATTACGACGCGCCTCCCTGTCCGTAATAGGTGCCGAAGCGGCGGCCGCCCGGCGAGAATTTCACTCCGTTGAGGAGCAGCTGGATATGCGGGCATGCGCCCATCAGTCCGATCGCGTCGCGCAGCGAGCTTTCGAGCGTTTCGTCCGCGCGCACCACCATGATGAGCTGGCCGACATGGCCGGCGAGCACCGCAGCGGGCGACGCCGCGAGCACCGGCGGCGAATCGAGGATGACGATGCGCCCCGGCGCCCCGGCCTCGAGCTGCGCGAGCAGCGCCTCCGTCCGTGCCGACGCCAGCAACTCGGTGTCATGCGTATGCTGCGTCCCCGCAGGCATCACCTTCAGCCCCGGGATATCGGTCTGGATCAGGCAGTCGCCGAGCGGCAGCGTCGGGTCGGCGAGCGCGTCCATCAGGCCCGGGCCGTCCTTGAGCCCCAGCGTGGCGAGCACGCTCGGCTTCGCGATGTCGGCGTCGATCAGCAGCACGTCGTGATCGGCCTCGACCGCCAGGCTGAGCGCCAGATTGACCGCCGAGAAGGTCTTGCCCTCGCCCGGATTCGCCGAGGCGATCAGCACGCGGTGGCCGCGCGGCAGGATCGGGCGATTGCCCACGCCGCCGAAATTGCGGATCAGCTCGCGCTTCACGATGCGATATTCTTCGGAAATGCCGGTGACCGGCGCGCCCGGCACGACCATGCCGTGCGCGGCGAGCCTGTCGCGGTCGATGCGGCCCTGACGCGTCGGGACGATCGCGGGCGCGGCGCGCGCGATCTCCTTGCGCGGCGACGACTTGACCGGCGCGGGTTCGACCGCGGGTGCGGCCTCGACCACGGGTTCGGGCGGCAGCACTTCCGCCTGCGGCGCTTCGGCGGCGGGTTCGGCCTTGGCCTTCTTCGCTTTCTTCTCGGGCTCGGGCGGCAGGTTCGAAACGTCGATCGTCGGCGCATTGGCGGCGGGATCGAGGCCGAACATGTCGGCGGCGCGTTCGAGCAGCGAGGGCGGACGCTTGACTTTGCGTTGGTCGTTCATTTT
>PNJO01000247.1 GCA_013821905.1 Sphingopyxis sp. | reverse complement strand
ACCTCGACCTGATCGACGTCGAGGAAGTCGAAGGTCGCGGCGGCGACGCGCGAATTATAGACGTCGTCGACATAGATGCCGACGCCCTGTTCGAAGCCGTCGCTGGTCAGGCCGAAGGGCACGCCGAGACCGCGGATGTTGACCGAGGTGTTGCGCGGGTTCGACGTATAGACCTGCAAGGTCGGCGCAAGCTGCTGCAGCTTCACGACGTTGAAATTGCCCGTCGCCTCGATCGAATCGCCCCGGATGACCGAGATCGCCACCGGCACTTCCTGCGCCGTTTCCTGGCGACGGCGCGCGGTAACGATGATGATGTCGCCGCGGCTGAGATCGTCGGCCTGCGCGGTCTCGTCGCCGGCCGCGGCGGCATCCGCATCGGTCGCAGCAGCGGCGGAATCGCCCGCCCCGGCGTCCTCCGCGAAAGCCGGGGTCGCGCCGAACGCGAGGAGCAGCGAGAGCGTGAGAGCAGAAGCCGGTACACGGCGCCGGACAGACAGGTATTTCGCGGTCATGGGACAATTTCCTGTTGCAAGAAAACTGCCACATCCGGCGGTCCGGTCTGCAGCATTCATTGATGATATTTCCCCTTTTCAGGGGGATGGGTCAGTTGGGGTAGCGGTGCCGCTCGGTGATATCGACCTGCACCAGACGGCCTTCGTGGACGGTGAGCTGGATGGCCCCGAACTTCAGTTTTTCGAGCGCGTCGAGCACCGTCTGGACAGCGCGCGGCAACGGTTCGGAGCCGGCCTTGCCGACCTCCTTGGTGAAGCTCATGTGAATTCCTTTCCCTCGTGAATTCGCCGGGAGAGCATATGCCAATCAATTTAGTTGACAATGATTGATTTGCTTTCTGCGCCGAAAGGTTCGGTTGTCGCGCCGAACGGATTCAGGCGCGCGGCGGGCCGTTGCGCGCAATTATCGCAATCCATTGCGCCGACGCGCTCGGGCTGGCAAAGGCGCTTCCGATGAGCAAAATTGACGATCTGATGGCCCGCGGAACCGAGCTTCTCGGCAGCGACTACGCCATATTGTGCGGCGCGATGAGCTGGGTCTCGGAGCGCCATCTGGTGAGCGCGATCAGCAACGCAGGCGGCTTCGGCGTGATCGCGTGCGGCGCAATGACCCCCGAACTTCTCGATGCCGAGATCGCGGCGACGAAGGCGCTCGCAACGCGCAATTTCGGCGTCAACCTGATCACGATGCACCCGCAATTGTTCGAGCTGATCGACGTCTGCGCGAAACATGGTGTCGGCCATGTCGTGCTGGCGGGCGGCCTGCCGCCCAAGGGCAGCCTTGAGGCGATCAAGGCGTCGGGGGCGAAGGTCATCTGCTTCGCGCCGACGCTCGCGCTCGCGAAGAAGCTGGTCCGCTCGGGTGTCGACG
The DNA here is from genome assembly GCA_013821905.1 of Sphingopyxis sp. GTDB lineage: Bacteria > Pseudomonadota > Alphaproteobacteria > Sphingomonadales > Sphingomonadaceae > Sphingopyxis. The sequence goes on along the minus strand of PNJO01000247.1, from coordinate 2,121 downwards.
CGCTGGTGATCGAGGGCATGGAGGCCGGCGGTCACATCGGCCCGGTATCGACGAGCGTGCTGGCGCAGGAAATCCTGCCGAGCCTCGCCGACGAAGTCCCCATCTTCGTCGCCGGCGGCATTGGTCGCGGCGAGGCGATTGCCGGCTATCTGGAGATGGGCGCCTCGGGCGTCCAGCTCGGCACGCGCTTCGTCTGCGCGACCGAGAGCATCGCGCACCCCAATTTCAAAAAGGCCTTCCTCCGCGCCTCGGCGCGCGAAGCGGTCGCCAGCGTGCAGATCGACCCGCGTCTGCCCGTCATTCCCGTCCGCGCGCTCAAAAATGCAGGGACCGAAGCCTTTACCGCCAAGCAGCGCGAGGTTGCAAACATGCTCGACGCCGGCGAGGTCGACATGGCCGCCGCGCAGCTCGAGATCGAACATTATTGGGCCGGCGCGCTGCGCCGCGCGGTGATCGACGGCGACGTCGAAAACGGCTCGTTAATGGCGGGGCAATCTGTCGGTATGGTAACGCAGGAAGAGAGCGTCGCCGATATCATCGCAACTTTGGTGCAACAGGCCGACGAGGCGTTGCGCGCTCGGGGTTAACACCGCATCCTGATGTGGTTGGGGAGAAGATCATGAATTTGTCGCGCAAGATCATTCTGGCCGGGTTGCTGGCGAGCGTCGCCGCCTGTGCGCCCAAGCCGCCGCCGCCGCCTCCCCCGCCGCCTCCGGCCCCCGTGGTCGTGGTGGTGCCGCCGCGCCCGCTGCCCCCGGGCAATGCGTCGCCGACCCAGATTCTGCCGGGCCGGGCCATCGACGGTCGTTTCGTTACCGCGAACAGCAATATCACCGGCGACCGCGCCTTCTGGCAGCTCAAGATCGGGCTCAACGTCGCCGCTATCGGCTGCCGCGGGGTCGAGGAAACCACGCTCGTCGCCGCCTATAACAATATCATCAAGACGCATGGCAAGGTGATCCGCTCGACCGAGAAGACGGTGATCACGCAGCTGGGCAAGGAAACCGGCACCAACGGCACCGCGGCGCGCGACAAATTGTCGACGCAGCTCTTCAACTATTTCGCGCAGCCGCCGGCGCAGCGCCAGTTCTGCCCGCGCGCCAACGAGATCGCGCAGCTGGTGTCGAGCACCCCGACCGCACAGATCGTCGAACAGGCGCCCGCGCATCTCGCGCGGCTCGACCAGCCGTTCCTCGACTTCTACGAAGCCTATGCCCGCTATCAGAACGACGTGATCGCATGGGACGCAAAATATGCGCCGCGGCCGGCGACCGCGCCTGTCATCAGCACGCCCGCGCAGCCGACGCCCGCTCCCGCAGGCCTTTGAGCGCAGCGGACGGGGCGCCTGCAGGTCGCGCTGGTCACGGCGTGAATCGAAAATGATCCGGGGCGATAGCAACGGGTGAAAGCATCTGTTAGCAGGGCGGAGCGATGACCAATGCTCCGCCCCCTCCTTCGACGGCCGCCCAGTCGGCGCGCACCATCCTGACCCGCCTGCACGAGGTGATGGCGTCGCGCACCAACGCGCAGGGCAAGCTCAACCAGGTCGTCGGCATCATCGGCGAATGCCTCCACAGCGAGGTCTGCTCGATCTACCTGCTGCGCGAGGGCGCGCTCGAACTCTATGCGACGCGCGGGCTGAAGCAGGAAGCGGTGCATGTCACGCGGCTCGGCCTTGGCGAGGGGCTGGTCGGCACCATCGCCGAACAGATCGAAACGCTGAACCTCGACGAAGCCGCCGCGCACCCCGATTTCTCCTATCGCCCCGAAACGGGCGAAGAATTGTTCCACAGCTTCGCGGGCGTCCCGATCATCCGCCGCGAGCGCGCCGTCGGCGTGCTTTGCGTTCAGCACGCCGAACCGCGCCGCTATGAAGAAATCGAGATCGAGGCGCTGCAGACGGTGGCGATGGTGCTCTCCGAACTCATCTCCAATGCCGATCTTGTCGACACCGCCGCGCGCACCGATGCGGCCGCCGCCGACCAGTCGGCGCAGCGGCTGAACGGCCAGAAGCTGGTCGACGGCATGGGCGCGGGTGTCGCGGTTTTCCACCAGCCGCGCGTCACCATCGAACATACGGTCGCCGAGGATACCGAGGCCGAGCGCCACCGCGTCTATGCC
>PNJO01000246.1 GCA_013821905.1 Sphingopyxis sp. | reverse complement strand
GCATCCTCGCCGTCCCACAGCTGCGTGGCGTTGGTCTTCTCGTCACCGGCCTTGCCCATGATCGCGATCATGTCGAACCCGGCAGGCTGCTTCTTCTCGATCCGGCCCTTGAGTTCATCGACCAGAAAGTCGGCCGGCTTGGCCTTGGCCTCCTCGTCGGTCAGGCCGACCTCGCCGCCGAGCGCGAGGAACTGGCGAAGCTGATCGCGAGCAAAGACCGGCAGAAGACGCGGCTGAAAAAGGACCTCGCGGCGCTGCGCGCGGTCTATGGTCTCGAAACGCTGCTCGGCGCGCGCCGCACGACGATCGCCGAAGCGGCCCCGGCGCGCGACATTCCGCTGGACGCGATGATCGAGAAGGAACCGGTGACGGTGATCCTGTCGAAGCGCGGCTGGATTCGCGCCCAGCGCGGCCATGTCACCCCCGACCAGTGGGGCGAATTCAAATTCAAGGAAGGCGACGAACTGCTGTTCGCCGCGCATGCGCAGACGACCGACAAGCTGCTGGTCGCGGCGAGCGACGGGCGCTTCTTCACCGTCGGCGCCGACAAGCTGCCCGGCGGGCGCGGTTTCGGCGAGCCGCTGCGCCTGATGGTCGACATCGACCCCGAGGCGCGCATCGTCGCGCTGATCCCGGCGAGCGCCGACGGGCGCCTGCTGCTCGCCTCGACCAGCGGTCACGGCTTCGTCGTCCAGACCGCCGACGTGATCGCCGAGACGCGCAAGGGCCGCAATGTCGTCAATCTGAAGCCGAAGGCGCAGCTTGCGATCGTCCGCGCGATTGCGGCGGGCGACGACAGCGTCGCGGTGGTCGGCGACAACCGCAAGCTCGTCGTCTTTCCGCTCGCCGAGGTGCCGGTGATGGGCCGCGGCCAGGGCGTCATGCTGCAACGCTATCGCGACGGCGGGCTGTCCGACGCGGTCAGCTTCGTCTTTGCCGAAGGGCTGAGCTGGGCGATGGGCGGCGATACGGGGCGGACGCGCACCGAGACCGACCTTGCGCCGTGGCGCGTCGCGCGCGGTGCGGCGGGGCGGATGCCGCCGACGGGCTTTCCGCGGAACAATCGCTTCGGATGAGCGCAAACCCGCGTAGCCGTAAATAGCTTATTTACTCCCCGTCACCTAGTCATGGACCAATGGGGAAAGGTCGCACAAAACCCGCTGTTATGCCTATTGATAGAACCGGCGAAGACCGGCCCTTGCTGTTTGTCGGCTGGATCGACGCCCTGCCCGTCCCGGCGGCGCTGATCAGACCGATGGCGCGTGGCAATTTCCGGTTGCACGCCAGCAACGCCGCGTTCGACCGGCTCACCCTGTCGCCCGCGGGTGCCGATGCGCCGATCGAGATGCTCCGCGCGATCGAACGCGCCGTGCAGCACCCCAGCGATATCCAGGAATTTTCCTGCCAGCTCGGCGAAGGCGTGTCGGCGCGCGACCTGCGCGGATCGATCGGCCCGCTGTCGGAGGAGTGCGGCGACGATTCGCTGTTCCTGCTGACGCTGATCGACCGCACGCAGGAAATGATGACCGAGCGCAACCTGCGCCGCGAACTGGTGTCGGACAGCCTGACCGGCCTGCCCAATCGCGCCGGGTTCGAGGAACTGGTCGAACAGCGCACCCAGTCCGAACCAGGATCGCCCGACCATGCGATCCTGCTGCTCGATCTCGCGCGCTTTTCGCGGATCAACGAACATATCGGCCCGATGGCGGGCGACGAGCTGATCATCACCGTCGCGCGCCGGCTGAAATCGAGCCTGCGCAGCGGCGACATATTGGCACGCACGGGCGGCGACGAATTCGCGATATCGACCCGCATCGCGGGCGGCAGGGCCGACGTGCGCGAAATGGCGCGGCGCATCCGCGGCTGTTTCGACCATCCTTTCCGCATCGGCGAACTGAAGGTCAGCGTCGATTGCGCGCTCGGCTGCGCCATCCAATATTCGGCCGAGAAGGATGTCGCCGACCAGATCCGCCACGCGCAGATCGCGCTGAAGCGCGCCAAGCGCACCGACCGCATCGAAATCTACGAGCCCGAGGCGGCGCGCCTGTCGGACAACCGCTTCGGCATGGAAACCGAGCTGCGCAATGCGATCGAGGAAGACCGGCTGCGCCTCGATTTCCAGCCGCTGATCGAGATGGCATCGGGCCGCGTCGCGGGTTTCGAGGCGCTCGCGCGCTGGACCAACAGCGAAGGCCAGCTTGTCTCGCCCACCGAATTCATTCCGATCGCCGAGGATTCGGGACTGATCGTTCCGCTCGGCCAATGGGCGATCGGCAAGGCGGCAGGCGTGCTCGCCGACTGGGACCGGCAGAATGAAGGCAAGACCGTCGACTGCTATTTCTCGGTCAATGTCTCGGCGATCCAGCTGGCGCGCGACGATGTCGCCGCGGCGGTGCGCAGCGCGCTCGACACGCACGGAATCGGCGGCGGACGGCTGATGATCGAGCTCACCGAAAGCGCGATCATCGGCGACCCCGACCTCGCCATGTCGGTGCTGAGCGAGCTCAAGACGCTCGATGCACGCGTCGCGATGGACGATTTCGGCACCGGCTATTCGAACCTCGCCTATCTGCAGCGCCTGCCGATCGACGTGCTCAAGATCGACCGCAGCTTCGTCGAGCATATGGTCGACGACCGCGACAAGGTCGCCATCGTCCGCACGATCCAGAGCCTCGCCGAAGCGCTGGGGATGAAAACGACCGCCGAAGGCGTCGAAACCGCCGACCAGGCCCGCCTGCTCTCGGCGCTCGGCTGCGACTTCGGGCAGGGCTATCTGTTCGCGCGGCCGATGGATAGCGGTGCCGCGCTCGATTACTGGCGCCAGTCGCGCGTTCAGCCGATCTTCTGATCGACGAGCGCGGCGACGCGCGACGCGTCCGGGAAATCCTCCGCCACCCATTCGGCCTCAACCGCCTTCAGGATCGCCGCGACCTGCGGACCGGCGGCGACGCCGCGCGCGACGATATCGCCGCCCTTGATCGGCAGCTGCGGCACCGCCCAGTCGGCGAGCGCGGCGACGGCGGCCGAGGCGGCCGCAGGATCGTCCGCGAGCAGATGGACATCGCGCGCGGCGTCGATCCCGATCGCATGGGCGAGCTGGCGCGCGGGACGCACGGTGTCGCCGCGATGCGCCGCCAGCGCCGCGAGATGCTTGCGCTGCCGCGTCGACAACCGCAGCCGGCTCGCCACCTGCTCGGCGACGCCCGCATCGGCTGGAAGCAGCGCCGACAGGCGGCGAAGCGGCGACGCGGCGACACCGGCGGCCTTTTCGTTCGCCACAAGGCGGGCAAGCACCGCGGCAAAGTCCGCGCGCAGTTCGGGAAGCAGGACGCCGAAAATCCCGTCGGCCGCCATCACCGGAACGATGCCGGTGTCGGCAAGCGACAGGATCTTGAGCAGTTCGTCGGCGATGCGCTCGCGCGACAGGCTCTTGAGCGACTGGCGCGCCGCGACCACCGCGCGATGGCTGACGGGTTCAAGGTCGCCGCGGCCGAAACGCGCCGCGAAGCG
>PNJO01000245.1 GCA_013821905.1 Sphingopyxis sp. | reverse complement strand
GGCCCTAATCCCAGTCGCCTCCCGAACCGTTGCCGGTGAGCTGGTCGACGTCGCCCATGATCGACGCAAAGGCCTCGCTCGCGGGAAGCGGATCGCCGCTGCGCAGCGGCATGTCGCCGCTGTCGAGAATCGCCTGCAACGCGGTGCGCGCGCGCGACACCCGGCTTTTCATCGTGCCGACCGCGCAGCCGCAGATTTCGGCGCCCTCCTCATAGGACAGCTGCCCCGCGCCGATCAGCACCAGCGCCTCGCGCTGGTCGACGGGCAGCATCAGCAGCGCGCGCTGCACATCGGCCAGATGCAGGCTGTCGTCCTGGTCGTCGGGCGCGACGAGCAGCCGTTCGGCCGCCAGCTCGTCATATTCGGCGGTGAATTTCTTGCGCCGCATCTGCGACAGGAAACAGTTGCGCAGGATGACGAAGGCCCAGCTCTTCATACTCGACGGTCCGGGGACATAGCTGGCGCGCGCCTTCCACGCCTTCAGCATCGTTTCCTGCACCAGATCGTCGGCCAGGTCGGCGCTGCCCGTCAGGCTGCGGCCAAAGGCGCGCAGGTGCGGCAACATCGCCGCCAGTTCGCGCTTGAAGCTGGCATCGTCGAGCGGCTGGGCGGTTATGTCGCTGATACGACGGCCTTCATTCCGGGAAACATCCTGACAAGCATGCCACCGGCTTAGCGTCTGGAAATCTCAATGCAAGCATGTGCGTCCGCCACCTGGGCGCGCACCCGCCCGCGCCTCGCCGCATCGCGCCGGCCGGCGCCCCTGTGGTTTTCGTGCAACGCATTCGTCGCAAAAAGCGATTCCGCAGGGAACTCGCCGCCCTTTCTGTCGTTGGTCGGACATGGCAACGCAAGGCAACAACAGGATGAACCGAGGAAACGGCTCGCACCTGCTCACCGGGGCGCCGCGTGCCGACAAGGGAAGCTTTCCGGGCACTGGCAGCGACCAGTGGCACCGCACGCTAACCGGCCGCCAGTCGCCCGAGCCGGTAAGCGCGAAATTGCGCACGATCTATGGCAATATCGTCGCGGAAAAGCTTCCCGACAACATGCTCGACCTGTTGTCGGAACTGGATCAGAAAAGCCCGAAACAGTAATGAGTCGGACCGAAGCTGCGCCGCTTCCGCAGGACGACAAGAGCCTGACGGACAGCGAGTTCAAGAGCCTGCTGGCGGAGGTCATCCCCCATTTGCGCGCTTATGGACGCAGCCTGTCGGGCAATCCCGACCTCGCCGACGATCTGACGCAGGACACGATGGTCAAGGCCTGGGCATCGCGCGACCGGTTCGAGCGCGGCACGTCGATCAAGGCATGGACGTTCGTCATCCTGCGCAACACCTTCCTGTCGCAGATGCGCCGCAACAAGTTCCGCGGCGAATATGACGAGGTCGTCGTCGAACGCACGCTGTCGACGCCCGCAGCCCAGGAAGACAGCGGCGAGATGGCCGACCTGCAGCGCGCGCTGATGGAATTGCCGCAGGACCAGCGCGAAGCGCTGATCCTCGTCGGCGCCGGCGGCATGTCCTATGAGGAGGCGGCGCAGATTTGCGACTGCGCGCTCGGCACGATGAAGAGCCGGGTATCGCGCGCGCGCGCGGCGCTCGAAGAGATCATGGCCGGCGGGCAATTTTCGCAGAAGCGCGCCGACGCCCCTGCCGCGAGCGAGGCGATGGCGGCGATCATGGACAGCGTCGAGACGATCGCGGCGCGGCGCGACCCGGATCGCTGAACACCCCCCTCGACTTTGCGAGGGCGGCGCGGCACAAGGCATTGTTCTCCCCCCAGTAAAGCGAGCCCCAGATGATGAAACTCTCTCCGCTCCTCCTGTCCGCGGCCGCGATCGTCGGCGCCTGCTCGGCGGGCAGCAGCAGCACCGCCGCCCCCGCCGACACCGCGAAGCTCGACGCCTCGGGCGCGCAGCCCGCGACGCCGCTCGCCGACGCGCCCTTCACCGTGCAGGAGGTCGCGAGCTTCAACGAACCCTGGGCGATGACCTTCATCCGCGGCACCCGGCTCGCGCTCGTCACCGAAAAATCGGGCAAGCTCAAACTGTGGCAGGAAGGCGGATCGACGCTCGACGTCGCGGGCGTACCGGCGGTTGCCTATGGCGGCCAGGGCGGCTTCGGCGACGTCATCCTCGCCCCCGACTTCAGGACGAGCGGCACCATCTATCTGAGCTGGGTCGAACCCGGCGCGGGCGACACCTTCGGCGCGGTGGTCGGCCGGGCGAAACTGGTGCAAGGCGCCTCGCCGCGGATCGAGGGACTGCAGACGATCTGGACCCAGTCGCCGAAGGTCAGCGGGCGCGGCCATTTCTCGCACCGCCTCGCCTTTTCGCCCGACGGCAAATATCTTTTCATCGGTTCGGGCGAACGGCAGAAATTCGATCCCGCGCAGGACATGAAGGCCAATCTCGGCAAGATCGTGCGGCTCAATCCCGACGGCAGCGTCCCCGCCGACAACCCTTTCGCGAAAGAGGGCGGCGTCACCGCGCAAATCTGGTCGCTCGGCCACCGCAACATCCTCGGCCTCGCCTTCGACGGTTCGGGCAAGCTCTGGAACCAGGAAATGGGGCCGAAGGGCGGCGACGAGGTCAATCTGGTCGAGGCCAAGGCCAATTACGGCTATCCGGTCGTGTCGAACGGCGACCATTATGACGGGCGCGACATTCCCGACCACCCGACGCGCCCCGAATTCGCCGCGCCGAAACTGTGGTGGAACCCCTCGGTCTCGCCTGCCGGGCTCGTCTGGTACGACGGCGACGCCTATCCGGGCTGGAAGAACAGTCTGCTGATGGGTGCGCTGTCGGGCGAAGGGCTGGTGCGCATGGGCATCGACGGCGAGCGGCTGCACAAATCCGACCGCTGGGATTTCGGCCAGCGCATCCGCGAGGTCGAGGTGCGCGACGACGGCACGGTGTGGCTGCTCACCGACGGCGAGGGCGGCAAGCTGCTCAAGCTGGTTCCGAAGCGGTGATCGCAAACCTCGGCGGCATGTCCGTTTCGGGGTGGTGAGCGGACGTTGGAGAAAAACGTCGCCCCAGCGAAAGCTGGGGCCGCTATCGGCCTTTTCCTGCACCGCCTCGTAAACCGCTAGCGGCCCCAGCTTTCGCTGGGGCGACGTCTTATTCCCGCCGCTTGTCGTCACGTCCGCCTTCGCGGAGAAGGAAATTCTGCTATGAGGCGCCGCATGATCCGCGGTTTCCTCACCCGGCGCGCCGAATGGCCCGCGCGCATTCCCGATCCCGACGCGCCGCCCCCGCTGGGGCTGCTGTGGCGCGAGATCGGATTGCTCGCGCGCGCGCTGTGGGGCCGCGTCCGCCCGATGCCGCCCGAGCCCAACCCCGACAGCGAGCATCCGCCGGTCATGGTGCTGCCGGGATTCCTGTCGGGCGACTGGGCGACCAAGGCGCTGCGCGCCGACCTGCGCCGGTCGGGTTTCCGCTGCTATGCCTGGGGTCTCGGCTTCAACCGCGGCGCCACCCCCGACATCATCGAGCGCATCGACGGCCGTGTGCAA
>PNJO01000244.1 GCA_013821905.1 Sphingopyxis sp. | reverse complement strand
GGCCCGCCGCATCCGCCGGTCGGCCGAACGCCGCAGCGCCGCCAACGATGACAACCCTGCGCCCTTCGCGGTGCCGCTGGCCGCGTGATGCCGGCCGGCCTGCGCCTCTATCTGACAGGATTTGCGATTGCCCTGCTGCTGACGATCGGCGCGATCCTCGGCATGCAATGGGTGCGGGCGCATCCCGAACATGTCCCGGGCGCGCGGTTCGAGCTCGCGCATCCGCAGGGCTGGGCGACGCAGCGCAAGCTGGTGGGGCTGGCGCGCGACGACGCTGCTTGTTTCGCTGCCTTCGACCGCGAAGGGGCGGGCTATCTGCGGCGGCCGGCGATCGGCACCGGCGCGTGTCGCGCCAGCCAGCGGATGATCCTGACCAGCAACCGATATGCGCCGACGATGCGCCCGGCGGGTGCCGCGCCCGGCTGCGCGGTGACCGCGGCGCTGGTCCTGTGGGACCGCGACGTCGTCCAGCCGCTGGCGCAGAAGCATTTCGGGCAAAAGGTCGTCGAGGTCGAGAATCTCGGCAGCTATAATTGCCGCAAGATCGCGGGGGAGCAGTCACAGAGCCAGCATTCGACCGCCAACGCGATCGACATTTCGGCCTTTGTCCTCGCCGACGGAACGCGCATATCGCTGATCAACGACTGGGACGATCGCGACACGCGTAGCGTCTTTCTTCACGAGGTGCGCGACGGATCGTGCGACCTGTTCAGCACCGTGCTGTCGCCCGACCATAATGCGGCGCACGCCAATCATTTCCATTTCGACCTGGCGGCGCGGACGGCGGGCTGGTCGGTCTGCGACTAGAGCGGCTTGGAATAGAGGATGACGCGGACTTCCTCCGCGAAGCCGCAGGCCTCGTGCCACGCCTGACTGCCGCGGTTGTCGAGTTCGACATCGGAGCCGATGCGATCGTGCCCCTGCCCGCGCGCCCGTGCCTCGATGGCGGCGAGAAGCCGGCGCGCGCCGCCGGCGCGGCGATGCGCGGGTTCGACCCAGATGCCCTCGATATGCGGATAGGGCGCGACGGGGCAGCCGTCGAACATGGTGCGAAGCTGCACTTCGGCGAAACCGGCGACGCGGCCGCCGTCGTCCAGCAGCATGAAGTTCCAGAGCGTCGGATCGTCCAGCATCGCGCGAAGCTCATCCGCGAGTTCGGCCGGATCGGCATCGGGCCACAACCGCGCGCGCATCGCCGCCCAAACCGGAATATCGGTCGGCAGCGCGTCGCGCACGCGCATGGTCAGACCGTGAAGCTCTCGCCGCAGCCGCAGGCACCCTTGGCGTTCGGGTTTTCGAAGACGAAGCCCGCCGCAAAATCGTCCTCGACCCAGTCCATCGTGCTGCCGATCAGGTAGAGCACCGAGGCGCCGTCGATGTAGAAAATGCCGCCGGGCGTCTCGATCTTCTCGTCGAATTTCGCCTCCTCGGTGACATAATCGACCGAATAGGCGAGGCCCGAACAGCCGCGGCGCGGGGTCGACAGCTTGACGCCGATCGCGCCCTCGGGCGCCGATGCCATCAGTTTCGCGATGCGCTCCTCGGCGTTCGGCGTCAGCATGACGGCGGCGGGGCGTGCCATCCTCGGCTTTGAGGGTGTCTTGGTTTCGGTCATCACAGCATCCCCAGTTCGAGGCGCGCTTCGTCGCTCATATTCTGCGGGCTCCACGGCGGATCCCAGACGAGATTGACCTCGGCATCGCCGACCCCCGGCACCGCGCCGACGCGCAGTTCGACCTCGCCCGGCATCGATTCCGCGACCGGGCAATGCGGGGTGGTCAGCGTCATCGTGACCATCACATGCCCCTCGTCGATCTCGACATTGTAGATGAGGCCGAGGTCATAGATGTTCACCGGAATTTCGGGGTCATAGATTTCCTTGAGCGCGTCGATCACGGCCTCGTAGAGGTCGCCGCCGACCGCGTGGGGATCGACCACCGCGGGCTTGGCGGCGAGGAAGCCCTCCAGATAGTCGCGCTTGCGCTCGAGCTTCTCGGGTGCGGTTTCGACGTCCTCGACGCGCGCTTTCGGCGGCGCCTCGACGCTTTCCACTTCCTCGACCCTGATCGTCCGTTCGTCGGTCATCCGAAAATCCTTTCGACGCGGGCGAGGCCGTCGATCAGCGCCGCCACATCGTCGTCATTGTTGTACACACCGAAGCTCGCGCGCGCGGTCGCCGGAACGCCGAGATGCTCCATCAGCGGCTGCGCGCAATGGTGCCCGGCGCGGATCGCGACCCCGCTTTCGTCCAAGATAGTGCCGATGTCGTGCGGATGAACCCCCGCCAACGAAAAGCTGACAATTCCTGCACTGTTTTCAGAGCCATAGAGCGTGATGCTGTTTTTGCGTGCGAGGGCTTCGCGCAAGCTGTCGACCAGCGCGCATTCGTGCGCATGGATCGCGTCGACGCCAATGTTCTCGACATAATCGACTGCCGCCGCGAGCCCGATCGCCTCGATAATCGCGGGGGTGCCCGCCTCGAAGCGGGTGGGGGCGGGGGCGTAGCTCGTCTTGGCGAAGGTCACGCGGTCGATCATCGATCCGCCGCCCTGCCACGGCGGCAACGCGCTGAGCTTGTCGCTCCACAGCACGCCGATGCCGGTGGGGCCGTAGAGCTTGTGGCCCGAGAAGGCGTAATAGTCGCAGCCCAATGCCGCGACATCGACGGGTAGGCGCGGAACCGCCTGGCAGCCGTCGACCAGCAGTTCGGCGTCGACGCGGTGCGCGAGCTCGGCGGCGCGCGCAACGTCGAGCGGGCTGCCGAGCACGTTCGAGACGTGGGCGAAGGCGATCATCGTGTGTTCGGGGGTGAGCAGTTTCTCTGCGGCATCGAGATCGATGCCGCCGTCGGCGGTCAGCGGACAGACGTCGACCTGCCAGCCGGCGAGCTGCCAGGGCACGATATTGCTGTGATGTTCGAGGACCGACAGCAGCACGCGGCCCTTCTTCGGGTGCGAGTAAGCGACGAGGTTGATCGCCTCGGTCGCGCCGCGAACGAAGGCGATCTGCTCTTCCTTCGCGCCGATAAACGCCGCAATCCGCCGCCGCGCCGCCTCATAGGCGAGCGTCATGTCGGCCGAGCGCGCGTAAACACCGCGGTGGACGGTCGCATAGTCGCGGCCCATCGCGTTCACCGTCGCGTCGATGACCGCCTGCGGTTTCTGCGCAGTCGCGGCGGTGTCGAGATAGTGCCAGCCGGGGGTGAGGCCGGGGAAGTCGGCGCGGACGTCGGGGAAGGTGCGCGCGGCGGTAGTGGTCGTCACACGAGCTCTCCCAGCTTCGCGAGCGCAAGCGCTTGCAGCTTTTCCTCATCCTCGGCGCCGTCGAAGACGCCCGCGACGAAGGCCTGCAGCAGGATCTTTTTCGCTTCGGCGGGCGGCAGCCCGCGCGACTGGAGATAATAGAGGCTCATCGCGTCGAGCTCGCCGATCGCGCAACCGTGCGCGCATTTGACGTCGTCGGCGAAGATTTCGAGTTCGGGCTTGGCGTTGGCGGTCGCGCTGCGACCCAGCAGCATCGCCTTCACATCCTGCTCGCTGTCGGTCTGCTGCG
>PNJO01000243.1 GCA_013821905.1 Sphingopyxis sp. | reverse complement strand
CCTTCGTCCGGCATTCGCGCTCGGCGAGCCGGGAGCCGGCATAGACGATCCTGCGGCAGACCAGCTTCGGCCTGGCCTTTTCCCCGGATGCGGGGACCGCGTCTGGCGGCGGAGCAGGGGCCGCGGGGTCGGGCGCGGAGGTTGCCAGCGCCAGCGAAATCAAAAGGGAAAACATCGACATACAGCCTCCCGATGGATCGCGCGGAGCCTATCGCGATCGGGGCGTTCTGCCAAGCGTCGTGATGATGCCGTGCATCATGCGGATGTCGTTGTACGACCAGCCCGTCTTGGTCAGCGCCGTGCGCAAGGTGCGTAGCGTCGCCTCGGTGCGGTCGGCGGGGAAGAAGTAACCCGCGGCGTCGAGATCGCGCACCAGATGCTGGATGAGCTGTTCCATCTCGCCATGCTCGGCAGGCGGGTCGAGCGGTACCTCGGGCGGGCTCGCGAGCGCGACGCCCTTCGACCATTCATAGGCGAGCAGGATCACCGCCTGCGCGAGGTTCAGCGAACCGAATTCGGCGTTGATCGGCACCGTCACGATCTTGTGCGCGAGCGCGACATCGTCGGTTTCGAGCCCCGACCGTTCGGGGCCGAAGACATAGGCCGAGCGACCCGCCGTCGCGTGAACCTCGCGCGCGGCCTCTTCGGGGGTCAGCACGGGCTTGGTCACGCCGCGCTTGCGGACGGTGGTGGCATAGATGGTGGTGCAGTCCGCAACCGCCTCGGCAAGGCTGTCGAAAACCTGCGCGTCGGCGAGCACGATATCGGCGCCCGATGCCGCCGGCCCCGCATCGGGGTTGGGCCAGCCGTCGCGGGGCGCAACCAGGCGCAATTCGGTCAGCCCGAAATTGAGCATCGCGCGCGCCGCCTTGCCGATATTTTCGCCAAGCTGCGGACGGACGAGAACGATGACGGGGGGCGGGGCGGCCGCGCTCATTTCGCCGGCCGTGCCGCCTCGGTGATCGACGAGGCGAATTCTTCGAAATCCTTGGCTTCGGTGAAGTCGCGATAGACGCTGGCGAAGCGGATATAGGCGACATTGTCAAAGCCCTTGAGCGCTTCCATCACCATCGCGCCGATCTGCGACGCCTGCACCTCGCTCTCGCCCGAGGTTTCGAGCTGGCGCTGGATGCCAGACACCAACCGTTCGATCCGCGCGCCGTCGATCGGGCGCTTGCGGCACGCGATCTGGACGCTGCGCATCAGTTTTTCGCGATCGAAGGGTTCGCGTCCGCCATCGGCCTTGAGCACCGCGACCTCGCGGAGCTGGATGCGCTCGAAGGTGGTGAAGCGCGCGCCGCAATCCTCGCACTGGCGCCGGCGACGGATCGCCGCACCGTCCTCGGTCGGGCGGCTGTCCTTCACCTGGCTGTCTTCATGTCCGCAATAGGGGCAACGCATGGGTCAGCGACGCACCCGCATGAGGAGCGCGATCGCAGCGCCCGCGAACATCCCGACCGGCCAGGTCACCGCGTCGAGCACCAGCCCGACCGCCGCGCCGACGCCGCCGCCGATCAGCACGGGCCGCGTCGAGGGATGGTCCATCCCCTGCTTGCCCATCGCCTTGATCTCTTCGATCGCCTGTTCGACCAGCGTCGGTTCCTCGGGGTGCTGCCGCGCCATGGCCTTATCCCTGATAGATGGGGAAGCGTTCGCAGAGCGCGCGCACGCGGCCGCGGACATTCGCCTCGACATCGGCGTCGCCATGCTCGCCCTTGTCGCGCAGCGCCTCCAGCACGTCGGCGACCATGTCGCCGATTTCCTCGAATTCGGCGATGCCGAAGCCGCGCGTGGTGCCCGCGGGCGATCCGACGCGGATGCCGCTGGTCTTGACCGGCGGCAGCGGGTCGAAGGGGACGCCATTCTTGTTGCAGGTGATCGCCGAACGCTCGAGCGCCTCGTCGGCGTCGCGGCCGGTGATGCCGAGCGGACGCAGGTCGATGAGCGCGAGGTGCGTGTCGGTGCCGCCCGCGACGACATCGGCGCCGCGCGCCTTCAGCCGGCTCGCGAGCGCCTGCGCATTGGCGATCGTCGCCTTTGCATAGGTCTTGAACTCGGGGCGAAGCGCTTCGCCGAACGCCACCGCCTTCGCGGCGATGACGTGCATCAGCGGGCCGCCCTGCAGGCCGGGGAAGACCGCCGAATTGATGCGCTTGGCGATCGCCTCGTCATTGGTCAGGATCATGCCGCCGCGCGGACCGCGCAGCGTCTTGTGCGTCGTCGTGGTGACGACATGCGCGTGTTCCATCGGCGAGGGGTGCGCACCGCCGGCGACGAGGCCCGCGAAATGCGCCATGTCGACCATCAGCAGCGCGCCGACATCATCGGCGATGCGGCGGAAGCGCGCGAAATCGAGCGTGCGCGGGTAGGCCGAGCCGCCCGCGATGATGAGGGCGGGGCGATGCTCCTTCGCGAGGCGTTCGACCTGGTCGAAATCGACGAGATGGTCGTCGGCGCGCACGCCATATTGCACCGCGTTGAACCATTTGCCCGACATCGCCGGCGCCGCGCCGTGGGTCAGGTGGCCGCCGGCATCGAGGCTCATGCCGAGGATCGTCGCGCCGGGCTTGGTCAGCGCGAGCATGACCGCGCCGTTCGCCTGCGCGCCCGAGTGCGGCTGGACGTTGGCGAAACCGCAGTCGAACAGCTGTTTGGCGCGGTCGATCGCAAGCGTCTCGACCTCATCCGACGGGGCGCAGCCCTGATAATAGCGCTTGCCCGGATAGCCCTCGGCATATTTGTTGGTGAAAACGCTGCCCTGCGCTTCGAGCACCGCCTTCGAAACGATGTTTTCCGAGGCAATCAGTTCGATCTGATACTGCTCGCGTTCGAGTTCGTGCTTCATCGCCGCAGCGACGGCGGGATCGGTCGCGGCAACGCCGTCGGTGAAATAGCCGGCCGATTTGATGGGCTTGTCGAGCGTTTCGGTGGTCATCGGCTGGTCTCCAGTTGGGGCGGGTGCGAAAGCTTGTCGACGCGGCGCGCGTGGCGGTCGCCGGCGAAATCGGTGGTCAGAAAGGCTTCGAGACAGGCTTTCGCCATGTCGATGCCGGTCAGGCGTGCGCCCATCGCGACGACGTTGGCGTCATTATGCTCGCGCGCCAGCTTCGCCGACAGCGGCTCGGACACGAGCGCGCAGCGCGCGGCGGGGTTGCGGTTGACCGAGATCGAAATGCCGATGCCCGATCCGCAGAGCGCGACGCCGCGTTCGGCGCGGCCTTCGGCGATCGCGGTGCCGAGGCGATAGCCATAATCGGGATAATCGACGCTTTCGGGGCCGTTGGTGCCAAGGTCCTCGACCTCGTGCCCCTTTTCGCGCAGCCAGTCGGCCAGCACGGCTTTCAGCTCGTAGGCGGCGTGATCGGAGGCGATGGCGATGCGCATGGTGCGGCTCCCGCAGGGGTCAAGGGAATCGATGAGCGCGCTTTAGGCGAAGCGGGGCGGCTTGACCATAAGCGAGGTGGCAAATTTGTGACGGCGCCGATATGGCCGCGCCATGTCCGACACGATCATCTCCATCCTGATGTTGACCGGCGTGCTGCTGACCGGCGGCGCGGTCTATGTGTTTCGCAAGGGCGACCGG
>PNJO01000242.1 GCA_013821905.1 Sphingopyxis sp. | reverse complement strand
ATCGCGCGCAGCTTCTTGAGCTCCGCATTCGCCTTGGCCTTGGCCTCCTTCGACATTTTGAGCGCGTCGATCCTGATCTGCAGCTCGGCCAGGTCGTCGCCGCCCTCGCCATTATCGTTGCCGAGCTCGCGCTGGATCGCCTTCAGCTGTTCGTTCAGATAATATTCGCGCTGGCTCTTTTCCATCTGGCGCTTCACGCGGCCGCGGATCTTCTTTTCGACCTGCAGCACGCCAAGCTCGCCCTCCATGAAGGCGAAGACCATTTCGAGCCGCTTCGACGGCGCATCCTCGACGAGCAAAGCCTGCTTGTCGGAAACCTTGATGTTGAGATTGCCCGCAACCGAGTCGGCGAGGCGCGAGGCGTCGTCGATCTGCGACAGCTGCACCGCGGTTTCGGCGGGCATCTTCTTGTTGAGCTTCGCATAGGATTCGAACTGGTCGACCACCGAGCGCATCAGCGCCGCGGTATCGACGCTGTCGTCGACGGTGTCGGCGATCGGATTCACATGCGCGACGACGACCTTGTCCTGCGTTTCGAGCGCGGTCAGCTTCGCGCGCTCCTTGCCCTCGACGAGCACGCGGACGGTGCCGTCGGGCAGCTTGAGCAGCTGCAGCACGGTGGCGATCACGCCGGTATCGTACAGATCGTCGCGAACCGGGTCGTCCTCACCCGGATCGAGCTGTGCCACGAGGAAGATTTCCTTGTCGGATTCCATCGCCGCCTCGAGCGCGGCGACCGAGCGGTCGCGGCCGACGAACAGCGGCACGATCATGTGCGGGAAAACGACGATGTCACGCAGCGGCAGAAGAGGATAGGTTTGCGTCATTACGGCTCCTGGACGGGCATCGCTGTCGACGCGCCGCCCTTCTTGATAGGGACTTCATCGCTAATATGGCGTAACTTGCCAGTGGTTCAATGACGCAGTGCTGAACGGGCGATCCGGCAAAGCAGGGTCGCGGCGGCGCATCGTCGTCGAATATTTAACGATCCTCCCTGTCGCAAAGCGATGGAGAGGTGGCAGCGCGAAGCGCTGACGGAGGGGCAATGGCGGGACGTTTCGGCCCCTCCACCACGCCCTTCGGGCGCGGTCCCCCTCCCCACGCCTTCGGCACAGGGAGGAAATTCAGATCAGAACGGCAGCTTGAAACCGGGAGGCAGCGGCAGGCCGCTGGTCATCTTGCCCATTTCCTCGTTGCTCGCCGCGTCGGCCTTTTCGCGCGCATCGTTGAACGCGGCGGCGAGCAGATCCTCGAGCATCTGCTTGTCGGCGGGGACGATCAGGCTGTCGTCGATGTGAATCGCCTTGATCCGGCCCTTCGCACTGGCGCGAATCCTGACGAGCCCGCCGCCCGAAACGCCCTCGACCTCGACACTGTCGAGCTTCGCCTGCGCCTCCTGCATCTGGGCCTGGACGGTGGCGGCGGCTTCCTGCGCCGCCTTCATCATTTCTTCGATCGATTTCATGGCTGGGACCTATGGCGATTGTCGGAGGGGTCTTCAAGCTCGGCGCCCGGAAAAGCAGCCAGAGCGGCCTTTACCACAGGCAGTTCGCGGATGCGCGCGTCATTGTCGGCCAGCTTCGCCGCCTTCATCTGGCCGAGGCTGGGGCGCGCTTCGCCCTCGCCTTCGCGCACCTGCCAGCGGCTTCCGGTCTCCTTGAGCAGCGCTTCGCCCAGCTTGCGCGCGAAATCGGCGTCGAGCGCCGGGTGCGCCGCATAAACCAGCATTCCGGGCTCGAGTGCGATGATCTGGAGATTGTCGTAAGTTCGCACCGCAAGCTGATGATTTCCTGTGCTTTCGAGAAGCTGGCAAATCTGTGCAATGGTCAGCGGCGACGCCGGCGATTCGGCGCTTTCCGGCGCGGACACCCCGGCAACCGGGACCGCAGCGGCGCGTTCCTGTCCTGCGGGTGCCGCCGGCGCGGCGAGCGGCATCGTCGGAACACCGCCCGATTCGAGCAGCTTTGCGAGTTCGCCGGGGTCGGGGAGCGATGCCGCGTAGATGATGCGCAGCAGCAGCATTTCGAGATGTTCGAGCGGATTGTTCGCGCGCAACACCTCGTCATGCCCCTTGAGCAGCAATTGCCACAAGCGGTTGAGCGGTGCGAAACCGAGCTTTTGCGCCCAGTCGCCGATGCGCTCGCGGTCGGCCGCGGCGAGCGCGGGGTCTTCGTGGCGCGACACCTTGGCGAGCGTCACCGCATGCGTCAGGTCCATCAGCCCGCGCACCATCGCAACGGGTTCGATCCCCAGCGCATATTGGCCGCGCGCAAGGTCGATCGCGGCGCCCGCGTCGCCGTCGAGGATCGTCGCCATCAGGCTGGCGATCGACGACCGGTCCGACAGGCCGAGCATCGCCCGCACCTGCTCGGCGCCGATCTTCCCGCCGCCGTCGAGGTCCGCGTGCGCGATCGCCTGGTCGAGGATCGACAGCCCGTCGCGCACCGATCCTTCGGCGGCATTGGCGATCAGCCAGATCGCCGGCGCCTCGGCCTCGACGCCTTCCTTTTGCAGAATCTGGCTGAAATGCGCGAAGAGCATGTCCGGCGTGATGCGGCGAAGGTCGAAGCGCTGGCAGCGCGACAGCACCGTCACCGGGACCTTGTTCACCTCGGTGGTGGCGAACAGGAACTTGACGTGCGCCGGCGGCTCTTCGAGCGTTTTCAGAAGCGCGTTGAACGCGTTACGCGACAACATGTGCACTTCGTCGATGATGTAGATCTTGTAGCGCGCCGACACCGCGGCATAGCGCACCGCCTCGATGATCTCGCGCACGTCGTCGACGCCGGTGTTCGACGCGGCGTCCATTTCGATCACGTCGATATGGCGGCCCTCGGTGATCGCGCGGCACGGTTCGCACACACCGCAAGGGTCGATCGTCGGCCCGCCCTGCCCGTCGGGGCCGATGCAGTTCAGCGCCTTGGCGATCAGCCGCGCCGTGGAGGTCTTGCCGACGCCGCGCACCCCGGTCATCAGAAAGGCATGGGCCAGCCGGTCGCGCGCGATCGCATTGCCCAGCGTCTTGACCATCGCATCCTGCCCGATCAGCTCGGCAAAGGTTTGCGGCCGATATTTACGGGCAAGAACGCGGTAGGGGCCGGCCGACGCCGCGGGCGCCGGCGTCTCCGGCAAATCCATGCCCAGCATCGGAATATCGTCGTCGGCGGAATCGCTCATGCGCCCGTCTTAGGGGCGGCGCGGGCGCTTGTCGAAGGGGAAAGCGGGCGCCGCCATCCCTGCGCCTCGTCACCCTGAACTTGTTTCCGGGTCCATGATCCGGGTTCGCCTTCCACGCTGCGCCCGACCGGCGCGCAGGTCATGGATGCCGAAACAAGTTCAGCATGACGAAACAGACTATATGGCGGAGGGTGGGAGCCGGAACGACCCGCAGCGAATTCGTTGCGGCTGCTTCCTTCCGGACCTGACCGGGTTGGCGAAGACTGCGTCCGCCCGACTCCCGCGGCGCATATGGCGGGGGGCGCGGGGAAATGCAAGAGTGGCGCTATCGATCGGCATACGGCGGTTTTGGGGTGGGAAGCGGACGTTCCCGGAATGCCGGGGTATCCCCTCCCGCTTGCGGGAGGGGCAGCGAGGCTTGCC
>PNJO01000241.1 GCA_013821905.1 Sphingopyxis sp. | reverse complement strand
GCTCGGCGTCGCGCCTGGCCTGCTCGGCCTTGCGCTCGACCTCGCGGGCGATCTCGGCCAGACGCTCCTCCTCGGCGAGGCGGGCGCGCTCGGCCTCTTCGCGGCGGCGCGTTTCCTCGAGCGCGTTCATGCGCGCTTCCTCGGCCTCGCGCAGCAGCTGCGCCTGGCGTTCCTGACGCGACATCAGGCTGTCGGCCTCGGTCGCGCGCGGCGCGGCGGGCTTGGGCGCGGGAGCGGCGGGCGCCGGGGCGGGCGCCGGAGCGACCTCGACCTCTTCGACTTCCTGCACAGGGGCGGCTTCGCCCGGACGACCGATGACGCGGCGGCGCTTCACCTCGACGACCACCGTGTTGCGGCGGCCGTGGCTGAATTGCTGCTGCACCTGTCCGGCCTCGACCGTCCGCTTCAGCCCGAGCGGCTTGCGGCTAAGGGTCGGTTTGTCCTGTTCGTCACTCATCGAAAACCATCATTCCTTCAAAACGCGTCCGAAACGGCGGAAGCCGCGGACGTATCCCCTGTTCCCGACGTGCGGGAATCCGTGTTCGAAACGCGATCGGCCGCGTCCCTACTCCATCCGGTGAAAAACTGCCAGCGGCTCAAATGCGCCAGCACCCGGTCGGCGGCGCGGGCGTCGACAATCGCCAGATGCACCGCATTCTCACGCCCCAATGCCATAGATAGGGACTGTCGGTCCACCGGCAAGATCGCACCTTCGCGGCCCGAGCCTTCGTCGTCCTCGCCGACGCGCCACGCCTGCGCCAGTTTCTTGCGGCCGTCCTCGCCCGCATCGCTGGCGTGGAGGAGCAGGCGCACCTGCCCGCGGCGCGCCGCCTGTTCGATCTTGTCGTTGCCGGTGATCAGCGTGCCCGCGCGCGATTCGAGGCCGAGCCGGTCGAGCGTCGCGCGCCGCAATTGCGCCTCGATCCGCGCGCCGAGATCGTCGGGGACCGCGAGGCTGCCTTCGTGCAGCGCGCGCGCGAGCCCGCCCTTGAGCTTGCCCTTGGCCTGCGCGGCTTCGAGGTCGGCGCGATTGACGCCGATCCACGCACCGCGCCCCGGCGCCTTGCCGTGGACGTCGGGGGCGATGCTGCCGTCGGGGCCGAGCGCCAGCCGCACGAGCTGCTCAGCCGGCGAAACCTCACCGGTTACGACGCAGCGCCGCTCGGGCACATGCTGGCCGCGCCCCTTTGCGCGGTCGGTGTCGGTCAGCTGATCATTGCGCGGGGTCCGCATCGGCGGCCTCCCCGGTTTGCGGCTCCGCCGCGGGCCCGGCTTCGGCGGGCGCAGCAGCTGCAGGTTCGTCGTCGAACCAGTGCGCACGCGCCGCCATGATGATCTCGTTGCCCTGCTCTTCGCTCAGGCCATATTCGCCCAGCACGCCGCCCTTGTCCTCGGCGCGCTCGCCGCGCGGCGGGCCGCGACGGTTGTCGGTGCGCTTCTTGGCAATGAGTTCGTCGGTCGCAAGGTCGGCGAGATCGTCGAGCGTCTTGATCCCGGCCTTGCCGAGCACGACGAGCATCGCTTCGGTCAGGTGCGGAATGGTCGCCAGATCGTCCTCGACGCCGAGTTCGCGGCGTTCGGCGCGCGCAGCCTCTTCGCGGCGGTCGAGCGCTTCGGTCGCGCGGCTCTGCAGTTCCTGCGCCAGTTCGTCGTCGAAACCTTCGATGCTCGCCAGTTCGTCGAGGCCGACATAGGCGACTTCCTCGAGCTCGCCAAAGCCCTCGGCGACGAGCAGCTGCGCGAGCGTTTCGTCGACGTCGAGCTCTTCCTGGAACATCGTCGAGCGTTCGACGAATTCGCGCTGGCGCTTCTCGCTGGCGTCGGCCTCGGTCATGATGTCGATCTGGCTGCCGGTGAGCTGGCTGGCGAGACGGACATTCTGGCCGCGGCGGCCGATGGCGAGGCTCAGCTGGTCGTCGGGGACGACGACTTCGATGCGGCCGTCATCCTCGTCGATGACGACGCGCTGCACCGTCGCGGGCTGAAGCGCGTTGACGACGAAGGTCGCCGTGTCTTCCGACCAGGGGATGATGTCGATCTTTTCGCCCTGCATTTCCTGGACGACCGCCTGGACGCGGCTGCCCTTCATGCCGACGCAGGCGCCCACGGGGTCGATCGAACCATCGTAGCTGATCACACCGATCTTCGCGCGCGAGCCCGGGTCGCGGGCGGCGGCCTTGATCTCGATGATGCCGTCGTAGATTTCGGGCACTTCCTGCGCGAACAGCTTCTTCATGAAGTCGGGGTGCGCGCGGCTGAGGAAAATCTGCGGGCCGCGGTTCTCGCGGCGGACCGACAGGATCAGCGCACGGACGCGGTCGCCGACGCGCATCAGTTCGCGCGGGATCTGCTGGTCGCGGCGGATGACGCCCTCGGCGCGGCCGAGGTTGACGACGATGTGGCCGAATTCGACCGACTTGACGACGCCCGTGATGACTTCGCCGGCGCGGTCCTTGAATTCCTCGAACTGGCGTTCGCGATCGGCTTCGCGGACCTTCTGGAAGATCACCTGCTTCGCCGACTGGGCGTCGATGCGGCCGAGGTCGACCGCGGGCAGCGGATCGACGATGAAGTCGCCGATCTTGGCGTCCTTCTGCAGCTTCTGGCCGGCGGCCAGATCGACCTGCTTGAAATAATCCTCGACCGCTTCGACGACCTCGACGACGCGCCACAGGCGAAGATCGCCGGTCTGCGGGTCGAGCTTGGCGCGAATGTCGTTCTCGGCGCCGTAACGCGCGCGCGCGGCGCGCTGGATCGCTTCTTCGATCGCCTCGATGACGATGCCCTTGTCGATCATCTTCTCGCTGGCGACGCTGTTGGCAATCGCGAGCAGCTCGGCCTTGTTGGCGGAAATGGCAGTGGCCATCAGTCCTGTCCTTCTTCTTCGAGTTCGTCCGCGCCGTCGAACGACAGCGGAATGGTTGCGGCAATCAATTTGTCGGTGAGGACCAGCTTCGCCGTGTCGATCGCATCGAACGGCAGCTTGTGCTCCACCCCTTCCTTATCCGAAATCGTCACGACATCGCCGTCGATGCCGACCAGCTCGCCGTTGAAGCGCTGACGTCCGTCGCGCTTTTCCTTCAGCGAAATCTTCGCCTCGTGCCCCGCCCAGTCGGCGAAATCGGCGCGCCGCGTCAGCGGCCGGTCGATGCCGGGCGACGAGACTTCGAGCCGGTAGGCCTGGTCGATCGGGTCCTTGCCCGCCTCTTCGAGCGCGTCGAGCCGGTCCGAAATGCGGCGCGACAGATCGGCGCAATCGTCGATCGTCAGCTGGCGCGTATCGGGCCGCTCGGCCATCACCTGCAGCGTCGGGTCGCTCTCGCCGCCGAAAAAGGCGACGCGCACGAGCGCAAGACCCATCGCCTCGGCTTCGGGCGCGATGATCGCATTGAGGGCGTCGAGATCGACCAAGTGATATTTCCAATCCGGATGACCGGAAAGCATGTGGGAATAGCCGCCGCGGCCCGCGGCCCCGACGTCCCAACTGGCTAACCATGTCAAGAAGTAGGGCGCATATAGGCTTCGCCGCGCGAGTCGGCAAGGGGGAATGGGACGTGCGGCGCGGCGGACGCAATGACGCGGCCGGCGCGCCCGATTGCGGGCGGTGGAATAAAATTGCGGGAAGGACCCCGAGCGCGACATTCGGATTGGCGCAGCCGC
>PNJO01000240.1 GCA_013821905.1 Sphingopyxis sp. | reverse complement strand
TTCGATTTGCGATTGAATTTGCGCGGTCGATGGCGAATAGCATGGCGAAAATATCGATCAGGGAGAGACGCAGATGACCGACGGCACCACCCCCTACACGCGCCCCGACGTGGCGGCCTTCCTGGCCTTTCTGAACGCGCAGGAAGGGCCAAGGATGGACGAGATGCCGCCGGCGGGCGGGCGCGAGATGTTCCGGGTGATGGCGCAGATGGCCGACACGCCGCGCGGCGAGATCGCCCATGTCGAGGATCGCAGCATCCCTGGTCCTGCAGGGGATATTCCGGTTCGCATCTATGACAATCGGCCCGATCGCGCGCCGGGGCCGGTGATGGTCTTTTTTCATGGCGGCGGCTGGGTCATCGGCGACCTCGACACGCACGACGGCTTTTGCGCCGAGGCTGCGCGAATCCTCGACATTCCGGTGATCGCGGTCGATTACCGCCTCGCGCCCGAACATCCGTTTCCGGCGGCGCCCGAGGATTGCGAAGCGGCGGCGCGCTGGGTCGCCGACCATATTCCGTGCACCGGACTTGTCCTGTCGGGCGAAAGCGCGGGGGGTAATCTGACGATCGTCACCGCGCTCGCGCTGCGCGACAATCCGGCGTCGAAGCCGGTGATCGCGATCCACCCGATCTATCCCGCGGTGACGACCAGCGACGACTGGCAAAGCTATCGCGATTTCGGCGAAGGCCATCTGCTGACCAAGGACAGCATGACCTGGTTTTCGGGGCATTATGCCCCCGATCCCGCCGATCGCCGCGCGGCCCCGCTCGATTTTCCGGCCGAAGGCCTGCCGCCCACGCTGCTGATCACGGCGGGGCTCGACCCGCTGCGCGATCAGGGCCGCGCCTATGCGGCAAAGCTGATCGCGGCGGGCGTACCGACGACCTATCGCGAGGCCCGGGGCACGATTCACGGCTATATCAACCTGTCGCAGGGCATCCCGAGCGCGAAGGACGACATTCGCGGCGCGCTGACCGTCTTGAAAGCGATCGTCGCCGAAGCTACCGGAGCGGCATGACCGACCACAGCAAACTCCCCTATCGCCCCTGCGCGGGCGTCATGCTCGCCAATCGTGACGGCCGCGTCTTCGTCGGGCAGCGGCTCGATACGACCAGCGAAGCGTGGCAGATGCCGCAGGGCGGCATCGACAAGGGCGAGGACGCGGAGGAAGCCGCGTTCCGCGAGCTTGGCGAGGAAACCGGCGTCCACGGCGGGCTGGTCGAGATCATCGCGCGCAGCCGCGAGGAATATTTCTACGACCTGCCTGACCATCTGATCGGCAAGATGTGGGGCGGCAAGTATCGCGGCCAGCGCCAGCACTGGTTCCTGATGCGCTTTATGGGTGCCGACAGCGACGTCAACATCCACACCGAGCACCAGGAGTTCCGCGCCTGGCGGTGGGCCGAACTGAACGAGATCGAAAAGCTGATCGTCCCCTTCAAGCGCGCGCTCTATCGTGGGCTGGTCGAGGAATTCGGCCCGCTGGTCTGATCCTTCAGCGCCAGCGCGGTTCGGAAAACATCGGCGAACATCGCGGGCGTCAGCCGTCCGGTATTCGTGTTGTACCGCGAGCAATGATAGCTATCGACCACGTGCCGTCCGCCGGGCAAGCGATGGATGGCACCGTGCGCGAACGCATGACCGGCCAGTCGCACGCCCGCCGAACGGAGCGTCGCGTCATGCGCGATCCGCCCGAGCGCGACGATCACGCGGACCTTTGGCAAGGCGGCAAGCTGCCGTTCGAAAAAGGGCCGGCAGTTCGCGATCTCGGCCGGCGTCGGCTTGTTCTGCGGCGGCAGGCATTTGACGCTGTTGACGATGATCGCGCCTTCGAGCGTCAAGCCATCGTCGATCCGCGCGTCATAGAGTCCCTTGCTGAGTCCGAATTGGGCCAGTGTGGCGAACAGCAGATCCCCGGCATAGTCGCCGGTAAACGGCCTTCCTGTCCGGTTCGCGCCATGCTTGCCCGGCGCGAGTCCGGCGAATGCCAGCCATGCTTCGGGATCGCCGAACGCATGGACCGGCGCGTTCCACCAGTCGGGATGCTCCGCCTGACATCGATGCCGCAACGCGACGAGCCGCGGGCAGCGCGAACAATCGCGCGGCGGCTCGGTGCCGGGCAACGGGCTACCAATCTCCACCCATCTGCGATAGGCGCGAGACGATGAGCAACGCAATGCCGCTTCCGCTTTATGCCATCGGCCTCGGGTCGAACCGCCGCCATGCGCGCCACGGCGATCCGCGTGCGATCCTGCTCGCCGCGCTCGCGGCGCTGGAGAGCGACGATATCGAAGCGGTCGACGCCAGCCCGATCATCGCCAGCGATCCGCTCGGCCCCTCGCGCCGCCGCTATGCCAATGCCGTCGCGCTCGTCGCGTCGGCGTTGAGCCCGCCCGAAATGCTTGCGCGACTTCAGGAAATCGAGGCGAGCTTCGGCCGCCGCACCGGCCAGCGATGGAGCGCGCGAACGCTCGACCTCGACATCCTGCTCTGGTCCGGCGGTGCCTGGTCCGACGCCGTGCTGACGATCCCGCATCCCGCGATTGCCGAGCGGGCGTTCGTGCTCGGGCCGCTGCGCGCGATCGTTCCAGAATGGCAGCACCCCTTGAACGGGCGCAGCATCCGCCAACTCGCCGCGCGCCTCACGCGTCCGAAGCCGGTTGACCGGCGCGCATCGGCGCACTAGGGCGGCGGCTCACTTCGCAGCGCCGCATCATCGGCACCGCGTCGGGCCCTTAGCTCAGTCGGTAGAGCAACTGACTTTTAATCAGTAGGTCGCTGGTTCGAACCCAGCAGGGCTCACCATCTCCCGTCGATCCGCCATCTGATTGCGCGACGGGAGCGCGCGACACTTCCCTGCCTCACCGCATCAATCCGCCGATGTGCGATGGTCGGGGCCGAGCCTTGAACTCGGGTTCCTCGCGCGCCGCGAAATAGGCCTCCATGCGCTGCCGGACATCGGGTGCCAGCTCGACGAAGAAACGCCGTCCGTCGGTGGGGTCGGCACGGCGCGAGACGAGGCGCGCGTCGCACAGGCGCTGGATCATGCGCAGCGCGCTGCTCATCGGCACGCCCGACGCGATGCACAGCGAACTGGTCGAAACCGATTTTCGTTCGCAGCTGTGGATGAACAGGTCGATCAGCATGTCCCACGCCGGCTCGCCGAACAGCGACGGCGCGCCGATCAACTGGCGCCGCAGCATCCGGCGCCGGACGGTGCGCTTCGCATTCGCCAGCGCGAATTCTTCAGCCGCCTCGCGGTCGCGCACGTCGCTGCTCCCCGCATCGCGCAAGGGGAAAAAATCTGCGTCCCGCCTGATTCGACCTTCGATCCTGTCCATCGGAACACGCTCCCATTCGCTGCTGGTGACGATGATATGTTCGACGATCTCGACATCGAGCGACCGCCCGAGGTCGGCGAGCATGCGCGTGACGCGGATATCGTTCGCGCTCGGCGACGGGTCGCCGCTCGGGTGGTTATGCACGATGATGATGCCCGCGGCATTATGCTCCATCGCGCGGCGGAAGATCGTGCGCGGGTAGAGCGCGAGCTGGTCGAGGCTGCCCCATTGGAGCTGTTCGTCGGCGATCAGGCGCCGCGCCCCGTCGAGAAACAGGATGCGCAGCGTTTCCTCGGCAAGCGCCCCCATCGACGTCATCAGATATTGGCTGACGCGCGGGTCGGTC
>PNJO01000239.1 GCA_013821905.1 Sphingopyxis sp. | reverse complement strand
CGAGGATGTAGAAGCGGTTGATCCACGGCGGGAAGATGACGAGCGGGACGGTGAAGACATCCTTGGTCGTCGGCGTATAGTGGATGAGCTGGTAGAGGTCGGTTTCGTGGATGACCTTGCCCGGCGTCGTCGCGATATTCACCCCGACCTCGAACGCGTCGGGATCGACGTGGCTCAGCTGTCCGCGCGACAGGTCGGTCAGCATATGCTTCAAACCCTTGAGCAGGCTTTCGCCGCGCGTTTCGACCGCGCGCTTGATGACTTCGGGGTTCGAGATCGCGAGGTTCGTCGGCGACAGCGCGTCGGCGATATTCTTCGCCGCAAACTCCATCTTCGCGCGCGCGCCGGGGTTCAGCCCCTCCATCTGGCGCGTCGTCGCGAGCATCTGTTCGGAGAGCATGCCGTAGGTCTGGCGGATCATCGCGAACACCGGATTCCCCGCCCAGTCAGGATCGGTGAAGCGCTTGTCCTTCGGCTCGTCGGCGGGCGTCGTGGGCGCGATGGCGGGATTGAGCGTCGCGAGCGAGGACCAGAAGGCGATCCCCTGTTCCCACATCTTCGACGATTGTTCGGCCCATGCTTGCGTCGCGGGATTTTGCAGCCAGCTCGCCGGATCGAACAGGCCCGAGGCGGCGGTATTGCCCTCGTTTGCCTGACCCAGCGCATATTCGAGCATCATCTGCTGCGCGCGGCCCATGACGCTCGTCCAATGCTGTATGTCTTCGGGCGAGGGCAGGAAGGGATTGGCGGTATCGCCGGCTTTGGTCTCTCCCATATCGGTCATGCTGGTTCCTGCTGGTCAGTGCCGTGAATATGCCTATAACAAGCCGCGATGCGGCTGGCGAGACTGCCGCGCGCGTCAACAGCCAAGTAACGTAAAGGAGTTGTTCTAGTTTCCCATGTCCGACGATGAATTCTACCGCATCAAGCGCCTGCCGCCCTATGTCATCGCTGAAGTCAATGCGATGCGTGCGGCCGCCCGCGCCGCGGGAGAGGACATCATCGACCTGGGGATGGGCAACCCCGACCTGCCGCCCCCCGCGCATGTGATCGAGAAGCTTTGCGAAGTGGCGATGAAGCCCGACGCGCACGGCTATTCGCAGTCGAAAGGCATTCCGGGCCTCCGCCGCGCGCAGGCCAATTATTATGCGCGCCGCTTCAACGTCGAGCTCGATCCCGAGAGCGAGGTCGTGGTGACGATGGGGTCGAAGGAGGGTCTCGCGAGCCTCGCCACCGCGATCACCGGGCCCGGCGACGTCGTGCTCGCGCCGAACCCCAGCTATCCCATTCACACCTTCGGCTTCATCATCGCGGGCGCGACGATCCGCAGCGTGCCGACCACGCCCGACGAGAATTACTGGCGCGCGCTCGACCGCGCGATGGCCTTCACCGTGCCGCGGCCGTCGATCCTGGTGGTGAATTATCCATCGAACCCCACGGCCGAAGCGGTCGACCTCGCCTTCTACGAGCGGCTCGTCGCCTGGGCGAAGGAGAATAAGGTCTGGGTGCTCAGCGACCTCGCCTATTCGGAGCTTTATTACGACGGCAATCCGACCCCCTCGATCCTGCAGGTGCCGGGCGCGAAGGATGTCGCGATCGAATTCACCTCGATGTCGAAGACCTATTCGATGGCGGGCTGGCGCATGGGCTTCGCGGTCGGCAACAAAAGGCTGATTGCGGCGATGACGCGTGTCAAATCCTATCTCGATTATGGCGCCTTCACCCCTATCCAGGCCGCGGCTTGCGCGGCGCTCAACGGGCCGCAGGATATCGTGCAGAAGAACCGCGAGCTTTATCAGAAGCGCCGCGACGTGATGGTCGAAAGCTTCGCGCGCGCCGGCTGGGATATTCCGAGCCCGCCCGCGTCGATGTTCGCCTGGGCGCCGCTGCCGCCCGCGCTCAGGGAAATGGGCAGCCTCGAATTTTCGAAGCAGCTTCTGACCCATGCCAAGGTCGCGGTTGCGCCCGGCGTCGGTTACGGCGAGGACGGCGAGGGCTATGTCCGCATCGCGATGGTCGAGAATGAGCAGCGTATCCGGCAGGCCGCGCGCAACATCCGCAAGTTCCTCCAGATGCACGGCGTGAACACGCCCTCGGTCGCCGCGGGGGGGTGATGCCGCTCGACGCGAGCGCCATCGCGCAGACGATCCAGCTGTCGGTCACGCCGGTGTTCCTGCTGGTCGCGACCGGCAGCCTGCTCAATGTCATCGCGGGTCGCCTTGCGCGCGTCGTCGACCGGTCGCGGACGCTGATGGAGCGCCTGCCGGGCACCGAGGGACAGGATCATGATCGCATCGTTGCCGAACTGCGCACCGCCGACCGGCGGATGGCGATCATCAACACTTCGATCCTTGCCGCGGTGGCGTGCGGGATCGTCGTCTGCCTGCTCGTCGCGCTGCTCTTCACGCAGGCGTTCACGGGTGTGAATCTGGGCGCGGCGGCGTCGTGGACCTTTGCGATCGCGATGCTGCTGCTGCTCGTTTCGCTCATTCTTTTCCTGATTGAAGTGCGACTGGCGATCCGCACGATCCGCGTGCCGATGGAATTGCTCGAGATCGAGGAGATCGGCTGGCAGCGCCGCAACCGACACTCATAGAGCGAGGACGGCAGCTGGTCGAAGTCTGCTCGCCATCTGATGCTCGCCGCGCCAGTCGAAGGCAGAAACCGGGGAGAATTGCCATGCCCGCATATCGCCTGATAACGCCGTTGCTCGCCGCGGCGGTTCTGCTCGCATCGCCCGCCGTCGCGGCGGCGCCCGACAAGGCCGTCGCCGCTGCGGTCACCGACAAGAGCCGGCTCGCCGACAACCGCAAGCTCGACGAGGGACGCCATCCCGCCGACGTGCTCGCCTTTGCAGGGGTGAAGCGCGGATCGACCGTCGCCGACCTGCTCGCGGGCAACGGCTATTACAGCGAGATGCTGGCCGATCTGGTCGGGCCCCGGGGCACGGTCATACCGATGAACCCGCCACGTTTTCACAAGGCGGAGAGCTGGGCGACCATCCAGACAGCCCATCCGAACGTCACGCCGATGGTGCGGCCGGTGAACACGATCGCGCTTGCGCCGAAAAGCGTCGACATGATCTTCACCCACCTCGTCTATCACGACCTCTATTGGGAAAGCGAAAAGTTCGAATTTCCGCGCGTCGACGTCGATGCGATGGTGGCAAACTGGTATCGCGCGCTGCGTCCGGGCGGGACGGTGATTATCGTCGACCATGCCGGTCCCGCGGGCGAGACGCGCGCGCTCGTCGAGAAACTGCACCGGATCGATCCGGCGACGGTGCGCGCCGACATGGAGCGCGCGGGCTTCGTTTTCGATGGCGACAGCGACGCGCTGCGCAACCGGGAAGACGATCATAGCAAGAATGTCTTCGACCCCGCGATCCGAGGCAAGACCGACCGCTTCATGATGCGCTTCAAAAAGCCGGCGTAGCGATCAGGGCGCGACGCTGGCCCGATAGGTCGGCGTCACCCGCTTGCGGCTCGCCTGTTCATAGGCATAGCCTGCCGCAAGCACATCGGCGTCGCGCCATTTGGCGCCGATGAAGGACAGGCCGATCGGCAGCCCGTCGATGGCGCCCATCGGCACCGTCAGGTGCGGATAGCCCGCGACCGCGGGAAGCTGGCTCGCGCTCGGGCCGTTATAAGTATCGCCCTTTGACAGGTCGCTGACCCATGCGGGACCGTT
>PNJO01000238.1 GCA_013821905.1 Sphingopyxis sp. | reverse complement strand
GGGGATCGCGGAAGGACAGCCAACGACCGATAATCGACACCCTGCGCCTCCTAACTTTGTCATTCCCGCGAAAGCTGGAATGACAAACATTGGGGAACGACGGCTAGTCCTTCTCGCCGACCTCGACCAGCCCGTGCCCGACGCTCACCCGCTCGTCGAAGACGAAGCAGCTGCCGTGCCAGCGGCTTTCTTCGGCAGGCACCTGTTCCAGATAGGCGAGAATGCCGCCCTTGAGGTGCACGACATCCTCGACGCCTTCGTGGCGCAGGAAGGCGGTCGATTTTTCGCAGCGGATGCCGCCGGTGCAGAACATCGCGACGCGCTTTCCCGCAAATCTATCGGCATTGGCGCGCCACCATTCGGGGAAGTCGCCGAAGCTCTTCGTCGCGGGATCGATCGCGCCCGCGAAACTGCCATAGCCGACCTCGAACCCGTTGCGTGTGTCGATCAGCACCGTATCGGGATCGTCGACGACCGCATTCCAATCGGCGGGATCGACATAGGGCGCGGCGTCGCGCGCGGCGTCGAGGCCCGGGACCTTCAGCGTCACGATTTCCTTTTTGAGCCGCACCTTGAGCCGCTGGAATGGCATCCCGGCGGCGGTCGAATATTTGACATCGAGTTCCGCGCAACCGGGCAGCGCCCGGATATGCGCGATCGCGGCGGCAATGCCGGCTTCGCTGCCCGCAATCGTGCCGTTCACGCCCTCTGGCGCGAGCAGCAATGTGCCCTTGACGCCTTCGGCGGCGCAAAGGTCGAGCAGGGGCTGGCGCAGCGCGGCGGGATCGTCGAACGGCGCGAAGCGGTAAAGGGCGGCAACGGTGAAGGTCATTGCCGCGCCCCTTAGACAAAATCCATCGTCATTGCGAGGAGCCGAAGGCGACGCGGCAATCCAGAGTGGCGTAACCGGCCCTGGATTGCTTCGCTACGCTCGCAATGACGGGGTGGACTATCCGAAGGGATCGTGCCGCCCGGTTGCATATTGCGCCATCGCCATCGTCGTCCATTGCGCATTGACGCGGATGCAGCTCGGGAAGACGCTCGCGTCGGTCACCAGCACATTGGTCGTGCCGTGGACGCGGCATTCGGGATCGACGATGCCATATTGCGGGTCCTCGTTGATCGCATTGCCGCCGTGCGGGTGACTGCTCGACAGGGTGACGTCGTCCTGCTGGCGGATCGCATCGCGGAAGAAAGCGTCGATATCCATGTCGGGCGTCACCCTCTGCCCCACCGCGAGCGCGGGATAGCATTCGACCGCGCCGGCCGCGAAATGCACCTTCGTCAGCGTCGCCATCGCCCGGCGCAACATCGGCAGATCGTCCTGCACGTCGAGTGCGAAGCGGAGCTTGCCGTCGACGATCTGCCCGCGCCGGTCGGCGGGGAACAATATGCCCGCCGAATGGACGCGGCCGAAATTCTTCATCCGCTGCGAATGGTCGCCGAACCAGCCGGGCATCAGCGAGGCCATCGACATCGGCGGCTGGAAATGGCTTTCGAGCAGGAAGTCGGCGCAGTCGACGTAGCTCGTCATCTGGTCCTCGTCCCAGGCATTGCCGCCGACGCCGTCGGGCATCAAGGCGACGACGGGCGACGCCACGTTGAGCGACACCTGATAGCCGGTGCCCGATATGTCGCTGCGGTCGAGCAGCTTCGACGAGGCGATGGTGCCGCAGGCTACGACGACGCCGACGCGCGTACGGACCAGCTTCTTCGACCCGTCCGGCAGGATCAGCTTCACCGCCTCGGCCTCGCGCCGCCCGTCGATCGCCGTCTGCCAGACGATCTCGTCGGCCTTGGTGCCCGGCAGGATGCGCGCATGATGGTCGCGGCACGCCTCGGGCAGATAGGTCTGCGCGATGCCCATGCGGCGGCCATAGGGGCAGCCCGAATTGCAATAGCCGCAATAGGCGCAGGCATTTTCGGTGTTCGGGGGGCCGAAATTCTTGACGAACCAGTCGGCGGGCGCGCGCCGGTCGCGCGGATCGTCCGACGTCGCGGCATAGGCGCGCCATCCCCTGGTCAGATGCGTCCCGTTGTGGCGCCCGCTGCGCGGTTCGGCCTGACCCATCTGCAGCTTGTCGCGAACCGCGTCATAGCTTTTGTGGAAATCGGCCTCGTCGATCGGCGCGCCGATGCTGCGCCATTTGGCGAGTACGTCCTGCGCATCGGGATGGGTGCGGCCATCCTCCTTCACGCGCAGGCAGATGCCGTTGTTGATCGTCGACGACCCGCCGACGCAGCGTCCCTGGAACACCACGAAATCGCGGTTGGTCGAGGTTTGCAGCGCGCCATGCTTGTAGAGATTGGCGACCATGTCGAGTTCGTGATGGGTGAT
This sequence comes from Sphingopyxis sp., assembly GCA_013821905.1. Lineage (GTDB taxonomy): Bacteria > Pseudomonadota > Alphaproteobacteria > Sphingomonadales > Sphingomonadaceae > Sphingopyxis. The sequence goes on along the minus strand of PNJO01000238.1, from coordinate 1,382 downwards.
CGCGTGGCTGGGATAGAAGGGCCCGGCCTCGACGATCAGCACTTTGTAGCCGCGCGCCGCAAGGTTGAACGCCGCAACGCCGCCGCCCGCGCCCGAGCCGATGACGACGACGTCATATTCGTCGGCGACGCTGTCGGCACCCAGGACATGCGCGGGATCGATCTCGCGCCCGTACACCGGGGTGATGCAAAGCTCGCCATCGCCGCGCAGGCGGTGTTTCGGCAGCGTGAAGCCGATCTGGCGGTGCACCGGATTGGCGGCATTGACGTCCTGATCGCCGGGTTCGAGCCCCGGCTGCCAATGGCCGTAATAGCAGGCGTAGATGATGCCGCGCAGCCGCGCCATGTCCTGGAACAGGTTGACCTGGCTGTTCTGCAGCCGATCCTTCAGTTTCTCCGCGCGCCCCGCGACATCGTCCTCGGTGAAGAAGGGGCCGCCGAGCACGACCTCGGTCGCGATCAGCGAGAAGCGGATCTCGTCGAGCTTCGTCCCCCCGACCTTTTCGAACAATTCGCAGATATTGGCGACGACCTGATCGGCGGTGATCACCATGTCGGCGCCATGAAACAGCGCCTCGGTCAGCGCCTTCAGAAATCTGAGCTGCCCGAAATTGAACGGTGCCGTCATTGCCCTGCCCCCTTTTTTCCGCGCGATCGGGCGCGGGAGATACGCAACGTCTTTTCGGATTCGGGTTTTCCCGTTGGCGTGCGACCGACCGCCAGCTTATAGTTCTGAATGCTCCGCACAAGCGGTTCGGGAATTTGACTTTTGCGACCTTAAGCAACTTCCCGGCCGCGACCGCGTTCAACGAAATCCGGCAGCTCGCCGCTTCCCCTTGCCCTCGCCTGTCGGGTTAATTTACAGTTTACCATAAGCCGGAAACGCCGAATCCCCGATTTGCGCCACTGGCACAGCTCTTGCTGGATAGAGGGTGATGCTGAAGAAAATCGGACGCCTGTTCGTCATCAAGACCCGCTTCGAGGCTTGCCTGATCATCTATGCGCTCGCGGTCGGCGCGATGGCGCGGGGCACGGCCTATATCGAACAATATCCGGGCTTCGGCGGCAAATTGCTGATGGTCGCGTGCAGCGGTGCGGTGTTCCTCGCGGGCGCCAAGATCTTCGATTCGCTCCGCTACGAACAGGCCGCGCGCGCCGCGGCGACCGAGGCGCAGGCCTAGTTCCGCCCGCGGACTTTCGTCCGTCACGCAGATATGCCAAGGCTGCACGCATGACGAGGATCAGCGGGCGCCCCGCCATCAGCACCGAACATGTCTATGGGCAGAAGCTGCGCGTCGCGCGCTGGCGCGAAGGCGCGCCGGGCACGCCATTGCTGTTCCTCAACGGCATCGGTGCCGATATCCCCGCCGCGGCCCCGCTACT
>PNJO01000237.1 GCA_013821905.1 Sphingopyxis sp. | reverse complement strand
GCGCGCGACGGTCGAACAGATTGGCCTCGACATAGATGCGCGAGCGATCGACGATCTCGAACAGCGTTGTCTCGGCACCAACGACCTGTCCGACGCGGACGGCGGACGACGCGATCACCCCATTTATAGGCGACACCAGCACTTCGCGTGCACTCCGCGCCTGACCGAGCGCGGCGCGGCGGCGCTGAAGGCCGGTGAGCGTGATGCCAGCCTCCTCGATTTGCCGACGCGGCACGACGCCGTCGAGCCGCCGCAGCCGCGCGGCACTGTTCGCGGCAAGCGCGATCTGCTGATCGAGATCGCTCAGCTCGCGCGCGATGTCGGCACGGTCGATCGCCTGCAAAGGCGGCTCGACGAAGGCGAGCACTTGCCCAGCACGCACGGCCTGCCCGATGATCGGCAACCCCGAGGCAGGAGCGCCGACACGCCCGCCCGTCGCGCTCTGGATCAGGCCGCCGCGCTGTGGATCGGCGACGATCTTGCCCGTGAGGCTTGTCGTCGGCTGTGCTTCGCCAGAGGCTGCCAGCACCGTCCGCACGCCGATAATCCGCTGCACCGACTTCGGGCCGAACAGCTTGCCGTCGGCGGTTTTTACCGCGGCCTCGCCCGATCCGGCAGGCGCGGCGGTTGCCGCACCGTGATCCTCATCGCCATGTGCGGCGACCGGGGCGGGACCGGCTGGAACCCCGAACAGCAACTGCGCCGCGACCAGGACTGCAAGGGCAGCCGCGGCGACTCGACGCGAGCGCCAATACCAGGCGCCGGCGATGGCCAGTCCCACCAGCCCCACCACCAGCAGCCATTGCCAGATCGGCGTCGCGGTTTTCGTATCAGCCGCCGCTGCCGGGACGGTGAGATCGCCGGAGAGCGATTCAAAGCCGCCATCCCGGCCGACCAAGAAGGTGAGATCATGGGCACCCGGCTTCAGCAAGCCGTCGTCGGAATAGATATACACGCCGTTCGCGGCTTTCGCCTGACCGGTCTTGCCATCGACCGTGACGCTAACCGTAGCGCCCGTCACGGGGACATTATCGGCAAAGCCGTCGATCCAGATCGTCAGATCATCTGCCTTCGCCGCCGCGACCAGTTCGAGCGTTTCGGTCGCGGCCTCTATGCGCGGCGCGATTGAGACGCCAACCGGCGTCGCTGCCGCGCCGTGGTCCTCGTCGCCGTGGGCGATCGCCAGCGAAGCGCTTGCGATCATCGCCAGCGCCGCCAGCACCATCGTCAGTCGTCGGATCATGGAAGAACGCCCATCGCTTGATTGAAGGAAGAGATGGCCGCGAACCGCGCGACCTTTGCGGCGGCAAGATCGCGCTCCGCTTCGGACAGCGCCTGCCGCGCCCGCAACGCCTCGATGAAGCCGATTTCACCCTCAGTGCGACCGCGTTCGGTCAGCGACAGCGCCTCTGCAAGCGCGTCGCGGCGCGCCTGCGCCTGTTCGAGCGCGCGGCCTGCGGCATCGAGCCGCGACTGCGCCGCGCGCTGCTCGGCGATCAGCCTGATCCGCAGGCGATTTGCCTCGGCCCCGGCGCCTAGAGCATCGGACTGGGCCGCTGCCGCATCGGCCACCGCCGCCTGATTGCGCCCGAGCGGTACTTTGATGCCGACCAGGAGGGCGTTACGGAACGGTTCGGTCGGCACGGTCGGGTCGCCGACGCCGCCGCGCTCGCGCCGGACCCCGACGGTGCCCTCGACGCGAATGCGCGCGCCATAGGAGAGGCTCCTTGCCCGCGCATCGGCCAGCGCAGCCCGGTCGAGCGCGGCGCGGAGCGCCGGGCTATTCGCGGGGTCAGTGTTCACTGCCTGGATTTCGGGTGGGAGGTTGTCCGGCGGCGGTCCGGCAAGCGCGGCGTAGGCCGCTTCTGCCCGTGCCAGTTCCGCCTCGGCCTGTGCCAACCGCGACTCCGCCGTCGACGTTTCGGCCCGGGCAAGCAACAGGTCGCGCCGGGACTGCTCCCCGGCGCTCACTAAACGTGCGACTTGCTGCGCATTGGTCGAAGCGATCCCGACCTGCTCACGATCGACCGCGACTGCGGCACGCGCTGCCGCCAATGACCACCATGCGTCGCGCACCTCGCCAGCGATCCGCAACCGCGCCGCATCAAGGCCCGATTGCGCAGCATCGCCGACGCGACCGGCATAGCTTCGGATAGCCTTGCCCTCGCCGGGCCAGCGAAGGCCAGCCGAAACCGATGCCTCTTCCTCGATGATGCCCTGCGATCGCGTCAGCAGGTCTGCCGAAATGACGGGTGGCCCGACAAACGGCCCGCGTCCGCTCCGGCGAACCGCTTCGGCCTGCGCGCGCAGGGCGGGGAAACTCGCAGTCTCAGAAGACTGCGCAACGGCAACATCCACCGCATCGCGCAAAGTTCTGACGACAACGGAGGGCGCTGTCGCTTCCTGAGCGACGGCCATCGAGGGTGCTGACATCGCTGCCACCAACAATATCGCAGTCGCCCGAAGGCCAGTGTGGTGCATCAGGGGTGATCTTCCGCGTTTCTAAAGCTGTTACGCAGCCTGACGACCCAGCCCTCATTACTATGTTGTAAAATGTGGTTGGACCTGGGCCATCGGATGAGGGGTAAGCCGACGCGCTGCGTATTCCCTCATAGTGTAACCCTACAAAGGATCTGCGAAATGCGGCTTTTCACGGCATCGCTCATCGTGACGGCAATTGCGGGCGGATCGCTGTCCGCGACCGCTGCGAATGCCCACGCCAAGCTCACCGCCTCAAATCCTGCTGCCAGTGCGACCGTCGCAGGGCCGACCAAGCTCCAGCTTCGTTTCGACGAGAAGCTGGTCGCCAAGGGATCGTCGATCCAGTTATTCGTCACCGCCCGACCCGGCCCCAAGCTCACAGCGCCGATGCCCGTGAGCGTTACAGCCTCCGTTGGACCGGACGGGCAAACGATGATTGCGCCGCTCAAGCGACCGCTGACGGCGGGGTCATATCTCGTCGCATGGCACGCGACGACCAGCGACGGCGAACGCAAGGACGGAACCTTCAGTTTCAAGGTTCGCTAGCGTCATGCGATTGTCGGATATCAGCTACATAAACTGGAAACGCGCGAATTATCGGTTAGCGGCGGTCTGGACATCACCATGCCGATAATCAGCGACTTTACGATGGATACCGGGCGAGTTCGCGCGCTACGTCGAAGTCTGGTGGGATCGGTAGGTCGGTGCGACCGCTCGCTATGCCCGTGCCAACAGCGAGACTCCGAGCAGGGGCTTAGTCGCGAGGTGCAATTCTAGTCTTGAGATTGCCGGTCTGCGGCATCGCAACGGCGAAGCCCGCGGCGGGTTCACGACAGGCGGGGGCCAACATGACGAAGGATTGACGCTATGAACCCGAAGACCACACTGACCACGATACTGGCGCTGACGCTTGCCGTTCCCGCGCTCGCGCACACACACAAACCGACGAAGCCTGGCATGGATCACGGCATGATGATGAACGATCCGTCGAACCCCTATGCCAAGTTCGAAATGGACATGCACATGAAAATGATGGCCGCCAAGGCGGGCGACGCTTCGGAGAAATGGACGCGCAAGATGATCGAGCATCATCGCGGCGCCATCGCCATGTCGCGCGTTGCGCTGACGCAGGCGCAAGACGCCGACACGAAGCGCATGGCGCAGATGACGATCGATATGCAGGAGAAGGATATCGCCGAGCTTCAGGGCTGGCTGCGCAGCCACGGCAAGCCCGCGCAATAGTCGGAAATGCGTGAATGCCCGTCGTG
>PNJO01000236.1 GCA_013821905.1 Sphingopyxis sp. | reverse complement strand
GTCGATCACCCCGCCGGACGGTGTCGTCAGCGTCGTTACGTCATGCACGCGTCCGCTGCGCGCCACCGCGCTGACGAGCCCCGGCGGCATACCGAGCAGCGTCAGTCGCTGCCGCGCGGCACTCGCAAGGGCTGCATTGCCCGTGCGCTGCACCGCCAGATATTCGCGCTGCGCGCCGCCCCATTCAGGCACCAGCACATCAGCGAGGGGCGCGCCGGCTGCGATGATATCGCCCGGTGCCCGTCGATAGCCGCGCTGGACGAACCCCGCCGCCCGCGCCTGTACCACTGCGACATTGCGCTCGTTGAACGCGATGACGCCGGTCACATCCAGGCCGGTCGCCAGCGTATCGCGCTTGGCCGCGACGATGCGGACACCCAGATTCTGCATTGCGGCGGGATTGATCGTCACTGCGGGTGGTCCGCTTGTCGCCTTGCCGCCCGTGCCCTCATCGGCAAATTTCGGCACCAGTTCCATGTCCATGAAGGGTGACTTGCCGGGCTTGTCGAACTTCTGGTTGGGGAACATCGGGTCGTAATAATAAAGCGGCCGCTTGCTGCCCGACGCCGCGCCTGATGGGGCGACGCTTGTCGATGGCGACGCGTAGCGACCCGCGACGAAGCCAATCAAGGCGACCCCGGCAAGCGCCGCGGCGAGTTGCGATGCCTGAAGCGAGGTCATCTTCACGGCCGGTCTCCTTGGTAGGTGAGCATAATCCGCACGCCGTCGCGCGCGACATCGGCCTGGCGATCGAGCAGGTCGATTTCGGCCTCGGCGAGCGCGATTGCCGATTGCAACGCCATGCCGAGGTCGATCCGCCCAGCGGCATAACTCGCGCGGTCGAGCTCGGCGCGCTCGCGGGCGAGCGGCAGCAGCGTCGTCTGCGCACGGTCGAAGCGCTCATGGTGCATCCGGTGATCGGCAAGGTCGCTGTCGAGGGCGGCGATCAACTCGCGCTCGGCATCGATCCGGTCGAGCCGCGCGCGCGCCATCTCGCTGGCCTTGGCGGCGATGACCGGGTTCTGGCGCTTCCCCGCGAACAACGGCAGGTCGATCTTCACACCCAGCGAGAACAGATTGCCATAGCGCGGCTCACGGTTGCCGATCGATCCGCTCACTTCCCAATCGGGATTCTTCGCCGCCTGGGCGAGGCGAACATCGGCCGCCGCCTGGCCGATCAGCGCATCCTTGACCTGCAGCGCGGGGAGCGTTGCTAGCCCGGCGTGCAGTCTGGCGGCATCAAGCGAGGGATCGGGGGGCGGCCCCGCGACCTGCGGTTCAGGATCACCTGTCCAGCGGGTCAATTTCGCGCGCGCGGTGGCAATCTCGGCGACCCGGTCGCTGCGGCGATCGGCAAGTTCGGCCTTCAGTCGCTGCGGCTCGATCGCCTCGCCGGGACGCGCGCTGCCGCTTGCCAGTCGGGCCGGCGCGGTCGTCGCCAGATCGTTCAGGCGCCGGTCGAGCCGATCGAGGATCGCCAGGCGCTGTTCGGCAAAATACAGGTCGATCCATGCCATCCCGGCGTTGATGCGCACCCGGCGACGTTCGGCGGCCGCCTCGGCATCGGCGATGCCGATATCGGCGGTCGCGCGCGCGGCGCGGGCATGGCGCTTGGCGATGTTGGGCACCTCCTGGGTGAGGCCCACCACCCCCATCGTGAAATTGTCGCTGTTGAACTTGCCTGCGTCGGGACCGGTGAAGGGAAAATCCTGCAGCTTCACCTCGAGCTTGGGATCGGGCAGCCGATCGGCGGCAATTGCCGAGGAGCGCGCCGCGTCGATTTGGGCGGTGCGCGCGGCGATGCTCGGCGCATCCTGATCAGCGCGGGCGAGCGCTTGCGCGAAGGTAAGCGGGCCGGCGACGGCCGGGCTCGCCAAGGACATTATGGTCGAAAACGCAAAAAAGCGGCGCATGCTGTGTCCCCCAGGCACGATCTAGCCAGATGTCTGGCCATCACGGAAGCGGGAACCATGCCGTTGGCTGGTCCCCGAACGCGATAAGGACGACGCCTCTCCCGCTGATGAGCGAGAGAGGCGTCGATCCCGATCAGCTGGCTTTGGGCATCGGCATGGCGTCCGCCATTTGCTCGACCGGGGCCTGACGGTCGGCAGGAACCCAGGTCGGCGTGCTACGCGGCCCGAAACCCAAGCGCCAATGGCCGGCTTCCCGCGCCATAGTGATGGGCTTGGCAACGCGGTCAGCAACTCTCCGCGCGGTGCCGCGCGGTCCTGGCGTATATTCCCAGTGATACCCATCGCTGGCGCGGTCGGCGGCGAACGTGGGCGACGCATCAGCGACGCTGGCGACAAGGGCAGTGGCAGCGAAAACGATGTTGGAAAAACGGTTCATGGATAAAATCCTCGAATTGATACCGGTCCCGCCGCTCGAGGGTCGGGCCAGTCGATGTCTTGATCCATGTGCAGCCCGGCCAATGCCAGCGGCGTACACATCCGAATTGGGCAGCCCGTAAGACGGGTGTGGGTCAGACGATCGTTCGAGGGGGTCGGTCGAGGCCGCTTGCGATCCTGGCGATCGTCAAGCTGGCAAGGGTCGTGACAGGCAGGCTGGCAGGCTCCAGAGTAGCGCGAACCGGCATCTGGGGCGGCAACACGATCGCGACCGCGCAGGTTGCATCGCATGCCTGCATGCACGCCTTATTTTTCTCGTCGCAGCAGCCGCCCTTCTTCATGCCGTGATCCATCGACGCCATCATCGGCATCGTATTGGCGCACATCGTCTGCGCCGCGAGCACCTGAACTGGCGCGGCAAAGGCAAACAAGGCCAGGAACAGGATGAGCAAGCGCTTCATGCAGCGAGATACGTAGCATATCGCGAGACGGTTACACCAGCCGCCAATAACATCCACCATCTTGGCAATGTTTGACAGTCAGCGGGGCCAGAGAATTACCGTCGCACCGGCCAGACAAAGGCCGACGCCACACACGTCGAACCGATCGAGCCGAACACCTTCTACAGCCGTCAGCCATACTACCGCCGCCGCCACATAGATGCCCCCATAGGCGGCGACGGCACGGCCCGCGGCTGGTGTGTCGACGAAGGTCAACAACCAGGCGAACCCGATCAGCGAGGTCACGCCAGGAATCGTCCATAGCATCGATCGACCCAATCGAAGCCAGGCCCAGAACGCAAAGCAGCCGCCGATTTCGGCGATCGCCGCGGCAACATAGGTCAGGAATATGGCGGGCGTCACGCGTCACGCTCCCCGCGCGAAGCGGTCGATCCCGACGGTGCACCCGGTTCGAGCGCTTCAAGAATTCGGCAATCGGTAATGACGCCGCCAGCGCACGAGTCGATCAGGCTGGCCAACCGTTCGCGCAATCGCGCCAGATCGACCATCTTGCGGTCGATGTCGGCAAGGTGCTGGCTCGCCAGAGCATCGACTGCGGCGCAGTCGGCGATCCGGTCGTTGGCCAGATCGAGCAGCTCGCGCACCGCGTCGAGCGAAAAACCAAGATCGCGCGCGCGACGGATGAACGAGAGCCGCGCCAGATGGTCCTCGTCATACGCGCGGTAATTGCCGGCCGTGCGCGCTGGCGGCGGCAGCAGACCGATCTGCTCATAATAGCGCACCGTCTCGACCCTGGTCGACGTTACACGCGCCATCTCGCCGATTTTCATGGCTTGACCCTCTAGTGACTTCAGGGTGCATATGGGCGGTCGGCCTAGTTTCGTCGAGGTAGATGACATGGTGTGTAGCAGCTGCACCGCAGAGGTGCGCGACCCGAGCGCCGACCCGCGCTGGCGGCAGGTGTTGTGGAT
>PNJO01000235.1 GCA_013821905.1 Sphingopyxis sp. | reverse complement strand
ATCGACGCGATCGCCAGCCAACCGAGGATGCAGATTCCCCACGCGACGCCGAGCACGAGCCACCGGCGCGTCCAGACGCTGTGCAGCGCCACCCGGAATTCGTCGTAAAGGCCGTTCATCCTGTCTCGTCAATCCTTGCCAATCGGCTTGCCTCGGGTGCCGTCCGCACCGTGTCAGAACATGCTTTCGGGAATGATGATCACGTCGCCCGGCTGGAGCCGGACGTTCGCCTTGATATCGCCGCGCTTGATCAGGTCGTTGAGGCGCAGCGCGAATTCCTGCTGCTTGCCGCTGCCCTTGTCGTAACGGACGAGCCGCGCCTTGTTGCCCGCGGCATATTCGCCGAGACCACCGACCGCGATCATCGCGTCGAGCACGGTCATATTGGCGCGGAACGGGATCGACGCCGGCTTTTCGGTCGCGCCGACGACGCGCACCTGCTGCGAGAAGGTGCTGTTGAAGCTGGTCACGATCACGCTGACGATCGGGTCGGTGATATATTGGCTGAGCTGGAGCTTGATGTCCTGCTGCAGCATCGTCGGGGTCTTGCCGACGGCGGGCATGTCGGTGATCAGCGGCGTCGTGATCCGCCCGTCGGGACGCACCTGCACCTTGCCGCCAAGCTCGGGGTTCCGCCACACGAAGATCTGGAGCTCGTCGAGCGGCCCGATGATATATTCCTCGCCCGGCCCCTCCTGGTTCTGGACGAAGGTCGCGCTCGGCAGCTGCGGCGCGCTGCCGGTCGAACCCATGCAGCCCGTCAGCGCGGTTGCGGCAATGCCCGAAACCAGCGCGGCACGCGCGGCACGAAGCGAAGCGGAGGAAGCCATATTCAGATCACCTTTCGAGCGGCCATCGGTCGTCGCAGCCGGAAAATGTCGCCGCGACGGTCCATTGGTCGCGGTCAGCCTTGCTCCAAATGGGTGAACATACCGTTAGTATTGGGATAAGTTCGAACCGCGTCCATCACGAACCGTCCCATAACGGAACAGAATCCGGCCTTTCAGACGAGCATTTCGCGCGCCGGGCCCTGCCCCAGGAAAGTCGCCGGACTTGCCGACGCCCCATAGGCGCCCGCCTGAAAAATCGCAACAAGATCACCGACATCGCCGCGCGGCAACGCAACCTGATCGCCCAGACGGTCGAGCGGGGTGCACAGACAGCCGACAACCGTGACCGTCTCGGCGGGCTCCGTCCCGAAGGCATTGGCGATCGCGATCGGATAGTTGCGGCGGATCACGGTGCCGAAATTGCCGCTCGCGGCGAGCTGGTGATGGAGGCCGCCGTCGGTGACGAGAAAGGTTTCGCCGTGGCTGATCTTCCGGTCGACGACTCGGGTGAGATAGACCCCCGCCTCGGCGACCAACCAGCGTCCGAGCTCCATCGCGAAGCGGCTGTGCGCCAGCACCGCATCGCGCTGCGCCAGCGTCTCGCCGAGCGCCCGGCCGACCGCTGCGGCGTCGACCGCCGCATCGCCGGGAAAATAGGGCACGCCCATGCCGCCGCCGAGATTGACGAGCGGCGGCGCCGCGCCGATCTCGTTGGCGAGCCGCGCGGCGAGCGCGACCGTCCGGGCCTGCGTCTCGGCGATGGCGCCGGCATCAAGCGCCTGCGATCCCGCAAAAATATGAAAACCCTGCCAGTCGGCGCCCGATGCGATCAGGCGGCGGACGAGCGCCGGAACATCGGCCGCATCGACCCCGAAGGGCTTGGCGCCGCCGCCCATCTTCATCCCCGATCCCTTGAGGTCGAAGTCGGGATTGACGCGCACCGCGAGGCGCGGGACGGCGCCGATGCGCGCGGCGATCGACAGCGCGCGCGCCGCCTCGCCCGCCGATTCCAGGTTGAGCGTCGCCCCGGCGGCGATCGCCGCCTCGATCTCGCGGTCGCGCTTGCCGGGCCCTGCGAAGCTGATGTCGGTCGCCGCCATGCCGCTCGCCAGCGCCGCCCTGAGCTCGCCCCCCGACGCGACGTCGAACCCGTCGACCAGCCGCGCCATGAAGGCGAGCAGCGGCGCATAGGGGTTCGCCTTCATCGCATAGTGAAGCTGCACCTCGGCGGGCATCGCGGCGCGCCATTCGGCAACGCGCGCGGCGAGCATCGCGCTGTCATAGACGAACAGCGGCGTATCGCCCGCCGCGTCGACAAGCGTTTCGGCGCGGTCGCCGCCGATCAGCAGCATATTGTCGTCGTCGGCGACAAAGCCGGGCGGGATCGGGCCGTGCGGCTTCATAGCGCCACCTTCGGCATCCAGTCGGCGGCGATCGCGACACGGTCGAGCTTGCCGTTCGGATTGCGCGGCAGTTCGCTGCGCCACTCGATGGCGTGCGGCTGCATGAAATTGGGGAGATTCTGGCGCAGATGGGCCGCCAGCCCCTCTTCGTCGGCCGCGCCGCCCCTGCCGCGCACGATCAGGACGATCGCGGCGCCGAGCCGCGGGTCGGGAACGCCGAATGCCACCGCTTCATAGATCAGCCCCGAAGCCACCGCGACATCCTCGACCTCGGTCGGGCTGACGCGGTTGCCCGCGGTCTTGATCATCGCATCGTCGCGGCCGACGAAAGTGAGCAGCCCGTCGGCATCGCGCTTCACCGTGTCGCCCGACCACACCGCCGTCCCGCCATAGCGCGACACCGCGGGGGCGGGCCTGAAACGCTCGGCCGTGCGCCCGGCATCCTGCCAATAGCCCTTGGCGACGAGCGGCCCGGCGTGGACGAGTTCGCCCGGCTCGCCGTCGTCGGTGATGCTGCCGTCGGGCCGGCAGACGAGAATTTCGGCGTGCGGGATCGCGCGGCCCATCGAGGTCGGATGTGTGGCGACGAGCGCGGGATCGAGGAAGGTCGAACGAAAAGCCTCGGTCAGCCCGTACATCGGATAGATGTCGGCCTTCCGGAAGATCGCGCGCATCGCGTCGATCAGCGAGGGCGTCAGCGCCCCGCCGCTATTGGTCAACCGCCGGAGGAGGCTCGCGGTGTCGGCGGGCCAATCGGCCTCGACGAGCTGCACCCACAGCGGCGGCACCCCCGCGAGCGTCGTGATGCCGTGCCGCGCCACCGCCTTCACGACGTCGCGCGGCGTCAGATAATCGAGCGGCGCCACCGCCGCGCCCGCATACCAGCTCGACAGCAGCTGGTTCTGTCCATAGTCGAAGCTGAGCGGCAGCACGCCGAGCACGCGGTCGTCTGGCGCGATCTTCAGATAGGTTGCGACGCTTTCGGCCCCCAGCCACAGGTTCGCATGGCTGAGCATCACGCCCTTCGGCCGCCCCGTCGATCCGCTGGTGTAGAGGATCGCGGCGAGGTCGTCGGGCGCGGCAACCGACGGAGGCAGGAACTGCCCGCCCGAATCGATCGCCTCTTCGGCAATCTTCAGATCCTGCACCAGACACGCATCGGGCCGTCCGTCGCCCAGCATCTCGGCGCGCGCGCCATTGGCGACGAGCAGCGTCGCGCCGCTGTCGGACAGGATATGCGCGACCTGCGGCCCCTTGAGCAGCGGATTGACCGGCACATGGATCAATCCCGCGCGCGCCGCGGCGAGCGGCATCAGGCAGGTGGCCCGCGTCTTCGCGCCCCAGCTTGCGACGCGTTCGCCCCGACCGCCCGCCTGTTCGAGCAGCCACGCGGCGAGCCGGCCGACCCCGGCTTCGAGATCGGCATAGGTCGTGACCCGGTTGCCGAGCAGCAGCGCAGCCGCCTCCGCCGCGCCGCGAAGCGCGAGATGGTCGATCGGATGCGAAGGCGGGTTTTCGGCTTTGGTCATCGGCTGTTAGGACAGAAGTGATAGAGGGCCGAACCATGCAAGGGAACGGTGAAGATCACGCTAATGATGA
>PNJO01000234.1 GCA_013821905.1 Sphingopyxis sp. | reverse complement strand
TGAACGTGCTGGTCAGCCGCCTGCTGCTGTTCGGCGCGGTCGAGGAACTGCACCGCATTTCGGCGCAGCATGTCCGCAACGTGATCGCCGAGATCGAGGCCGATCGCGGCATCGACGAAGCCGCGCTTGCGCCGCTGCCCGTCGCCGAGGTCGTCGCGCATGCGGCTGTCGCCACGGCGCCTGCGGTCGAGGCGCCGCTGGAATGGCCGCGCCCGGCGCCCGAGCCCGAAGTCGCCGAACGTCCGCCCTTTGCCAAACCGGCCGAAGATTTCGCCGCGGCGCGCAATCTGGTTTCCGAACCCGCTGCCGACGATGTGCTCGACCTCGTTCCCGAGGCCACTGCAACGGCGCCGGTCGACGAAGAGCATCTGAAGGCGCTGCAAGAACAGATTGCGGGGCTGGAGGCACGGCTGGTCGAACAGGATGCCGCGCTGCGCCGGGTGCTTGATTTGTTGATCGAATGGGTCGAACGCGATCCGGATAATGCGCCGAACCCGGCAAAGTCGCAGACCTGGGCCGCCTGAACGGCCCGGCGCTGCACCGGCGGCGCAACGAAGGTGAGGGATCATGCAGAACGGCCTGTCGGTCGACGTCGAGGACTGGTTCCAGGTCGGCGCCTTTGAGCGCACGATCGACCGTTCCGACTGGCCGGCGCTCGAATGCCGCGTCGAGGCCAATTGCGACGCGGTGCTGCAGATTTTCGCCGACGCCGGGGTGCGCGGAACCTTCTTCACGCTGGGCTGGGTCGCCGAACGCTATCCGGCGCTGATCAAGCGTATCGTCGATGCGGGGCACGAACTCGCCAGCCACGGTTATGATCACAAGCGCGTGTTCAACATGACCGCCGACGAATTCGCCGCCGACCTCAAGCAGACGCAGGCGATCCTCGAAGATCTGGGCGGCGTGGCAATCACGGGCTATCGCGCGCCGAGTTTCTCGGTCGATACGCGCACCCCGTGGGCGCACGCGATCCTCGCCGAACAGGGCTACGCCTATTCGTCGAGCGTCGCGCCCGTCGTCCACGATCATTATGGCTGGCCCGAAAGCCCGCGCCATGCGTGGCGGCCGCTGGCCGACAGCGACCTTGTCGAATGGCCGGTGACCACCGCGCGCTTCGCCGGGCGCACGCTCGCCGCCGGGGGCGGAGGTTTCATGCGGATGCTGCCCTATGGTTTCACGCGCTGGGCGATCGCGCGCATGAATGCCGAGGGGCATCCCGCGATCCTCTATTTCCATCCATGGGAAATCGACCCCGGCCAGCCGCGCGTTGCCGACGCGCCGCTGCGGTCGAAAATCCGCCATTACAGCGGTTTGTCGGCGATGGCTGGCAAACTGCGCAAGCTTCTCGACGATTTCGACTGGACGCGCGCCGACGCGCTGCTTCCCGCACAACAGGATCGCGCGCAGCCGTGGCGCAAGGCGGCGTGAACGCCCCGCCACCTCCGATTGCGCCCGCGGGCGCGGGGATTGCGGCCGGCCTCGCGACCGACGCCGCGGCGTGGGACGCCTATGTCGCACAGCATCCCGATGCCACGCCCTTCCACAGCCGCGCCTGGTGCCAGGCGGTAAGCGCCGCGACGGGGCACAAATGCCATCTGCTCGCCGAATATGGCGCCGACGGCCGGATCGTCGGCCTGCTGCCGCTCCACCATGTGCGCTCGCCCCTGTTCGGGCAGGCGCTCGTCGCGAGCGGGTTCGCGGTCGATGGCGGTATCCTCGCCGACAGTCTCGATATCGCGATGGTGCTCGCCGACGCCGCGACCGACCTCGCGCGGTCGCTCGGCGTGCCGTCGATCGAATTGCGCGGGGGCGCGCTTCCCGACGGCGAGGGCTGGGCGGGCGAGGAGGGCGTTTACGCGGGCTTCGAACGCGACCTCGCCGGGGACGACGAAGCCGAACTGCTCGCCATTCCCCGCAAACAGCGCGCCGAGGTGCGCAAGGCGCTGGCGAGCGACCTGATCGTCACCACCGGCGGCGATGCCGCCGAGCGCGACGATCATTACCGCATCTACGCGACCAGCGTTCGCAATCTTGGCACGCCGGTCTTTCCGAAGGCGCTGTTCGATGCGGTGCTCGATGCCTTTGGCGAGGATGCCGACATCCTGACGATCCGCGACGGCGGGCGCCCCGTCGCGAGCGTGCTTAGCCTTTACTGGCGCGGCACCGTCATGCCCTATTGGGGCGGCGGTCTTGCCGAGGCGCGCGGGCTGCGCGCCAATGAGCTGATGTATTTCGAACTGATGCGCCATGCGCGCACGAAGGGGTGCACGCGCTTCGATTTCGGGCGTTCGAAACTCGGCACCGGTCCCTTCGCCTACAAGAAGAATTGGGGTTTCGAGCCGGAACCGCGCGTCTATGCGCGCTGGCTCGCGCCGGGCGAATGTCCGCGCGATACCAACCCGACCAGCGCCAAATACAAGTTGCAGGTCGATTTGTGGAAGAAGCTGCCGCTGTGGGCGGCAAACCGGATCGGGCCGCTGATCGCGCGCGGATTGGGCTAGTGGCCGAAATCCTGTTTCTCGTTCACCGCGCGCCCTGGCCCCCCGACCGCGGCGACCGGATCCGCAGCTGGCACATGTTCGAGGCGCTGGCGAAGCTTGCGCCCGTGCACGTCGCGGCGCTCGCCGACAGTGAAGCCGATGCCGCTGTCGCGCGGGAAAAAATGGCGCCGCTCTGCAAAACACTCGCTATCGAAGTGCGGGACATTTCGCGCCCGGTCGCGCTGGCACAGGCCATATTTCGCGGCGAACCGGTGTCGAACCGGCTTTTCCGAAGTGCCGCGCTTTCCGAGCATGTCGGCGCGTTGCTCGCGCTCGGGACGGTGACCCATATCGTCGCCTTCTCCGGCCAGATGGCGCAATATCTCCCGGCAGACTTCGCCGGACGCGTGCTGATGGATTTCGTCGACGTCGATTCTGCGAAATTCGCCACTTATGCCGAACAGGACAAGCGCCAGCCGCTGAACTGGGTGCACGCGCGCGAGGCGAAGAAGCTTGGAGCCTTCGAGACGCGGGTCGCACGCGCGGTCGATGCCAGCCTGTTCGTCAGCGAAGCCGAAGCGGCGCTGTTCCGCCGGCAAAGCGGCCTCGGTGCCGACAAGGTGCGCGCGGTCGAGAACGGCATCGACACCGCCCGCTTCGATCCGGCCTTGCCGACCGAGATGGCGGGCGAGGGCAAGGGGCCGCTCGCGGTCTTCACCGGCCAGATGGATTATCGGCCGAACATCGACGCCGTCCACTGGTTCGTCGCGGAGATTTTGCCGCTCATCCGCAAGCGATATCCCGAGGCGCGGTTCGCGATCGTCGGCCGCGCGCCGACCGATGAGGTTTCTGCGCTCGGAAAATTGCCGGGCGTGATCGTCACCGGCGAGGTACCCGACGTGCGCCCGTGGCTGGCAGCCGCCGATGCAGTCGTTGCGCCGCTGCTGCTCGCGCGCGGGGTGCAGAATAAATTGCTCGAAGCGATGGCGATGGCGCGGCCGGTGGTCGCAAGCGCCGCCGCTGCGGAGGGAATCGATGCGGCCCCCGGCGAGCATCTGCTCGTCGCCGACGATGCCGCGGCGATGGCGGCAGCAGTCGCGCGTCTGTTCAACGATCGAGATGCGGCGCTGGCGATGGGGCGGGCCGCGCGCGCGCGGATGATCGAGCGCTACGGCTGGGAGGCGCGGCTGGCGCCGCTCGGCACGCTGCTCGGATTGCCCGCATGACCCGCTGGCAGCTCCATCTCGCGGCGCTCGCCGCGCTTTCTGCGGCGATCCTCGCGATCTTCCACCGCGATGCTGCCGACATGGCCGGCATCTGGTGGCACAGTTCGACTTTCACCCATTGCCTGTTGATGGTG
>PNJO01000233.1 GCA_013821905.1 Sphingopyxis sp. | reverse complement strand
CTATGGCCATGCGGCGGCGCGCGGCGATATCGACCTTGTCGCGCATGTCGGCGACTATCTCTATGAATATCGGGCCGGCGACTATCCGTCGGCGAAAGAGGCGCTGCCGGGGCGCGAGATCCAGCCGGCGCACGAGATCGTCGCGCTCGCCGACTATCGCCTGCGCTATGCCGCCTATCGCGCCGATCCCGACCTCCAGAAACTGCATCAGTCCTTCCCGATGATCGCCCAGTGGGACGACCATGAATTTGCGAACGACGTCTGGAAGGGCGGCGCGGAAAATCACAATGAGGGCGAAGGCGACTGGGCGACGCGCATGGCGGACGCCGAACAGGCCTATCGCGAATGGATGCCCGTGGCCGACACGCGCTGGCGCCAATATCAGGTCGGCGACCTCGCGACGATCTTCCTGCCCGAAACGCGCGTCACCGGCCGCGACCGCCAGTTCGAGGTCGACGAGATCATCGCCGGCGGCGGCGATGCGGCGGCGAAACTCAGGCAATTCGCCGAAACCGCCTATCGCGACCCCGCGCGCCAGATGCTCGGCGCCGAGCAGGAAAAATGGCTGTTCGACGGGCTTGCCGCCTCGACCCGGTCCGGCACGCGCTGGCAGGTCTGCGCGCAGCAGGTGGTGATGGGCACGCTCTTCACGCCGCCCGAAACGCGCGACTGGTTCGGGGGCGACCAGCCCGACTATATCCGCCGCCGCGTCGAGGCGGGCCAACTCGCCGCCCGGGCGGGGCTGCCGCTCAACCTCGATGCCTGGGACGGCTACCCCGCCGCACGCAGCCGCCTGCTCGCCGCCGCGCAGCGCGCCGATGCCGATCTGGTGACGCTGACCGGCGACACGCACAACGCCTGGGCTTTCGACCTCGTCGAGGACGGGCGCCCCGCGGGGATCGAGATCGCAGGGCAGAGCGTCACTTCGCCGGGCTATGAGAGCTATATCAAGGGCGTGACCGACGAGACGCGCGTCACGGCGCTGCGTCGCTCGTCGCCGCAGCTCAAATGGGCGAACACGCAGGATCGCGGTTATGTGACGGTGCGGCTGACCCCCGACCGCGTGACCGCAAACTGGCACAGCGTCGAAACGATCCGCGCGCGTTCGCTCGCCTTGAAGGATACGCACAGCATGTCTGCCGCGCGCGGGCGGCGCGCCTATGACGCCGCTTGATCGCTGCAGACGGGCGGCCTCGCGGCGGGGCTTCGCACGAAGATTTGGCCGGATGCGCGATTTGGGTTAAACTCTTCCGGGATCAGGCCGACTGGGGGGTGTGGCATGGCGACGACGACGGAGGGCGCGGCGCGCGCCGAGCGTTTCTGGCAGCGGATGGCGATCGGGCTCGCCATCTTCATCATCATCGGTTTCGTGCAGTTCGCGTTGCGCGGCTTTGTCGATCCGGTCGCGGCGCCCTTCTGGGTGCATCTGCACGGCGTCGCGATGCTTGCCTGGCTTGGGCTGCTGATCGCGCAGCCGACGCTGGCCTCCCGCGGCGATATGGTCTGGCACCGGCGGCTTGGCTGGGCCGGCGCGGCGCTGGCGATCCTGATCACCGGGCTCGGCATTTTCACGGGCGTCGCCTCGTTGGTGCTGAACCGCTTTCCGCCCTTTTTCTCGCCGCCCTATTTTCTGGCGCTGACCGTCATCGAATCGCTGGCGTTCGGGTTGACGGTCTGGGCGGCGGTGCGCCGCCGCCACGCGACGGCGTGGCACCGGCGGCTGATGATCGGCGCGACGATCGTCATTCTCGAACCGGCGCTCGGCCGGCTGTTGCCGATGCCGCTGATGATCGGCTGGTCCGACATCCCGGTCGGGCTGATCCAGCTCGCCGTCGTCGGAATCGTCGCGCTTTACGACCGGCGGACGCTCGGCCGGGTCCATCCGGCGACCAGGGCGATTGCGGCGATTGTCATCGCGGTGCGGGTCACCATCTACCTGCTGTCGATGGCGCCGCCCGTCATCGCGCTCGCGACGCGGCTGGCCGGTTGATCGGGTCAATTGCCCTGCCGCGGGGCAGGGTGTAGGGGGGCGCCAAGGCAAAGCCATATAAGGAAAAGCCATGACTGCTCCCGTTCGCGAAAACCTGTCGGGTCTCGACCTGCGCGCCGAAATCGACCGCCTCCGCAAGGAGCGCAACGCCGTCATCCTCGCGCATTATTACCAGAAGCCCGAGATTCAGGATCTCGCCGATTTCGTCGGCGATTCGCTGGAGCTGTCGCGCAAGGCGGCGGACACCGATGCCGACGTCATCGCTTTCTGCGGCGTCAAGTTCATGGCCGAGACCGCAAAGATACTGAGCCCGCAGAAGACGGTGATCCTGCCCGACATGGACGCGGGGTGCAGCCTCGAGGACAGCTGCCCGCCCGAACAGTTTGCGCGTTTCCGCGCCCAGCATCCCGACCATATCGCGCTGACCTACATCAACTGCTCGGCGGCGGTGAAGGCACTCAGCGACATCATCGTCACCTCGTCGAGCGCCGAGACGATCATCGGCCAGATTCCCGAGAGCCAGAAGATCATCTTCGGTCCCGACCGGCATCTCGGCGGCTATCTCAACCGCAAGTTCGGGCGCGACATGCTGCTGTGGCCGGGCGTGTGCATCGTGCACGAAGCGTTCAGCGAGACCGAACTGCTCAAGCTGAAGGCGCAGCATCCGGGCGCGCCGGTCGCCGCGCACCCCGAATGCCCGCCGCATATCGTCGATCATGCCGACTATGTCGGATCGACCAGCGGCATCCTGCAATTCGCGAAGAGCTTTCCCGGCGACACGCTGATCGTCGCGACCGAGCCGCACATCATCCACCAGATGGAACTGGCACTGCCCGAAAAGACTTTCATCGGCGCGCCGGGCGCGGACGGCAACTGCAACTGCAACATCTGCCCCTATATGGCGCTCAACACGATGGAGAAGCTCTACATCGCGCTGCGCGACCTCAAGCCGCAGATCGAGATGGACGAAGAGCTTCGCCTCGCTGCGCGCAAGAGCCTCGACCGGATGCTCGAAATGGCGTCGGGGACGGTGGGCAAGGGCGACCTCGGCCGCGCCTGAGTCGGTCCAGCCGAATCGATTCGGATCAAACGCGGCGAGTCGCGCGAGCGATTCGCCGCGCCGCACCGCGGCCGGTGAATCCGAAAATGCTGCAGCGCTGTTACAAAAATGCTGCAGCGAATCCGCTTGTTGCTAATGCCGGACTTATCCACAGGCGGCGAGGGTTTCAGCCGCCTTTTTGATGATTTTTTGTTGGCGGCCGACCGGGTTCGTGACAGCTTCAAATCATCGGACGACGGAGACGACGGACCGCCGGGACATCAAGGGTAGTTGCAAGACTAGCCGGAAGAGAACGGACCGGACCGACGAGGAAAGCGATCGATAGCCTGGTCACGGAACGCAGCGATTCCCACGAGTTGAGGCGAACCCGATCGGGTACGGGAAAGCAGTCCATCGCTTGAGAAAGGCAGACGCTTCGGCAGACGCCCGGATGAGATGATGAAGGGCTTTCCAGGTGAGGCCGGCCCCCGAAAGGGGGCCGACCAAACCGTCGCCGGATTGTTCCGGCGTGCGCCGAAGCGCATCGTTTTGCGGGCTGCCGATCGCAAGAGAGGCGGACCGGGATGAAGCGGGACGGCGGGACGCGGAGCAAAACCGGATAGTGGGGGTTGGCAGCGATGTCGGCCCCCATTTCGTGTGCGCGATCCGCGCCATATTGGCGCGCGCGGCATCCGCCCCGCGCCTTCCGATTATTTTCTGCCGCTATATTTTCTGCCCTGTGACGCGCGTCACATGCCGGCTGGCCGAGCGCGGCTATCCCATGTCTTGCGACCCGGAACAGTTCCCCGACC
>PNJO01000232.1 GCA_013821905.1 Sphingopyxis sp. | reverse complement strand
GAGCTATACCAGGAACGCCGCTGGGGCGCCGACAGCGAAGCGCAAAAGACGCGCGCCGCGAACAGGCGCGACTGGGACAATGCGGTGCGGTTTCTGGGGCTGCTGGACTAGTCGTCGCCCCCGCGAAGGCGGGGGCCGCTGGCAACCTTGCACCACGCCGATAGCGTTCCCCGCCTTCGCAGGGGCGACGGCTAGTCCGTGAAATTCGGTTTCCGCTTCTGCATT
Organism: Sphingopyxis sp.; assembly: GCA_013821905.1. GTDB lineage: Bacteria > Pseudomonadota > Alphaproteobacteria > Sphingomonadales > Sphingomonadaceae > Sphingopyxis. The sequence continues at coordinate 3,735 of PNJO01000232.1, read as the reverse complement.
CCCGCCATCACCGCTTCCATCTGGTTCGGGGTGCGGATGACCTTGACCTGCTCGTCGCTCTCGGCCTGCAATATTTCGGCGTCGCTCGCATGGCCGAGCATGTTGCAGAGCCGCTTGGCGCCGCGGATCGCGTGCGGATTCTTGTCGGCGATCACCGCGGCGAGTTCCATCGCCCTCGCCAGCGGGTCGTCCGAAACATGCGTCGCGAAACCGAGCAGCTTCGCCTCCGACCCGGTGAATTCGCGGTTGGTGTAGATCAGTTCGCGCAGCACATCGTCGGCGACCTGCGTGCGCCACAGCGCCATGCCGGCGACGTCAGGGACGAGGCCCCAGCGCATTTCCATGATCGCGATGCGCGTGTCGGGGTGGACGATGCGGATATCGGCCGCCGCCATGATCTGGCTGCCCGCGCCGAAAGCGACGCCATGCACTGCGGCGATCACCGGCACCGGCAGTTCGCGCCAGCCCCAGGCGACATATTGGGCGTTGTTCGAAATCCCCCTGGTGCGGTCCGACAGGCTGCCGCCCGCGCTGCTCGCGCCCGGATCGCGATCGTTGCTGAGGCTGGAGAGGTCGAGCCCGGCGCAGAAGGCGCGCCCTTCGCCCGACAGCACGACAACGCGCAGGCCCGCGGTTGCCTTCAGCCGGTCGATCGCTTCGGCGAGCGCTTCCCACATCGCGGGGTCGAGCGCGTTCATCTTGTCGGCGCGGATCAACCGGACGTCGGCGATACCGCCATCCAGCATGGTGATCGAAATACGGTCTTTCACGGGAGAGTCCCTTTCAGCGTTTCAGGGCGGCCTCGACGAGCGGAAGCTGGTCGTTGCCGAAATACATGTCGCCCTTGTCGACGAAGATCGTCGGCGAGCCATAGCCGCCGCGCGCGATGACTTCATCGGTGTTCGCGCGCAATCGCGCCTTCACGGCGTCGCTGCCCACCGCGACGGAAAGCGCGGCGCCGTCGAGGCCCTCGGCATCGGCGACCGCCGCGAGCACCGCCGGATCGTCGAGATTTTCCTGCCGGTCGAAATAGCTTGCGAAGGCGCCGCGCGCGAAGCGGACGAGCGCGGCCTGATCTTCCTCGATCACGCAGCAGAAGCGCATCGCCGCGATGCTCTTCGCCGGATGCCATTGCGACGGGAAATTCATCGGCACGCCCGCGAGCCGCGCCCAGTCCTTCAGCACCTTCCAGCTATGCTGGAGCCGCCGGTTGTCGGCCTGTTCGCGCGCGGTATAGACGGCGGGGTTCACCGCGTTGAACACCCCGCCGACGAGGATCGGCCGATAGACCGCCGTCGCGCCGGCGCGTTCGAGCACGCCCGGCAGATTGTGAAAGGCCAGGCAGGTCCAGGGCGAGGACAGGTCGAAGAAGAATTCGACGCGCGCGGTCATCGGGTCAGGCCTCCGCTTTCCGCTTCTCCCAATATTGGTCGCGGAGCAGGCGCTTGTAGAGCTTTCCGGTGTCGTGACGCGGCAACGCTTCGAGGAAATCGATGCGGCGCGGGATCTTCACCCCCGACAATTTCTCGCGCGCAAAGGCGATCAGCTCGTCGCGGAACTCCTCGGTCGCGTCGGCCATGTCGGCGGGCTGGATCACCGCGATCACCTCCTCGCCCATTTCCTCGTGCGGGCCGCCGACCACCGCGACATCGGCGACCTTCGGGTGGGTGACGAGGTGATTCTCGATTTCCTGCGGATAGATGTTCACGCCGCCCGAGATGATCATGAAGCTCTTGCGGTCGGTGAGATAGAGGAAGCCGTCCGCGTCGACCTTGCCCACGTCGCCCAGGGTCGACCAGCCCTTCGAATTGCGGCTGGACGCGGTCTTCTCATTATCGCCATGATATTCGAAGACATTCTCGCTTTCGAAGAAGACGGTGCCTTCCTCGTCCGGTCCGAGTTCGGTTTCATTGTCCTCGCCCATGATGTGCACCGTGCCGAGGATCGGGCGGCCGACGCTGCCCTTGTGCGTCACCCAGTCGGGGCTGGAGATGAAGGTCATGCCATTGCCTTCGGAGCCCGCATAATATTCGAAGAGCACCGGGCCCCACCAGTCGATCATCGCCTGCTTGACCGGCACCGGACAGGGCGCGGCCGCGTGGATCGCAACCTTCAATGACGTGGTGTCGTAGCGGGCGCGGACGTCGTCGGGGAGCTTGAGCATCCGCACGAAATGCGTCGGGACCCACTGGCTGCTGTTCACGCGATATTTTTCGATGTGCGACAGCGCCGCTTCGGGATCGAATTTCTTCATCAGCACGACGGTGCCGCCGAGCCGGTGGACCGTCATCGACCAGCGCAGCGGCGCGGCGTGATAGAGCGGCGCGGGCGACAGATAGACGCTGTCCGCATTGATCTGGAACACCGCCGATGCGAGCAGGACGAGGCTGTTCGCCGCGTCGATCGCCGGATCCTCGGGCAGCGGCACGCGCACGCCCTTCGGCCGCCCGGTGGTGCCCGACGAATAGAGCATGTCGACCCCGGCGCGTTCGTCGGCGACGGGGGTCGCGGGCATGGCGGAAACCGCATCCTCCCAGCTTTCGTAACCCGGAATCGCGCCGCCCATCGCGAAGCGCTTGATCCCGGTCGTGAGCTGCTGCGCCGCGGCGGCGAGGCTCGCCGAGACGACGAGGATCTTCGCACCCGAGTTTTCGAGGATATAGTCGGTTTCGTCCTGCGTCAGCCGCGACGAAATGCAGACATAGCGCAGCCCCGCGCGCTGCGCGCCCCAGGTGAGGCCGTAATAATGCGGCGTATTGTCGAGCATGAAGGCGACGACATCCTCATGCCCCAGCCCGTGCGAGCGAAAAAGCTGCGCAGCGCGGTTCGACGCCGCGTCGAGTTCGCCATAGCTGATCTGCTCGCCGGTTTCCGCGACGATGATCGCGGGCTTGTCGGGGTTGCTGCGCGCATGAACTGAGGGGTGCATCGGCCATCTTCTCCGGGAATCGTTGCTTTCTTTATGTCGAAGATGAGTAGCAACCTGAAACTTTTGGTCAAGCAAGCTGGGGCCCGCGACAGGTCCGGGATCAGGAAAGGGCAAATTGCGGCGCAAAATCGCATCAACGCCGCAACGTCACGCGCGCCAGGGCCGATCGGGCCGCGAGCGCAGGGCATAGCCCTCTCCCTTCACCGTGTGGAGCATCGGCCAGCCGAAGCCGCGATCGACGCTGGCGCGCAGCCGCGACATATGCACCTCGACGCGGTTGGTGCCCGGGTCGAAATCGAGCTGCCACACCGCCTTCAACAGCGCGGCGCGCGACACCGGCCGGTCGGGCACGCGGGCGAGATTCGCGAGCAGGTCGAATTCGCGCAGCGGCAGGCGGATCAACCGCCCCGCGCGCTCGACGCGGCGGTCGATCAGGTCGATGCGCAGCTCGCCCGCGCCGAGCTGCCCCGCGGCGATCCGGCTTCGCCGCAGCAGGCTGGCGATGCGCGCGAGCACCTCGGGCAGATTGCCGGTCCAGCCCACGGCATCGTCGGCGCCGCAATCGAGCGCGGTCATCCGGTCGGCGAAGGATTCGCCGTCGGACAGCGCGAGCAACGGCCGGCGACCGGCGATCGTCCGCGCGAAGCGCACGAACTCGGCGGGTTCCTGCCAACCGAGGAAGGGGTTGAGGAGCAGCAGGTCGAACGGACAGTCGAGCCAGGGGCGCAATCCGGCCGCCGGCGGGGCAAGCAGGCGGGTCCGGTATCCGGCGCCTTCGGCCGCCGCGACCAGCGCCGCGGCGCGGG
>PNJO01000231.1 GCA_013821905.1 Sphingopyxis sp. | reverse complement strand
GGCAGATTTTCCTGCGCCTGCTGTTCATGCTCGTCATTCCGCTGCTCGTGTCGGCGCTGATCGTCGGCGTTGCCGAAATGGGCGAGACGCGGGCGCTGAAATCGATCGGGACGCGCACGCTCGTCTATACGATCGCGGTCTCGGCGATCTCGGTCGCCATCAGCCTGGCGGTCGTCAACCTGCTCCAGCCGGGCGCGGGGGTCGATCCGGCGCTCGCGCGGTCGCTGATGGCCGAGGGCGCTGCGGGCGCGCAGGCGATCGCAGACCGCGCGGGCGAGGCGAAGACGGGAATGGACGCGGTCGTCGCGATCGTTCCCGACAATTTCTTCGCCGCGATGGGCGAGAATGACGTGCTGGCGGTGATGTTCTTCGCGCTGTTCTTCGGGATCGGGCTGATGCTGGTGCGCACGCCGCAGACCGAAGCGCTCCAGCGCGGCATCGAAGGCGTGTTCGAAGTGGCGATGAAGCTGATCGGCCTTGTCATCCAGCTCGCGCCGGTCGCGGTCTTCTGTTTCATGTTCAACCTTGCCGCGCAGTTCGGATGGGAGCTGATCGTCCGCCTGTCGGCGTTCGTCGGCGTGGTGCTGCTCGCGCTCGCGCTGCAGATGTTCGTCGTCTTTCCGGTGCTGCTGAAGACGTTCGCGGGCAAATCGCCCGTGGCCTTTTTTAGCGAGACGCAGGAGGCGTTCGTGATGGCCTTTGCCACCGCGTCGTCGAACGCGACGCTGCCGACCGCGCTTCGCGTCGCGCACGACCGCCTGCGCCTGCCCGACAAGGTCGCGCGCTTCGTGCTGACGATCGGCGCGACCGCGAACCAGAATGGCACCGCGATGTTCGAGGGCGTGACGGTGATCTTCCTCGCGCAATTTTTCGGCATCGATCTGACGCTTGAGCAACAGGTCGTCGTGATGCTCGTGTGCATATTGGGCGGGATCGGCACCGCGGGCGTGCCCGCCGGGTCGCTGCCGGTGATCGCGCTGATCCTCGGCTCGGTCGGGGTGCCGCCCGAGGGGATCGGGCTGATCCTCGGCGTCGACCGCTTCCTCGACATGTGCCGCACGACGCTGAACGTCGTCGGCGATCTCGTCGCCGCTACGGTGGTGTCGGCAGGGGTGAAGGACACGCCGGCGGCGGCGAATGCGCCGCCAGCCTGACGGTCAGTTTTCGCGCACCCGCTCGACGCGCACCGGGCGGTCGCCCGAAGGGCGCGGCGGCGCCGCCGGGCGTGCCGCCGGGGCGGGAGCGGGGCGGGCCACAGGCGCAGGCTGCGCGACCGGCTGCGGTGGGCGCGCCGACGGGCGGACGCTGTCGGGCTGGCGGACCGGGCGCTCGACCGGCGCGGCGCCGTCGGGGCTGCGCACCGGACGGCCCATGCCGCGCGGGGCGTCGCCGCGATCGGGGCGCGGACGCACGACGCCGGGAACGCGCGGGCGGTCGGGGACCTGGTCGCCGGCGACCGTTTCGGGGCGCGGACGCGGGCGAACCGCGGCGGGACCGCGCGGCGGCTGCGCCGGCGTCGTAACCGGCGAGCCGGGATTGCCGGTGACGGGCGGGCGGCCGTTGCCGCGGCCCGGCGTGCCGCGCGGGCCGTCATCGTCGAGGTCGCCGCCGTGCCAGCCGCCGGGGCGTCCCGGGCGGCCGTCATGGTCGCCGCGGCCTGGCCGGCCGGAGCCGTTCCAGCCGCCATCGGGCCGGTCGTTGCGATGCTTCCACCATGCGCGGCGGCCGCCCCAATAGTTCAGATAATGGCCGCTCAGCGGATAGCGGTTGCGATAGCTGTCGAACATCCAGGTGCCATAGCCCGGATAATAATAATCGTCGTACCAGCCGCCGCCGAAACCGATCTGCACGAAACCGCCGCCATAATCGGCGCCGTCGTAGCAGTCGTAGCCATAGCCGTCGTCATAGGCATAGGGGTCATAATCGTCATAATAGGTCGCGCCGTAGCGCGTCTCGCAGGCATAGCCCGCCGAGGCGTAATCCGTCCCGTAGAGGTCACCATAATAGCAGCCGCCGAACGTCGTCGTCGCGAGCGCGCCAAGGGCGAGGGAAAGGGGGCGGCGAAACTTCCTGGCCATGGTTCATGTCCTTTGGGGTCCAACGAACGGACCCGTGATCTTGAGGCCGAAGCTGCATGAGTCGAGTTGAATTTGCGGTGAATGGAGTCCCGCGTCGGGGCAAGGCTTACTTGCATCAGTGTCAGTAGTGCGATACGCAGGGGTAACGACCGAGAAACAGCGAGGATTTGCCGCCATGAACGCGCCTGCGAAAATCCAGTGGTCCGAACGGCGCTTCGGCCCCGAAACGCAGCACTGGCTGCCGCGCAATCCCGACGGCACCATCGACCATATTCCCGGCGAGGACGGGATTCCAGTGCTCGGCAACACGCTCGAGCAACTCCGCGACTATCCCGCCTTCGCGCGGCGCATGGTCGCCAAATATGGCCGCGTCTATCGCAACAACAGCTTCGGCGGGCGCAGCGTCGCGCTTCACGGGGCCGAGGCGAACGAACTCGTCATGTTCGACCGCGAAAAGATCTTCTCGTCCGAACAGGGCTGGGGACCGGTGCTCAACCTGCTGTTCCCGCGCGGGCTGATGCTGATGGACTTCGAGAAGCACCGGGCCGACCGCAAGATCTTGTCGGTCGCGTTCAAGCCCGAGCCGATGCGTCACTATGCCGATTCGCTGAACGAGGGAATCCGCGAACGCGTCGCGAGCTGGAGCGGCAAGACCTTCAAATTCTATCCCGCGATCAAGGAGCTGACGCTCGATCTTGCCGCGACCAGCTTCCTCGGGATTCCCTTCGGGCCCGAGGCCGACAAGGTCAACAAGGCGTTCGTCGACATGGTGCAGGCGGCGATCGGCGTCGTGCGCGTGCCGCTGCCCTTCACCGCGATGGGCCGCGGCGCGAAGGGGCGCGCCTATCTGGTCGACTATTTCGCGAGGATGGTGCCCGAGCGGCGCGAGGGCACCGGCGAGGACATGTTCAGCCAGATCTGTCGCACCCGCGACGACGACGGCAATTACATGAGCGTCGAGGCGATCGTCGATCATATGAACTTCCTGATGATGGCGGCGCACGACACCATCACCAGCTCGATCACGACGCTGGTCTGGCAGCTCGCGCGCCACCCCGAATGGCAGGACCGGCTGCGCGAGGAAATGCTCGCGGTCGCGCCGGCGGGCGAGGGCGTCGGGCACAACAGCCTCGGCCAGCTCGAAATGACCGAATGGGCGTTCAAGGAAGCGCTGCGGCTCGTGCCGCCGGTGCCGAGCTTCCCGCGCCGCGCACTCAGGGATTTCGAATATGGCGGCTATCGCATTCCGGCCGGAACATCGGTCGGGGTCAGCCCCGCCTATACGCATATGATGGAGGAGCATTGGCCCGAACCCGAAAGGTTCGACCCGATGCGCTTTTCGCCCGAGGTTGCGCGCGAGCGGCACAAATATGCCTGGGTCCCCTTCGGCGGCGGCGCGCATATGTGCCTGGGGCTGCACTTCGCCTACATGCAGGCGAAGATCTTTTTCCACCATGTCGTGACGACGCATCGCATCGTCGTGGCGGAAGGCTATGCGCCCGAATGGCGCGTGCTGCCGATCCCGCGTCCCAAGGACGGGTTGACGGTGACGTTCGAGCCGCTTTGAGCTTTCTGCCCGCTTTCAGGGGCTTGCAGCGCTAGGCGCCCACCCTATCTGTGGCTCTCCGGCCGTCGAGGGGAGCAGCCATGGCATTTGCGTTTTTTCTGGCGTCACTGGTCGCGGTGATGCTGCTGGCGCCCGAAACGCCGATCGCACGGTCGCTGCACCGCAATCTGGTCGAGGATCCGCTGCGCCTCGCTGCGCGCTTCGAACGCAAGCATGTCCTGTTTCTCGTGGTGGGACTGGCGTCGCTTCAGAGCTTTGCGATGGTGCTGCCTGCCGAGATGGCGATGATCATGGCCTGGGACCTGACGGTCTGTGTCGACCTGCTGATCGCCAGCTGGACGCTGTCGGCCTTTGCGCGGTTGCGGTCGATGCGGG
>PNJO01000230.1 GCA_013821905.1 Sphingopyxis sp. | reverse complement strand
ACGGCAAGGAACAGCGCCGCAGCCGCGGCGGGAAATGGAAACTTCTTCATGGAATATTCTCCGCAAGGGGAGCCGCATCGAAGCGGCCGGTCAGGCGATCGATCTCCGCGAGCAAATCGCGGTAGCGCGTCATGGCCTCGGCCCACTGACCCTGGATCTGGATGATGACGTCGGCGGCATCCTGTACGTCGGCGAACAGAAATCCGCCGCGGGCATAGCCTTCGCGCACCTGGCCGAGCGTCTTCACCGCCTTGGGATAGACGTCGTTCATGATGCCCTCGGCCCGGACGCGTGCGGCGTCGGCGTCGGCGCGCAGCGACGCGAGGCGCCGCAACCGCTCGAGCCGGCTCGCTTCGGATTGGAACTCGAGCTGCCGCCGTTCGGCCTGCGCCCGGGCGATATTGCCCTGGTTGCGGTCGAACCGTCCGAGCGGGATCGAGATGCCGCCAAGAACGGCGACATCGTTGGTCTCGCGAAGAAAACGCGTGCCGCCCGAGACCGTATAGTCCTGGTGCGCCCGGCTCTGCTCGACGACGACCTGCGCGCGGGCCCGGTCGACGGCTGCGTCGAAGACCGCCGCGTCGGCTTCGGCAAGCGGCGGATCGCGCGGGTCGGGTTTCTCGATCCCCTCGGCGATAACGAGGCTGTCAGGAGCGCCGCCCCAGAAGGAGGCGAGCAATGCGCGTGCGGACTGCCGCTTCGCCTGGGCTTCCTTCAGGGCCAGCTCGGCTTCGAGGATGCGGGCATCGGCGCGCGTCTCGACGAAGAGCGGATCCTTGTAGCCGCGCACGCGCCGGATCGCTTCGGTCCGCATCTCCTTTTCGAGTTTGACGCGATCCTCTGCGATCCAGACCATCTGCTCGGCGATCTGGACGTCGATATAGGCGCGCTGCACTTGCTGGGCGATGTCGAGCCGGACGAGCCGCCACTGCGCCTCGGCGAGAACGACACCGCGCTCGGCAAGCGCCATCCGCGCCTCGCGCTTGCCCCCGCGTTCGAGCGGCTGCGAATAGGTGACGGTGAGTTCCGATTGCCGGAACAGGCCATAGCCGCCCGTCCCGACGCCATTGTCCATGTCGACCGACACGGTCGGATTGGGACGGACGCGGGCTTGCAGCTGGTCGGCGCGCGCGGCGTCGACCCCCGCTTCGCCCGCTCTAAGCTCGGGCGATGCAGCGATGGCCCGCTCGACCGCCTGGTCGAGCGTTAGCGGCTGGGCCCAAACGGACCCCGCCAGCAGCGCAGCCCCGGCCAACAGGGCGGCGCGCATATGGATATGCATGAATGATCACTCCTGAACGGTTCGACTGAGCGCAGGCCAAAAAAGGGGCCGCGCGGCAGGCGTCGTTCAGGCGAGGGGAGGGTTCAGGGGCGGTGCGAGCGCGCGCGAAGCGAGGCGCGTCGCGGGCAGCGCAAAGTGCAGGCCGCCGGAAAAGCAGGACAGATCGTCATGACCCGAAAGGGCCTGATCGGATGCGACCGGGCAATTATGGTGACTGCCGTGGAGGTCGGCGTCCTGCTGACCTTTTTGCGTGTCCTTGTCCGACGCATGGCCCGGCTCGACATGGTGCGAAAGATGCGAATCCGTCGCATGGTGCGTCATGCCTGCCATCGCTGGCGCAGCATTGTGGAGCCCGCTGAGCAGCAGGATGAACACAAGCAACAGGCGAAGGGGAGCGCCGGACATGGTCGCGCCCCTAACAGCGAATGACCTGTTCCGGAAGTCCAAAACCGGATCAATCGGTTCGCGCAGCGCCGCTCTCCCTCGATCGGGCCGCTTCGATCAGCGCTTCCAGGGCGTTCGGCATTGGCATCGGCTCGAAGGCGCTCACCCGCGCGCGGCCATTATTCCCTGCGGGGAGGCGGCCGGTCAGCGAACCGAGCGGGACGAGCAGGAACCGCATCGCCTGACCGGCAGCTTCGCGGGCATCCCCGAGCTCGATCGCATAGCGAAACATGTGCCAGTGGGAGGCGAGATGCGCGCCCATATAGGGCTGGCTCAATATATGTTCCCATTCCAGCGCCTGCCACGCAGCGGCTTCATCTCCGATTCGGCGTGATTCGCAGAACAGGCGATATTGATCGCGCAGCAGCGGCTCGATGACGGCCATGCTCACGGGATTTACTGTCGGCGTCACCATCCTCTTTCCCCTTTTTTGTCCAGGGCAGGCTTTTGCACCCTGTAGTAGATACAGGGTCAAGCCCTGATGTTCCGGCAGGACGCTGTGCTTCTCGGCTTCCGATTTACCCCCTCGTCTCACGGGAAGCATATCGCTCGAATGTCGTCACGAACAAAGGAGGCGGGAGCCAATAGCGAAGCGATAGAAATAACAGCAAAAGACAATCGTAGAATTATTGTGCTTAACGCGCGATTGTTCGGCGGATATCCTGTTTCTTTAGACGCTTCTGCAACTATAGAGGGGCAAGATGCACTGCTCCCTTACCTCCATGAGATAATATTACGGAGCCGGTTCGGGGGTTCGAAGAGTGCCGCCGAAGTTGATTGAAAATCTTCTACTTTTCACCGCGCCGTTTCGATGCTAGGGGCCGGTTTCAATGCGACGGGTGATCCTCTTCCTCCTGACCCTTCTCCTTGCATCCGGAACGGTTGCGGGGTCGCTCGCACATGCGACCGAGGATCGGGCCGAGGCGAGCCTTTTTGTCGCGGCGATCGAAGCCGGCTGCGTTTCCGCACCGGCGACCGAAAGCGCCGAAATCGACAAGAAAAAATCCTCTCCCGGCGAAAAGCAGCAGGTGCCAGCCGCCGCTCATGGTTGCCATGGTCACCATTCGGGCGTCCCGGCGGAAACGCTGTCGGCAGCGACCGAAACGCCTGCCCCTGAAGCGCATACGCGCATCCTGACGGCCGCCTTGCCGCCCGTCGCCTATATCGGGACGTTCCGCCCTCCAATCGCCTGACGCTCTAGGTCTGCGCGCGCCCTTCGCGTGCGCTTCTCCCTGGAAACGTCAGGAGTCTCTTTTTCATGAAATCCATAGTTGTCGCCGCGAGTCTCGTGGCGCTCGTTGCAGGCGCAAATTCCGCGCCCGCCGCTGCCCAGTCGGCAGCGACGGAGCTGGTGGGACCGCCTTCTTCCGCAGGCGAGGCCGTGCGTACCGGCCCGCTTCCCGCTCGATTGTCCCTCGCGCAGGCGATGGAGGAAGCCGACGCGCGCTCGCCGCGCGTGGTTGCCGCCGAAGCCGAAGTGGAGGCCGCCCGCGGTCGCCAGCGTCAGGCGGGCTATCGCTACAATCCAACGCTCAATGTCGATGTCGAGAATTTCGCGGGCACCGGCCCCTATTCGGGCCTCAACGGTCTCGAAACGACCGTCTCGGTAAACCAGCGCCTCGATATCGGGGGCCGGCGCCGGGCGCGCATGACGCTCGCCGACGCCGAGTTTCTGGCCGCGAAGTACAGGTTGGAGATTGCACGCGCAGATCTTGCGCTCGATGTCCGCAACCAGTTCGCGACCGCTCTCGCGGCGCGCGATAGTCTCGCGCTCGCACGGGAAAATGAAGCGCGTGCCCGTGAACTCGTCCGCGTGGCACAGGCCATGGTCGATACCGGCAACGAGCCGCCGCTCCGCGCATTCCGCGCCAATGCGGCTCTCGTTCAGGCCACCGCCGAGCTACGCACGGCCGAGGCCGAAGAAAGGACCGCCCGGCGTTCGCTCGCGGCGCTCCTCGGAAGCTCGGTCCCGCCTGCCGAGTTAATGGAAGGCGATATGTGGGTGGCACCGGAGACGGTGGACTCGCTCGCGACGCTCGACGTTCGCTTGGCCGAAACCGAGAAGCTGATTGCCGAAGCGCGGCTCCAGGGACAGCGCGCCGATGGCCGGCTCGACCCGTCGGTCGGCTTCGGGGTGCGTCAGCTTCGCGACACTGGCGATCGCGCATTGATCGCCAATGTTTCCGTGCCGCTCCCCGTCTTCGACCGCAACCGCGGCAACATCTCGGCGGCCAAGTCCGATGTCGCTGCCGCCATTGCGCGGCGCGAGAATGCGGTGGTCAATGCTCAGGCGGAGATCGCCAATGCGCAGGCCGAACTCGAAGCCGCAGAAGCCCGCCTCGCGGCGCTTGAGGGCAGCGGC
>PNJO01000229.1 GCA_013821905.1 Sphingopyxis sp. | reverse complement strand
AGAGAGGATGAACTTCAAGAATATCTCGGCCTGGTCCATCCGGAACCCGATCCCGCCGCTCGTCATGTTCTTCGGTCTGACGGTGGCGGGCATCGTCTCCTTCCTCATGATGGGGGTCCAGAGCGATCCCGACATCGATTTTCCGGGCGCCATCGTCATCATCGCCCAGCCGGGCGCCGCGCCCACCGAACTCGAAACGCAGGTCACGCAGCGCGTCGAGGCGGCGGTGCGGACGATTGAGGGGATCGACGAGCTCAATTCGACGGTTACCGAAGGCCAGTCGCAGACCTTCGTCCAGTTCGCGATCGGCACACCGATCGACCGGGCGGTGACCGATATCCGCGACAAGATCACCCAGATCCGCAGCAACCTGCCGAACGGCATCCTCGAACCGCAGGTTATCCGCCTCTCGACCTCGGGCAACACGCTTGCCTATTGGTCGGCCTCGGCCACCGACATGACGCTCGAGGAATTGAGCTGGTATGTCGATAATGTCGTCGCGAAGCGGCTGATCGCGGTCCCCGGCATGGGCGACGCCTATCGCCGGGGCGGTGTGAGCCGCGAAATTCGGGTCATCCTCAACCCCGAGCGGATGCGTGCCTATGGCCTTACCGCTGCCGCGGTGAACACCCAGCTCGTCCAGCTCAACGTCAATGCGGCCGGCGGCCGGATGGAGGTCGCGGGGTCCGAACAGGCGGTGCGCATCCTCGGCAACGCGAGCAGCGCCAACGCCCTCGGCGAGACCCTGATCTCGGTCGGAACGAACCGGACCGTGCGCCTCGCCGATATCGCCGAGGTCAAGGATCTCTACGCCGAGCAGCGCTCGGTCTCGAAGCAGGACGGGCGGCAGGTGCTGACCTTTGGGTTCGAGCGCGCCAAGGGCGCCTCGGATGTCACCGTTTACGACGCGGCGGTCGAGGAGCTGCGAAAACTCGAGAAGGAAAACCCCAAGGTCAAATTCACCGAGCTGTTCAGCGACATCGAATATACCAAGGGCCAATATCATTCGGCGATCAATGCGATGGTCGAGGGCGCGATCCTTGCGGTCGTCGTCGTCTTCCTTTTCTTGCGCGACTGGCGCGCGACGCTGATCTCGGCGCTTGCCATCCCGCTGTCGGCGGTACCGACCTTCCTGTTCATGGACCTCATGGGCTTCTCGCTCAACATGATGACCTTGCTCGCGCTTAGCCTCGTTGCCGGCGTGCTGGTCGACGATGCGATCGTCGAGATCGAAAATATCGTGCGCCACATGCGGATGGGCAAATCGGCCTATCAGGCCTCGATCGACGCCGCCGACGAGATCGGCCTCGCGGTGCTCGCCACGACGATGACGATCGTCGCGGTGTTTTTGCCGGTCGGGCTGATGCCGGGCGTCGCCGGGCAATATTTCAAGAATTTCGGACTGACGGTCGTGGCCGCGGTGCTGATGAGCCTCGCGGTCGCGCGCATGATCACACCCATGCTCGCCGCCTATTTTCTCTCTGCGCAGGGTCCGCAAAAGCATGGCGAGGGCCCGCTGATCGACACCTATATGCGCATCTTGCGCTGGAGCCTCGACACCAGCGGGGCCGCTGCCGCGCGTGCGCGCGGCGGGCGTTGGAAATGGCTCGGCTATATCAAGGACCATCGCGTCTGGGTGGTCGGCATCGGTGTGCTGGCGCTCTTTGCGACCATTTTCAGCTTCTCGCTGCTCCCGATGACCTTCCAGCCGTCGATCGATTCCGACACGAGCCGCGTCGCCATCCAGCTCGCCCCGGGTGCAACGCTCGAACAGACCGAGGCGGTGGCCGACGAGGTGACCGATCTCATGAAGCGCGACCCGCTCGTCGAATCCGCCTTGTCGCGGATCGATGTCGGCACGGCGACGGTCTATCTGAAATTGCGCAAGGACCGCGAGCTCACCTCGACCGAGTTCGAAAAGGACCGCGCGCCGCGGCTGGCTGAGGTTCCCGATGCCCGCATCAACTTCCAGTCGCAGCATGGCGGCGGCGGCGGGAGCAGCCGTGACATCTCGATCACGCTCGGCAGCGACGACCCGAAGAAGCTCGAAGATGTCGGCAACCGGCTGCTTGCCGAAATGGCACGCGTGAAGGAAATCCGCTCGCCGCGTGTCGAGGGCAATCTCCAGCGCCCCGAGATCGTCATTCGCCCGCGCTTCGCGCTCGCGGCGCAGCTCGGCGTGACGACGCAGGCGCTCAGCCAGTCGATCCGCGTCGCGACGCTTGGCGAGATCGACCAGAATAGCGCGAAATTCTCGCTCTCCGACCGGCAGATACCGGTGCGCGTCGCGCTTGCGGAAACCGCGCGCGAGCGGCTCGATACACTTCGCAACATGCCGGTTCCGACCCGGAACGGGGGAACGGTGCCGCTCTCGGTTGTGGCCGAGATAGGCTTCGGCGCCGGCCCCACCCAGATCAATCGGACCAACCAGGTGCGCCAGCTCACCATCGGGGCCGACCTTGCTCCGGGTCTCGTGACCGGTCAGGCGATGGATAAGGTCGAGGCGCTGCCGGCGCTCAAGACCCTGCCCGCCGGGGTCACGCGGCTGGTCCTCGGGAGCGCCAAGTGGCAGGCCGAGATGCTGCGCAACTTCGCGATCGCGGTCGTATCGGGGATCTTCCTCGTGCTGGCGGTCCTGATCCTGCTCTATCGCAAGATCATCCCGCCCTTCGTCAACATGGGATCGCTTCTGCTCGCCCCGCTCGGCGGTGCGGTCGCGTTGCTGCTGACGGGCTATCCGCTCTCGCTTCCCGTGTTCATCGGCGTGCTGATGCTGCTCGGCATCGTCGGCAAGAATAGCATCCTGCTCGTCGACTTCGCGATCGAGGAAATGGCGTCCGGGGTGCCGCGCGACGAGGCGATCGTCGACGCCGGGCTCAAGCGCGCGCAGCCGATCCTGATGACCACGGTCGCGATGGTCGCGGGCATGATCCCGACGGCGCTGTCGCTCACTGGCGACGGCGCATGGCGCGCGCCGATGGCGGTCACGGTGATCGGCGGGCTCATCCTGTCGACGATGCTGACGCTGCTGATTGTGCCGGCGTCCTTCAGCCTCGCGGCGGGCTTCGAACGCCGGATGGCCCCGCGCCTGCGCCGCTGGTTCACAACGGGCGGCGCGCACGCCGACCCATCGCCTGCGGGCGTCACCGACATCGGCGCGGGGCAAAGCCCGGCGGCCGATCGATAGAGGAGTGAAGTTGATGGAGTTCGAGCGGGAGCATGACCTCCCCTATAGTCCGGAACAGATATGGGCGGTCCTCGGGGATTTCGAGAACCACCGGATCTGGAACCCCTATGTCCGGATCGAGCGGCTTGCCGAGGACCCGATCGCGATCCGCTATTCGATGCGTATGGATCCGCACAAACCCAAGTTTCTCGAAGTCTCCGCGACGGTGCTCTCCGCGCGCCCCGGCGAGGAGCTGATACTCGACGTCAAGCCGAGCTTCATCCTCCAGTTCGAGGAGAGTTATATCCTGACCCCGACGGCAAGCGGGACGAAGTTCGTTCACCGCTATCGCTGCCGCGGCCCCTTTGCCTGGCTCCGGCTTCCCGGCATCAAGACCAGCTTCCAGCGAATGATCGCGTCGATCGACGGCATCCTGCTCAGCTACCTCAAGTCAAAATACAGTAAGCCGCAACCGCCGCCGCGACGGCCCAAGTCCAAGTTCAAAGGCGGTCGGCGATGACGAGCTTTCCGCTGCTCGCTCCGCACAAATGGCGTCCGCTCGGCGCGGCCTGGGCCATCGCCCTCCTGTCGAGCCTTGCCGTCCTCTTCGTCGGCGAGGTCATGGGCCAGGCGCCGTGCGACCTTTGCTGGTTCCAGCGCGCCTTCATGTTCCCGCTCGCGATCATTCTCGGCATCGCGGCGTTCAGGTCGGACCGCGCGGTCGTTCCTTATGGACTGGCGCTGGCCTTCGGCGGCGGTCTCGTCGCGCTCTATCATAGCCTGCTCTACGTCGGCGTCATTCCGGCCCCGATCGTCCCCTGCACCGGCGGCCCGTCATGCTCGGGAGAGAGCATGGCCATCGGAGGGGTGCCGCTGCCCCTCCTGTCGCTGGCCGCATTCGCGCTCATCCTGACCCTCTTGCTCAACTTTCAAAGGAGACTGAAATCATGAACAGACGTATCGGAGTGGTGG